>NZ_JBIAFG010000001.1:293569-497299 GCF_042869175.1 Micromonospora sp. NPDC007208 | reverse complement strand
CTTGCCCACCCGCGCCAAACTCCCCAACCAGCCCCCCCACCCCCCCACCGGCCGCGGGGCGGGGGGGGGGCCCCCGCCCCCCCCCCCGCCGCACACCCCACACCCGGCCCGCCGCACACCCACACCCGGCCCGCCGCACACCCCACACCCGGCCCGCCGCACACCCACACCCGGCCCGCCGCACACCCCACACCCGGCCCGCCCCGCACACCCCACACCCGGCCCGCCCCGCACACCCCACACTGGCCCGCCCCGCACCTCGCGCCCGGCCCGACCAGGTCCCCCCGACTTCCCGCACCCGCACCCCGACTTCCCGCACCCCCGCCCCATGACTTCCCGCATCCCCGCCGCGCGCCCGCGCCCGCGCCCGGGCCAAGATCTACGCAACTTCCCGGATGTTGCTGCCTCCGACGCCCGAGAGACAGCAACATCCCTGATATTGCGTGGATTGACTGCGACCGCCGCGTCCGACCGACCGGAAGCGAGTTTGGGGCGCCCCCGCCCGTGCCCCGTGCCCCGCGCCCCGCGCCCCGTGCCCCGTGCCCCGTGCCCCGTGCCCCGTGCCGCGCTCCGCGCTCCGCGCTCCGCGAGATCTTGGACAGTTTCCGTTTCGTCCGAACGGTAACTGTCCAAGATCTCCAGGCTTAGAGCACGGACATGCCCTGGCCGGCACCCAGGTGCGGGTGCCACACCCACACCCACCGCCACCGCCACCGCCACCGCCACCGCCACCGCCACCGCCAAGATCGTGCTCGAACCAGGATGTAGTGGCCTCACCGATACGCCGACACCACTACTTCGTTGTTCGAGCACGATCTTGCGGACCGCCCGAGGAGGTCGCAGGCGTCCTGAGACAGAGCAGGAAGACGCACCTGCCGGCCTTGACACCCATTTACCCAGGCGACTGCTGCCCACGCCAGCCTTTCGCCATGGCAAATGCGGGCGTTAAGGTGAGCGGGTGACGACGTACCGGATCGGGGAGGCCGCCGACCTGCTCGGCGTCAGCGCCGACACCATTCGCCGCTGGGTGGACGCCGGGCGCCTGACGGCCGGGCGCGATGAGCACGGCCACCGGGTCGTCGACGGCGTCGACCTGGCGGCGTTCGCTCGCGCTCAGGCCGCCCACCCGGATGCGGGTGCTGAGTTCTCCTCGGCCCGCAACCGGTTGCGCGGCATCGTCGTCGACGTCCGCAAGGACACGGTGATGGCCCAGGTCGACATCCAGGCGGGCCCGTTCCGGGTCGTGTCGCTGATGAGCCGGGAGGCCGTCGACGAGCTCGACCTGCGGGTTGGGTCGGTGGCCGTCGCGGTGATCAAGTCGACCACAGTCGTGGTGGAGCGAGCCGCACCCGCCCCAACGCGGGGACGGTCGGCCGGATGAACGCGGACACGGCCGGGCGAACAAACCCGGACACGGCCGGCCGAACAAACCCGGACACGGTCGGGCGGACGAACGCGCGGAGCAGGCGTACGGCGGTAGCCGTGCTGGTGGCGGCCGGCCTGGCCGTGGCCGGCTGCGGCGCGGGCGGTGACCGGGCAACCGGCGGCAGCGGGGACGGCCGGGTGACCGGCACGGTGACCGTGTTCGCGGCCGCCTCGCTGACCGAGTCGTTCACCCGCATCGGGAAGGACTTCGAGGCCGCCAACCCGGGCAGCCGCGTGACCCTCAACGTCGCCGGCAGTTCCGCTCTGGCCAACCAGATCATCCAGGGCGCGCCGGCGGATGTGTTCGCCTCGGCCGCTCCGGCGAACATGACCACGGTCACCGAGGCCGGCGACGCCGACGGCACGCCGAGCATCTTCGCCCGCAACCAGTTGGTGATCGCGGTGCCCCGGGGTAACCCGAAGGCAGTGGCGGGCCTGGCCGACCTGACCGGCCCGGGTGTGAAGGTGGCGCTCTGCGCCAGTCAGGTGCCCTGCGGCGCGGCGGCCCGCACCGCCCTGGACGCCGCCGGCGTCGCGCTGACGCCGGTCACCCTGGAGCCGGACGTCAAGGGCGCGCTCGCCAAGGTGAAGCTCGGCGAGGTCGACGCGGCACTGGTCTACCGCACGGACACGCGGGCGGCGAGCGCCGACGTGACCGGTGTGGAGTTTCCCGAGTCTGCGCGGGCGGTCAACGACTACCCGATCGTCGCGTTGAAGGACGCGCCGAATCCCACCGGCGCGCGGGCCTTCGTCGCGTACGTCCGCTCGGCGCCGGCGCAGGCGGTCCTCGCCGAGGCGGGGTTCCAGGCTCCGTGAGGCAGGCCCACGACCACCTGGCACCCAGCGGGCGCCCGGCCACCCCCCGGCGGCGGGGGCGGGTGCCGGCGGCGCTGCTGATCCCCGCCGGGCTGGGGTTGCTGTTCCTCGTCCTGCCGTTGGCGGGGCTGCTGATCCGGGCACCGTGGACGACCCTGCCGGAGCGGCTCACCGAGCCGGGCGCGCTGACCGCCCTGCGCCTGTCGGTGCAGACCGCCACCCTGGCCACCGCGCTCTGCCTGCTGCTCGGGGTGCCGCTCGCCTGGGTGCTGGCCCGGGTCGAGTTTCCCGGCCGCCGGCTGGTACGCGCGCTGGTCACCGTGCCGCTGGTGCTGCCGCCGGTGGTCGGTGGGGTGGCGCTGTTGCTGGTCTTCGGCCGGCGCGGCCTGCTCGGCGGCTGGCTCGACACCACGTTCGGCATCACTCTGCCGTTCACCACCACGGGTGTCGTGCTGGCCGAGTCGTTCGTCGCCATGCCGTTCCTGGTGATCGCCGTGGAGGGTGCGCTACGTGCCGCCGACCACCGCTACGAGGAGGCCGCGGCGACGTTGGGCGCGAGCCGGTGGACCACCTTCACCCACGTCACGCTGCCGCTGGTGGCGCCCGGTCTGGCCGCCGGGGCGGTGCTCTGCTGGGCGCGGGCGCTTGGCGAGTTCGGTGCCACCATCACCTTCGCCGGCAACTACCCCGGTCGGACGCAGACCATGCCGCTCGCCGTCTACCTGGCGTTGGAGACGGATGTGGAGTCCGCGATCGTGCTGAGTCTGGTGCTGCTCGTGGTGTCGGTGGGCATCCTGGTCGCATTGCGGGACCGCTGGATGACCACCGCATGAGCGACCGACTCCTCGACGCGCGGCTCGTCGTCGACCGGGGCGCCTTCCGGCTCGACGTGCCGCTGCGGGTCGCGCCGGGCGAGGTGGTGGCACTACTCGGCCCGAACGGCGCCGGCAAGACCACCGCACTGCGGGCGCTGGCCGGGCTGCATCCCCTCACCGACGGGCACGTCACCCTCGACGGCGTCGACCTGGACCGTCCGGCGTCGGGGGCCTGGGTGCCCACCGAACGCCGGTCGATCGGCGTGGTCTTCCAGGACTACCTGCTCTTTCCGCACCTCAGCGCGTTGGACAACGTGGCGTTCGGGCCGCGCCGGCACGGCGTCGAGCGGCGAGCCGCCCGCGCCATGGCCCGCGAGTGGCTGGGTCGGGTGGGGCTTGACGCGCAGGCGCAGCGCCGGCCCCGGCAGCTCTCCGGCGGTCAGGCGCAGCGGGTGGCGCTGGCCCGCGCGCTGGCCGTGGGGCCGTCGCTGCTGCTGTTGGACGAGCCGCTCGCCGCGCTGGACGCCCGCACCCGGCTGGACACCCGCGCGGAGCTGCACCGGCACCTGTCCGCGCACGCGGGCGCGACGGTGCTGGTCACCCACGACCCGCTGGACGCGCTGGCGTTGGCCGACCGACTGGTCATCGTCGAGGGTGGCCGGGTGGTACAGGAGGGCGACGGGCCGAGCGTCACCGCCCGCCCGCGCACCGACTACGTCGCCCGGCTGGTCGGGCTGAACCTGTACCGGGGTCGCGCCGACGGGCACGGGGTGCGGGTTTCGCCGGAGCTGACCCTCACGGTCGCCGACCGGCTGGACGGTGAGGCGTTCGTGGCGTTCCGCCCGGCCGCGGTGGCTCTGCACCCGGCCCGGCCGGAGGGCAGCCCGCGCAACACCTGGGCGGGCACCGTGGCCGGTGTCCAGCGCCACGGTGACAACGTGCGCGTGCAACTGGACGGGCCGATCGGGGTGGCCGCTGATGTCACGCCGGCCGCCGCCGCCCAGCTGCGGCTGATTCCTGGCCAGCGGGTCTGGGTGGCGGTCAAGGCGACCGAGACCCACGCGTACCCGGCCACCGGATGATCCGGAGGGCCGCTGGCCCGCGCGGACGCCGACCGGCTCGCCCCGCCAACGGGCACCGCGCCAACGGGCAGCCCGTCAGCCGGCACGACACCGCCACACACGCGGCGCGGCACCCACCTCAGTTGGTGCGGCCAACGCGGCGCGGGCGCCAGTCAGCCGGCGAGCAGGTCGGTGTGTGCGGCGCGTAGCCGGGCCAGCGCCGGGTCGCTGCCCGGGACGACTCGGCGATCCAGCTCGGCCCACGCCTCGGCCAGCGCGGCACGGACCGCGCCCAGCTCGGCGGCGTGCCGCTGGCTGCTGCGTCGGTGCTGCTCTTCGAGGCGGCGGGCCCAGCCGGCGGTGATCGTGGCGAGCCGGTCGGCGTCGGCGCGGGCCTGGGCGCCGCTGCGGGCGGCTGCGGCGGGGACGATCGCGGCGACCGGGCGGGGATCGCCGTCGCGGGTGACGACGGTGACCGCGTCGGTCAGCTCGGCCAGCGCGACGAGCTGGCTGAACCGGGTGCGCGCCTCACGCAGCGGCACGGAACGCGGCGGGTCGGAATGAGGGGTGAGCGCGGGGACGGCCATGGATGCATGGTGCCGCGCGGGTATGACAACTATTCGCGGTCGTCAGTGGACGGTGCGTGGCGCCGCGGTCCACTCGTCGGCAAGCACCGACCAGACCTCAAGGTCGATGCGACCGTGTGGACCGGGGCTGACCTGGCGTAGCGTGCCGTCGAGGCGCAGGCCGAGCCGGCTGGCGAGGGCCTTACTGCGGGTGTTGTCGGCGTTGGTACGCCACTCCACCCGCTGGATGCCACGCTCGCGCACCGCCCAGTCGACGATCTGGCGCACCGCCGGGGCGACCATGCCCTTGCCCTGGGCCGCAGGCTCCACCCAGCAACCGACCTCGCAGACGCCCCGGGCCACGTCGAACGACACGAACATGACCCCACCGACAAGCGTGCCCCGCCACCACAGCCCCCAGATGCCGCCGCTGTCGCGGGCCCAGAGGTCGGCGTACCGCCGCAACACCGCGTGGGCCGACGGCAGGTCGGTGGCGACGAAGGACGGCGACACCCAGGGCTGGATGTGCTCGCGGGCCCGATCGAGGTGGGCGAGGAACTCCTCGGCCCGCCACGGGTCCAGCGGACGCAGCTCGACCTCCTCGGTCAGCGGCAGGGCGAACACCGGGCCTCCACTCAATGCGCTCCGAACGTCGGTAGCAGGCTCGCACACGCGCCTCGGTCGAGGCACGGCCGCCCTCGCGCTCACGCCGGTAGGTGCGTCTGTAGCGCGGCGAACTGGGCCACGGTCAGGTAGGAGGGGTTGGCGGCCTGCGGCTGACGGAACACCTCCAGGGCGGCGAGCCGGTCATCGGCGCGCAGCAGCAGCCGGGACACCCGGTCCCGTTCGGCGAGGATGGGCAGGTCCAGCGGCACCGACCACGGCTGCCCCGGTGCGCCTGGCTCGGCCGCCCCGGTGACCCGTCCGACGCCCCACACCCCGTAGGTCAGTCGGCCCCGGCTGCCGCTGGCCCAGAAGACCGCCGGTTGCCCGGCGCACATCAACCGCGCCCGGTAGCCGGGGCGTACGCACCAGCTCGTCACCAGTGGCTCCTGGGCGAACCGGGCGGCGAGGTCGACCAGGTCCGCGTTGCCCTTGATCAGCCAGGCGCCCAGGTCGTCGAGGCGTACCCGTGGCTCGGTCATGGCGGACCTGTTGCCCGGCCGGCGACAGGCCCAATCAGATGATCATGTGAGTCCAGTAGCTGAGCCAGAGCACGAACAGCGCGCCCTGCACCACGGCGAGCGTCGCGGTCAGCCACACGTCGACGCTGGCGTGCCGGGCCCAGCGGGCCAGCACCAGCGCCACCGGGAACGCGGCGAGCAGATAGCGCAGCAGACTCTTGTACACCGGCGGGCCCATCGACAACGGCACCAGCACCATGAGGACGCCGTACACCAGGTAGGCCAGCTCCCGGCGGCGGAACCCGGCGACCAGCACGGCCAGGACGGCCACGGCGAACCACACCCGCGCGGCGTCGCGCGGCTCCCCGGCCAGCCCGTCCAGCAGCACCGGAACGGGGTTCTGCACCTCGATCCCCCAGCCGGTCTGCTGGGCGTGCTGGTAGGCGAACCAGTCCCCACCCCGCCACCGGCAGTACGCCATGAAGGTGAACCACCCGGCGGGCAGCAGCAGCAACGGCCAGCCGATCCGGAGGTAGCCGAGCAGGGCGCGCGGCCCGAGCCGCCAGTCGTGCTGCCGCAGTAGCACCAGGGCCAGCGGCAGCGCCACGAGCAGGCCGACGGAGCGACTCATCGCCAGGAAGTAGCCGAGCACGCCGACCAGCAGCCACCGGTGTCGCTCGGCGTAGTAGAAGGCGGCCAACGCGAGGCAGACGAAGAGCGACTCGGTCAGCGCGGCCTGGAACAGGAACGCGGTAGGCAGCAGCACCAGGTACCGGGTGAACCGGCGGGCCGCGTGCGCGTCGCCGAGCAGCAGCTCCGCCAGCCGGTAGCCGTACCAGAGCGCCAGCAGGAACGCGACGTTGCTGATCACGAGCAGGGCGAGGGCGTTGTCGCCGCCGAGCAGCGCGCCGAGGGGCCGGGCCAGGAACGGGTACAGCAGCGGGAAGCCGAAGTCTCGCCACGGCCCGCTCAGGGGCAGCTCGCTCAGCCGCAGGTAGAGCAGCGAGTCCCAGGCGAACCAGAAGGAGATCCACCGGTGCCCGGAGACGTCTCGCTGTTGCGCCCACATCAACGTCTCGTTCGGGGGTGGGGCCCCGGGGACGCCGTCCCAGGCGTGCAGGACCAGGAGCCCGAGCAGGGTGAGCAGCAGCTTCGCGCCGAGGAACAGGCCGATGACGTACGGCCAGGGCGCCGGCACCCGGCGGGCCAGGCGCGCTCCGCCGCGGCCTGCCGCAGCGGCCCGGGCGGCCAGCGCCGCCGCGCCGCTGCGCCACCGGTCCATCTGTCTCGCCTCCCCGCTCCCCCGGTCCGCCGGCCACGCGGGGATTCGCTGTTCTCGTGGTACGCCGCGGTGCGCCCCGCCGAAGCGAGGACCCACCGCTACTAAGTGTGACATTCTGCGCAGAACGGGTAGACGCCGCGCCTCAACCATGGCGGTGAACAGGGAGCGCGTCAGCATGAGCGAGCAGAACGGGACGGTGATCATCGGTGCGGGGCCGGCCGGGCTCACCGCGGCGTACGAGTTGCTCCGGCACGGCCGGTCGGTCCAGGTGTTCGAGGCCGACGAGGTGGTCGGCGGGATCAGCCGGACCGTCGAGCGCGACGGGTGGCGGTTCGACATCGGCGGGCACCGGTTCTTCACGAAGGTGCCCCGGGTGGAGGCGTTCTGGCACGAGATCCTGCCGGACGAGGACTTCCTGACCCGGCCCCGGATGAGCCGCATCTTCTACCGGGGCGCCCTGTTCAACTACCCGCTCAGCGCCATGAACGCGCTGCGCAACCTGGGTCTGCCTGAGGCCGCCCGCTGCCTCGGCTCGTACGCGCGCGCCCGGCTGCGGCCACCACGCGACCAGTCACACTTCGAGGGCTGGGTGTCGGCCCGGTTCGGCTGGCGGCTGTACTCGATCTTCTTCAAGACGTACACCGAGAAGGTCTGGGGGATGCCGGCGGACCGCTTGCAGGCCGACTGGGCGGCGCAGCGGATCAAGAACCTGTCGCTGGCCACGGCGATCCGCAACGCGGTGCTGCCCCGGCGTCGACGCACCGACGTGACCAGCCTGATCGAGGAGTTCCAGTACCCGAAGTACGGGCCCGGGATGATGTGGGAGCGCTGCGCCGAGCAGGTCCGCGAGCGGGGTGGGCAGGTGTCCACCGGCAGCTGGGTCACCGCCGTGCACCGGGACCCGGCCCGCAAGCGGGCGACCAGCGTGACGGTCAACGGCGTGGGCGGGCAGCGTACCGAAGCGGCCGAGCATGTGATCTCGTCCATGCCGATCTCGGAGCTGGTGGCCGCACTCAACCCACCGGCGCCGCCGGAGGTGCTGGCCTGCGCGGCCGACCTGCGCTACCGCGACTTCCTGACGGTCGCCCTGGTCGTGCCGGCGGAGTTCTCGTTCCCGGACAACTGGATCTACGTGCACGACCCGGGAGTGCGGGTGGGCCGGATCCAGAACTTCGGCTCCTGGTCGCCGTACCTCGTCAAGGATGGCCGCACCTGCCTGGGCCTGGAGTACTTCGTGTTCGAGGACGACGAGATGTGGCGTACCCCGGATGCCGACCTCGTGGCCCTCGCCACCGCGGAGCTGGAGCGGTTGGGGTTGGTTCGGCCCGGCGTGGTGGAGGCCGGCTACGTCGTGCGCATGCCCAAGGCCTACCCGGTGTACGACGAGCGCTACCAGCACAACGTGGACGTGATCCGGGCGTGGCTGACCGAGGCAGTGCCGAACGTGCACCCGGTGGGCCGCAACGGCATGCACCGCTACAACAACCAGGACCACTCGATGCTCACCGCGATGCTCACCGCCGAGAACATCGCCACCGGGAGTACGCACGACGTCTGGTCGGTAAACGTGGAGCGGGACTACCACGAGGAATCCTCCGGCGGTGACAGCCGGCGGGGCACCGGCCGGGACGCGCCGGTGGTGCCCAGCCGGATCATCGCGGCCCCGATCACCGCGCCGGAGGGGTCGGACGACCGAGCTTCTGTCGCAGCTCCCCCGTCTCACGCATGAAGCCGAGCACGATCTCGCGGAACGAGTCGACGGAGAGGTCGACGGCGGACTGGAACTTCGCGTAGGCCAGGTCGATGTCGGATCGCTCGCGATCCTTGTCCCAACCGATCGGATTCGGCGTCTGGAACTGCTTGCAGGCCGCCAGCAGCGCCCGGCCCTGCTGGAAGTTCACCGACGGCACGTTCCAGACGGTCCCGGCCATGATCCGCACCCCGTCCAGCAGGACGAGCGCTGCCGTGAGGCGCTCAAGTCCCTCACTCGGCGACAGGGTGTGGGAGCGGACGAACATCGCCCCGAGCGCGACGAGCAGGCCGACATCCGTGAAGTCGTGCAGGAACCTGTCGACCAACGGCGCGGTCTCCGGCCCGACGGCGGTCGCGATCTCGTCCCGGATGGAGTGCATGTCGGTGGCGAGCCGGGAGAAGCTGCCCACCCGCGCGATGGTGTGGGCGAGCTTGCCGTAACCCTCCGACAGGGTGCCGTGCAGTTCGAGCCGTGCCAGGGCGCAGACGATCGACGCGGAGAAGTCCGTGGACTCGTGAAGTTCGGCTCGTGCCGCCCCCGCCACGAGCTCATCTCGGGCGCACTCCCCCGCCGCGTAGGCCTGCGACAGCGATTCACACGCGCCCACGGCGGCACGCAGGCGCAACAGCGGATCGCCGAGCGCCAGGCGGTAGGCGTCGAGGTAGGCGGCCGCCGCCGTGGTGAACTGCCGCCGGTGCCGGTGGTGGGCCGCGAGCAGGTGTGCCATGCGAGGGTTGGACGGGAAGGCCCGCCGCCCGCGGGCCAGGATCTCGTCGACCGCGCGCAGGTCGAGGGGGGTGTGCGCCACGATGGCGAGGGCCGTCTGGAGCTGTAGCTCGTTGTGCGCTTCCCGCTCGACCGCTTCGACGGAGTCGCCGCATCGTTTCGCCAGCGAGGCGAGTCTCCTCCGGCGTACCTCGCCGAGCTGTTCGAGGACGGCCAGCTTGTGCGGGATCGGGCGGTTCAGCCAGCGCTCGTCGGACACCCGCGCCTGCCTCAGGAGGGAACCCGCGATCGCCCACTCCGTGCGTACCAACTGGTACTCGATCTCCACGATGAGCGGAGTGACCTGCGTGTTGCTCCTCCGCCAGCGACGGTAGGCCCGCTTGATCGGTGCGAGTTGACTCTCCGCGGAGCGGTGCGCGGGCAGGTCCGAGTCGACCGCGTTGTCACCCTCCCGGGTCACCTTCAGCGTGGAGTCGGCGACGAGCAGACTCAGGAACGCGTCGGCGGTCGGAGCGTTCTCCACGGTCCACGTCAGCAACTCCCGCGCGAGCTGTAGTCGCCCGGGTTCTCCGGTGCGCCGGCTCCGCTCCAGCCGATGCAGCCGCCTCTGCTGCCGCGCGATGGTCAGGAGAGGCCGACTGTCCCCAGCCAGAGCGAGCGACTTGAGCAGCTCCACGTGCAGCGTGAGCGTCCGCAGCGCCCGGGCGAGGAAGACCTCCGTGAGCGACTGGTCGCCGCTGAAGTCGCCGGCGCGACCGATCAGCGAGACGTACATCGTCCAGGTGCCCGGGTCGGCCAGGAAGGAGCGGTCGTCCTCCAACTGGGACAGGCACCACTCACCGACGGCGCGGAGGCCGTCCGGGGTGGGCAGCGGCCGGACGGTGACCGCGCGCAGCACGTCATGCAGCACGATCCGCACGTCGGCACGGCCGGACAGGTGCTCGTCGACGACGACGGCGCCCATCCATGCTCCGAGCGCGGCGCCGACGGTGTCGTTCGTGCCGACCCCCAACCACCACGCCAGCACGAGCACCTGGGCGTCCTGCACCTGCTCGAAGTGGCTCCCCGTCTCGAGGATGCGGTTGACCGTGCGCTCCCCGCCGATCTCGGTGAACGTGCGGCTGGCGGCGGCCACGTCCCCCGCGTGGATCTGGCTGCGCCACAGCCGCAGGCGGACCCGCATCGACGGGCCGCGCTCGTTCCCCCGGCCTTCGAGCTCGACGATCTGCTGGTAGAGCGACTCCACCCACTCGGGCCTCATCGATCGACTGGACACCCGATGCGCGATGTCCTGCATCGCGAGCCCCTGTTCGGAGGTCAACGCGTTCACCTCGAAGACGAACGGGGCGGTGCCCGGCCATTCGTCGAGCCCGATGGCGTCGGCGCTGAACGCGCCAGGTGCCAGTTCCCGGCGGGTCGCCGCGGGCGCGCGGATACCGAGTGGGTCGTGGGCGGAGGTCAGTACCAGCTGTTCGAGGTCCTCCCCGGTGAGCGACGGCACGTCGTGATAGCCCTCTCCGTCTCGGCCGGCTCCGACACCGGCGACCGTCAGCCCGGGGTCTCCGAGGGCCGCGACCGGGTCGTCCAGGAGCGCTGTGCTGGGGTCGAAGATGGGCAGATCGAATCGTTCGGACAGGGCGATGGCGAGGTCGATCGCGTCGTCGTTCTCGTCCCGTCCGCAGGCCGCCAGGATCTCACCGGGAAGAAGGCAGCGCGGGTCGACGAGTTCCAGCGCGTTCTCCGCTTCCTCCCGCGACACTCGACCGAGGGTGGCGCGTGTGATCAGCGTGGCCGCGTCCCGACGACCGATCGGCCCCACCTCGACCGCTGTGGAGAGTCCGACGCAGGACAACTCGTCGCCAAGGTCCCGTCCGACGAGGACGACCGCGGCGTTCATCCGTTCGGCGGCCTTCATCAGCGCCGCGAGGTCCGCGTCGGCTGCGGCGTCGACGACCTGGTGCTGAAGGTCGATGACGAGTCGGCCTCCGCGCAGGTCCCGCATGATCGTCCAGCAGGCCAGCGCCAGCGTCTCCTCGTCGGAGCGGCTCCCGAACGGGTCCTGCGGGATGTTCACACCGAGCCCCGGGAGGACGATCCCCACCACGGGATGCTGCGCGGGGACCGGAGGGGCCAACGCCGCGTCGACGTACGCCGTGTCGCCGGCGGGGATGTGCGCGAGGCGCACCCAGACGCCGGCCAGCGCCGACTTACCGGCGAGTGCGTCACCGACGACGAGCCGGTGGCGGCGACCGTCGCGCGAGTCCAGCGCGGCGATCTCCTCCTCCCGGCCGATGAGTTCCACCAGTTCCGAGGGCGCGTCGCCGCGGATCAGACTGCGCGGAGGCCAGGTGAGTCCGCTGGCGGCGTGCCTGATCTGCATCCGGCGGTCGTCCGTGTCCAGGCCCAGTGAGGTGCGGACCTGAACGATCTCCGTACCCAGCAGGGCGTGTCCGCCCAGGTCCGTCTGCCGTCCCCGCGTGACGCGGACCATGCCGACGAGCCGGCCGTCCTCGCGGTCGAGCACCGGTGCGCCGCTGTATCCCCGCTGGATCTGCCCCGACCGGAGCTTGAGCCAGGCGATCCCGTCGTCCTCGACGAGCCCTTCGTTGACGACCAACGTCGTCTCGGCGCGCCGGTCGACGCAGCTGACGACCACATACTCGGCAGCGAGAGCGGGGGGACGGGTGTCCGGGATGAACCAGAAGTCGTCCGGGTCCGCGACGGTCAGGAGGCAGAGGTCGCGTTGCTTGTCCCAGACGAGGACGGTCGCCGGCTCGTCGACCGCGTCGGCAGACCGGCCGATGCGACGGATCTTCACCGGCGCGGTCCGGTCCAGCCCGTGCGTGGCCGTGGCGATCGCCCGCGGTCCGATCATGAAGCCGGTCTGCTTCACGGATCCCTGGTGGACGCCGACAAGCCCCGCCCACAGATGCCGGCCGGCCTCGACGTCACTCATCTCAGCCGGCGAGGTCCTTCCAGGCCAACTTCAACTCCACCGCTCCCTCGGCCTTCCCGTCGACGAGGAGCGCCACCGCCTTACCGTTGGTGATCGAGAAGCCGACGCGCATGGTGACCTCGATGTCCGTCGGGGCGGCCTTGCGGGCGTGCTCCACCAGTTCCTCGGCCACCTTCGCCACCTGTTGCGCCACGTCGCTGAGCTTGATCTTGAGCGATTGAAAGGAGACCTCCTCCTCCGAATCGATTTCGATCGCCAGCGCGGCAAACGTCGTCTCGTCCTTCAACTCAAGCGCTATCAGGTCGCCCTGCATTGGCCCGCTCTCCTCGGTGAGACGCTGATCAGTTCATTCGCAGCGATTGTTGCACCGGTACAGTGTGGACACCGTGGGCCGGACAGCCCCTTCGGCCTCGCCCTCCTGGGCGTCTGGAACCCTAGTGCTCTCCGGCCAGGGAAATGCCCGTCGACCGAGGCGTCTATCGGATCATCGACACTCGGTGGGCCGACGTTCGCAGATGCGTGCAGTAAGCCACTGTGGCGTCGTCCGGGGCCTGGGCATCGGTGCCACCGGCGGCCCGCGCATCGGCCTGCTCTTCGGCCTGCCGGACGCGGGCGATGAGGCTGGCCGGCCCGCGGGCGCGAAGCACGTCCAGCACGCCCGGCCAGTCGGTCCGGCCGTACGGGCTGACGATGCGGCTGGCGCCGTTGCTGAGCAGCGCGACACCGTTCAGGCCGGCGATGGACCGGCTGCCGGTCACCGCTTCTCGCGCCGCGCGCGGGTCATCCTTGGCGATCCAGTAGCCGCCCGGCTGGTTGCGGCGGGCACGCAGAGCGGTGACGCAGGAGGCCCGCACCCGGTCGTACTCGGCTGTTCCCTGGGCGATGCCGGCCAGCGGCGCCGCGCAGTCGCGCCGGGCAGTCACCTCGCGCTCATCGGTGACCACCAGCGGGCCGGCGTCGCCTTGGTCGAGGACGAGGAAGGAGTCCGCGAGCAGGAGCCAGTCCAGGCGGCCCTGGTGGACGCGGACCATCGCGACGGTGGCCTGCGGGCTGCTGGGGTCAGCGATGTCGCAGGTGCCGCCGTGCTCGGCGGCAACCTCACCGATGGCGGTGGCGAGGATCGCGGCGAGCTCTCGCCCGTCACCGCGCGACAGGTGGCCGAGCAGCGCGCCGCCGAGGCGGTGCGTGTACCAGGCGACGCCGTGGAAGCAGAGCGACTCGGCGCCCGGAATACCGGCACCGTCGAGCAGCACGACAGCGCCGGGAACCGCGCCCACGAAGTCCTCGTTCGGCCGGCCGGCCCTGCCGGCGCTCGTCGCCAGGCTGACGTGCACTCGTGGCTCCTGTCCGGACTCGCGCCGCGGGTGTCGGTACGGCCAGCATCGCCGGGCGCCTGGCCCCTGGCGCTGCGGCCAGCCCGGCGACCGCGACGGAGGTTTGGGCTGACCGCTCGTGGGTCCAGCGGCCAGGTGTGGTGGAGAGCGGTATACCGCAGAGGAATACTTATGACTCGGAGGTATACCGCTGGACGACACACATGCTCCGTCCGGAGCGTGGTTGCGGGCACCTCTGAGCGGCATGAGACGCAGGCTCGCCCCGGCCCGGACGACCGGTCAGGGCTTGCGGGCCACCGCGCCGTAGATGGAGGCGTCGGCCAGGGGCGGACGCTGCTCCGGCGGCACCTGCGGCCGCCACTCGGCGACCGGGGCGATGCCCGGTTCGGCCAGCTCCAGACCGGTGAAGAAGCGGGCGAATTCGGCGCGGTCGCGGGGTACCGCATCCTGCTTCATCCGGCCGGCGGCGAACTCGGTCTCCATCCGCCTGACGATCTCGGCGGGGATGTGGTCGGTGGTGAAGTGGGTCAGCGCCAGCCAGCTGCCCGACGGCAGCGCGTCGAGCAGGCGGGCGACCTGCTCATGTGGGCGGTCGTCGTCGGTGAGGAAGTGCGTCACGGCGATCAGCACCAGAGCCACCGGTTGGGACAGGTCCAGGGTGGCGTGCAGCTGCGGGTCCGCGAGGATCTTCTGCGGGTCGCGGAGGTCGGCGTCCAGGTAGGCGGTGGCGCCGGCCGGGTCGCTGGTCAGCAGCGCTCGGGCGTGGACCAGCACCATCGGGTCGTTGTCGACGTAGACCACCCGGGAGTCGGGGGCGACGGACTGGGCCACCTCGTGGGTGTTGTCGGCGCTCGGGATGCCGGTGCCGATGTCGAGGAACTGCCGGACGCCGACCTCCTCGGCGAGGAAGCGGACCGCCCGGCCGAGGAAGGCCCGGTTTTCCCGGGCGAGCGTGCGCACCCCTGGGTAGACGGCCGCGATCTGGTCGCCGGACTCCCGGTCGACGGCGAAGTTGTCCTTGCCGCCGAGCCAGTAGTTGTAGCGGCGAGCCGGATGCACCGTCGTGGTGTCGATCCGGTCGGCATCCCGACCCTCGGGCAATTTCGACGTGGACGGCACCGTCACGAGACCTCCCCAGGTCGACGGAACACGCCGCATCCGCAGAGTCACGGCGCGTATTCAGAGGCCATCGTAAGCCGTACCCCAGGGCTTGTGGGGGCGGCCGACGCGCGGACGCCGCCGGGCGGGAAACCGCTTACCAGAGGGCTATTGACGGTCGTCACTGGCTGTCAGTACCGTGATGCGGGCAGCGAGAAAGCGCTTTCCGCACCCTCACCGTCCGACAGGGAGCGCCCCCATGCCCCGACACCTCCGTGCGTTCTGCCTGATCCTGCTCGCCATCGCCACCGTGGTGAGCACCACCACCGCCCTGCCCGCCGAGGCCGCCCCGCGCTTCCGAGTGCTGGTGTTCTCCAAGATCACCAACTTCTACCACGACTCGATCCCGGCCGGCATCGCCGCGATCCAGCAGCTCGGCGCCGCCCACAACTTCGAGGTCGTCGCCACCACCGACGCGGCGGCCTTCACCGACGCCAACCTCGCCACCTTCGACGTTCTCGTGTTCAACAACACCAACAGCCTCCCGACCTCGGGTGACCTGCTCAACGCCAGCCAGCGGGCCGCGTTGCAGACGTTCATCCGCAACGGCGGTGGTTGGGCCGGCCTGCACGCCGCGTCGGCCAGCGAACGCGACTGGCCCTGGTACGAGGGCCTGGTCGGCACGATCTTCGACTACCACCCCGACTTCTCGGCCACCGGTGGCACCTTCCCCGGCCGGGTCAAGGTGCTCGACCGGGCGCACCCCTCGACGCGCAACCTGCCAGAGCTCTGGGAGCAGAGCGAGGAGTGGTACAACTGGCGGACCAACCCGACCGGCAACGTGCACACCCTCGCCCAGATCAAGGTGCGCGACGGGATCAACGGCCTGGACGAGGGCGTCGACCACGCGTACTCCTGGTGTCAGCGCTACGACGGCGGCCGGTCCTGGTTCACCGCCGGTGGGCACGCCAGCTCCCAGTTCAGCACCCCGACGTTCCTGGAGCACCTGCGCTACGGCATCGAGTGGGCGGCCGGCGCGGTCGCCGGTGACTGCTCGGCCACCAAGACCAGCAACTTCGAACGGGTGGGGCTGGTCACCGAGAACCTGGCCGACCCCTTCGAGCTGGCCGTCGGCCCGGACCGGAAGGTCTACTACATCCAGCGCACCGGCGCGCTGAAGGTGGTCAACTCCGACACCCTCCAGGTCACCACCCTGCTGGACTTCGCGTACACCTCGGCGATGACCGACCAGTCCGACGGGCTGCTCGGGATGACCCTGGACCGCAACTTCGCCAGCAACGGCTGGATCTACCTGCTCTGGTCGGACAAGACCCTCAAACAGCTCAACCTGTCCCGGTTCACGGTCGCCAACAACAGCGTCGCGCTCTCCTCGGAGAAACGCCTGCTGGCCGTCCCCACCTACCGGGGCGAGGGCCGGGCCAACTCGCACATGGGCGGGTCACTGGCCATGGACGCGGCCGGCCGGCTCTACGCGGCGATCGGTGACAACACCGACCCGTTCGCCTCCAGCGGCTACACGCCTGTCGACGAACGCGCCGGCCGCGCGGCCTGGGACGCCCAGGGCACCGCCGGCAACACCAACGACCTGCGCGGCAAGATCCTGCGGATCACCCCACAGGCCGACGGTACGTACACCGTGCCGAGCGGCAACCTCTTCCCCGCCGGCACCGCGAGGACCCGACCGGAGATCTACGCGATGGGCATGCGCAACCCGTTCCGGATCACCGTCGAGCCGCAGACCAACGCGGTGCTGGTGGCCGACTACGGCCCGGACGCCCGCGCCGCCGACCCCAACCGTGGTCCGGAGGGGACTGTCGAGTTCAACCGGATCACCAGCGCCGGCAACTTCGGCTGGCCGTACTGCGTGGGCAACAACATCCCGTTCAACGACTACAACTTCGCCACCAACACCTCGGGGGCGAAGTTCAACTGTGCCGCACCGGTGAACAACTCACCCAACAACACCGGCCTCACCACCCTGCCGGCGGCGAAGTCGGCGCTGGTCTGGTACGCGTACTCCGCCTCCACCCAGTTCCCCGAGCTGGGCACCGGCGGTGGCGGGCCGATGAGCGGCCCGGTCTACGACTACGACCCGGCCAACACCCGCACCACGAAGTTCCCCGAGTACTTCGAGGGCAAGTGGATCACCTATGAGCTGACCCGCAGGTGGTTCAAGACGCTCTCCATCCACAAGACGGCGCAGACCTTCAGCAACGCGCGCTTCGGTCCGACCGCGGTGGGTGACCTCCAGTCGATCAACGGGATCTTCGACAACATGAGCTGGATCCAGCCCTTCGAGGCCGAGTTCGGCCCGGACGGTTCGCTCTACGTCATCGACTTCGGTGAGGGCACCGGCAGCGGTCGCGGCGGCAGCAACGCCGGCGCGGGCATCTACCGGATCGACTACGTCGCCAACGGCCGGCCACCGACCGCGAAGATCGCCGCCACCCCGGACAGCGGACGTACGCCACTCGCGGTGACGTTCTCCTCCGCCGGTTCGTCCGCCGGTGACGCGTCGGCGCTCAGCTACGCCTGGGACTTCACCAACGACGGCAGCACCGACTCCACCGCCGCCAACCCGAGCTTCACCTACTCGACGGCCGGCAAGCACACCGCCCGACTGACCGTGCGCAACAGCGGCAACGGGTTGACCGCCACCGCGGTCACCGACGTGGTGGTCGGCAACACCCGACCGACGGTGACCATCAGCGTGCCCGACGGTGGGTTCTTCGACTTCGGCGACAAGATCCCGTTCACGGTGACGGTCACCGACCCGGAGGAGACCACCATCGACTGCGCCAAGGTGACCGTGCAGACGCAGCTCGGCCACGACTCGCACGCCCACCCGCTGGACGTCTACAGCGGCTGCTCCGGGGTGCTCGCCACCGAGGCGGACGCCGGTGACGGCCACGGGCCGGGGCAGAACCTCTACACCCTGATCACCGCGCAGTACACCGACGGTGGCGCGGCCGGCGGCGTACCGGCGCTGACCGGCTCGACCCGCGTCCAGTTGCAGCCCAAGAGCAAGGAGGCCGAGCACTTCAGCGCCCAGTCCGGCGTCACGGTCAACGACCGGGCCACCGCCCGCGCCGGCAAGCGGCTCGGCGAGGTCGACCACAACGACTGGGTGGCGTTCGGGCCGGCGGACCTGCGCAACGTCGGCTCGGTGACGCTCGGGGTGACCAACGGCGGGCTCGGCGGCACCATCGAACTGCGGACCGGCTCGCCCACCGGCACGCTCATCGGCACGGCCACCATCGGGTCGACCGGCGGCTGGGACAACCTCGTCTCCCCCACCGTCACGCTGACCAACAAACCCACCGGCACGACCACCCTGTACGCGAAGTTCGTCAACGCCGCCCAGGTCGGCGGCACCCCGGACCTGCTCTCCCTGGACTGGCTGCGGTTCAACGGCGCCGGGGTCAAGCAGGAACCGGGCGGGACGCTGTCTCTGGCCGCCAACCCGACGGGCGGCGCCGCGCCCCTGACCACCACGCTCACCGCGACGGCGACGGCGCCGTCCGGGCAGAGCATCACCGACTACGCGTGGGACTTCGGCGACAACAGCGCCATCACACACGGGGCGACGCTACGGTCGACGGCGCACAGCTACCCCCGCAAGGGGACCTACACCGCCCGGGTGACGGTCACCTACACCAGCGGGGAGACCCGCTCGCTCAACCTGACCATCACGGTCACCTGACCGTCGGGCGATGGCGGGCGGGGGTCCACCCCGCCCGCCGCCGCTCGACACCGCTGGGTTGATCACCAGACGGTGTTGCGCACAGACGATCTATTCCACGGGCGCGGCGAGCCGAGGCGTAGGCGCGTCAGATGGTCCCGGGCCGTGCCGGTGAGGCTGGTCGGAGAGCCGGCAACGTAAATCTTGGACAGTTTCCGTTCTCGCGTAACGGAAACTGTCCAAGATCTAGGTTGCGGCGGTACAGCTGTCCAGGTCGAACCTTGCTGACCCGGCCCCAAGTCCTCGCGCGGACGTGCCCGCCTCAACTCGATCAATATCACCGCGAGCCGTCCCACCGTTCGACGAGGCTCGGCCCTGGGGTGCCGACAGGCGAGGCGCTCCGGCTGGACGGATCGGCGGTACCGATTCTGGACTTGCGGGTCCAATATCTGCGAGTCACAGTCCGATACGGCGGCGAGCACTGGCCCGACCGTTTCGGAAGCGACGGGGGAAGACAATGGATTTGCAGCTTGCGGGTAAGCGCGCTCTGGTGACGGGTGCGAGCAGCGGTCTCGGCGCGGAGATCGCGGCTGTCCTGGCCGCCGAAGGCGTCGCCGTGGTCGTTCACGGCCGGGACCAGACCCGGACGGAGCAGACCGCCCAGAAGGTGGGCGGTCTGGCCGTGATCGGAGACCTCACCACTGATGTCGGCGCCGAGGCCGTGGCTACCCAAGCCGGTGAGGTGGACATCCTGGTCAACAACGCCGGCGCCTACGATCCCGAATCAGGGTGGTCCGACCTGAACGCGGACGCGTGGGCCGACATGTACAACCTCAACGTGCTCAGCTCCGTCCGCCTGATCCGACATCTGGTTCCCGCGATGCGGGCCAAGGGGTGGGGCCGTGTCATCCAGATCGGCAGCGTGACAGGCGAGGCGCCGTCAGCGGGGCAGCCGCACTACGCAGCCAGCAACGCCGCCCGGCTCAACCTCGCCCGGTCGTTGTCCCGTGACCTCAAGCACACGGGAGTGACCTCCAACGCCATCGCGGCCGGCACCATCCTCGTCCCGACTACCCGCAAGTACCTCATGGAACTCGGCCGCGAGAACGGATGGGGTGAGACGTGGGAGGAGGTTGAGCGCAATGCTGCCCCGATTCGCGCTGGCACCGACGTCGGCCGCATCGGAAATCCTCGCGACTACGCCGACCTCGTCGCCTACCTGGCCAGCCCGGTCTCCGGCTACCTGACCGGCGCCACCCTCCGGATGGACGGCGGCAGGTACGACCGGTAGCCGCGGCGGAGGCCGCCGTCCAGGAGCGGGAGTTGGCGCAACTGAAGGCAGAAGCATCGACGCCCGGCAGAGGTATAGGCGCACCTGCTCAAGGTCGGGCTGCGCCCTCGGCGGTGGTGTCTTTTTGCGGACGGAGTGCGGTCAGGAGGCTGTCGAGTTGACCCCATGCCCGCGCGCTGGCTATGGGGTCGATGTAATCTCGGGACTCAATGATGAGCCCATTGCGGATACGCATCACGAAGACGCATGGCACCGAGAATGCCTCACCTGTCTCGGCTACCCGCCCCTGATAGGCGAACTCGGCGACAATCACCTCCGGGTCCACAGTTTCATGAATCGTCACGTCGACTGGCTGACGGACCAGCGTCCGGGCGACCGGAGGCGCCGCGGTGAAGTGCTCGTGCAGTTCGTTGCGGCTACGCAGCGGCGGCGGGTTGAGCGGGTGGAACGGATGCGTGACATGGGTCTGTTCGGCGTACAGATCGGCCAAGTCTTCGTATGGACCGTCGCAAACACCGTTCACCAGTCGGAGGAAAGTTTCGCGTGGGCTGCTCATGCCGGGCTTCCTTCGAATCGGTAGATGTCACTCACGCCACACCGAGGACTACCTCCGAGGGGTGGCCGCTACCCCATCGACGGCACCCTACCGTGCGCCTCCTCCCGTCGGTTGAACCCCTGCATCCGGCCATCGGCAAGGCCGCGAGCGGTGGCTGTCGTACCCGTGTGTGAGGCTTCGGGGCATGGCGACTTTCGTTCTGATCCACGGCGGTGGGGGCAGCGCCTGGGACTGGCATCTCCTCGTCCCCGAGCTGACCAGCCGCGGCCACGACGTGGTCGTACCGGAACTGCCGATCGAGGACAGCTCCGCCGGGTTTGCCGAGTTCCGCCAGACGGTCGTCGACGCGATCGGCGACCGGAGGGACCTCGTAGTCGTCGGACACTCGTACGGTGCGTTCACCGCGCCGCTGATCGCCGACAAGCTGCCAGTGCGGCTGCTCGTCCTGCTCACACCGATGATCCCCAAGCCCGGTGAGCGACCCGGTGACTGGTGGGCCAACACCGGTTACCGCAGCCCGGAAGGGCTCAGCGAGGAGCAGCAGTTCTACAACGGCGTGCCGGCCGAGGTCGTCGCGGAGGCAGCGACACACAGCCGGGACCAGATCAGCGCCGAGGGCGACGAGCCGTGGCCCCTGGACTCCTGGCCAGACGTACCGACGACGGTGCTCCTCGCCCGCGAGGACCGGTTCTTCCCGGCGGACTTCCAGCGCCGGGTCGCCGCCGACCGGCTCGGCGTCGTCCCGGACGAGATTGACGGCGGCCACTCGGTGCCGCTCAGCCACCCGAAGCATCTCGCCGACCGCCTGACCGCGTACCCGCTGCCCTGAAGGCGGACCTGACCGGTGGTTGCGGCGGTGGGGCGGTGCGCTCGGCACCGCCCCACCGCTGACTGAACCGTTACTGCCAGGAACTCTGTTGGGTGTAGACGAGGTTCCCGGGGACCACCGTGCCGTTGGTGCTGTACTCGGTGTACGCCCAGAAATCACCCTCGGCCAGCGGCTTCTTCGGCTTCAACGTGAAGTTGAAGCCCTGACCGCGCTCCGCCGTGGAGGGCAACGTCAGCGCGGCACCCGCATACTTGGCGTTACGGCCGATGATGGCGTGGCCCAGCTCGAAGTCGACGACGGGTCCACCGGGGTACTGTGCGAACACGTACGCGGTGTAGCGCCCTGGCTCGGGCAGGAACTTGTACGCCTGCTCCGCGCTCGTCCAGAACCTGTCACTGCTGTAGATCAGGGTGTCGCCCTTGTACAGGTAGAGATCGAGGTTCGTGTTCGGGTCGTCGGTGTTGGCTTCGACGACGATCCCGGCAGTGTTCGCTGGCACGGTGAAGTCAACCTTCTTCACGCCGGACGCCTTCGGGTCGAACACCCCACCGTAGACGCCGGCCGGAATCGAGTACGACTCCCGCTGCATCGGCGTGTAACCGGTGCTGCGACCGGCGAGCGGCCCGGTGAAGCCCGGCTGGACCAGACCGAAGGCACCGTTGGCCATCCGGCCGAACTCCTCCCCGTCGTCACCGTACGGCCGGGCCGCGATCCCCCACGGACGGGCAGCGACCGGGATGCGGGCGGTGTGGGTCCTGCCGTGCCAGGTGATGGACCCGGTCACGTACCGGTCCCAGGGGGCGCTGCCCCGACGCACGGTGATGGTCACCGTCGCGGACTTGCCGGGTGCCAGCGTCACCGACGCCGGTGTGACGCTGACCTTCATGCCGGTCAGACCGGACACCGACGACCGATAGGTTTCCCGGGCCTTGCCCACATTGGTCAGGGTGCGGGTGAGGGTCACCGGTTGGGTCCCGTCGTACTCGCGCAACGAGATGGCCGGCAGGTTGAGTTCCTTGCCGTCGGGCGCGGCCGTCTCGCTGAACTTGATCAGTTCCGCCGCCGTCGGCTCGATGACCAGTCCCGGGTCGGTGGCCCCGGTCAGGTTGATGAAGCCGCTGCCCTGGTCCAGGGGGTTGCTGGTGCCAACGGTGTCGGTGGCGGTGGTCCGCAGCGCCGAGGCGATCCTGCCCGGCGACCAGTCCGGGTGCGTGGCGTGCAGGATCGCTGCCGCGCCAGCCACGTACGGCGAGGCCATCGAGGTGCCGGAGTACGCGTCGTACTGTCGCCCGAAGTTGCCCGCCGGTGAGACCGCGGCGATGATGTCCGACCCCGGGGCGACCAGGTCCGGCTTGAAGACGCCGTAGGTCACCTTGTCCGGGCCGGTGGAGGAGAAGTCGGCGACGCTGGGTACGCCGGGGACGCTGGAACCGTCACCGCCGGTACGCACGGTCGCCTTCGCGTCGGTGGGGTGACGCATCAGGTAGTTGAACAGAGTGCCGGCCTGCTTCTCCGTCGGCAGGTAGACCACCGGGAAGTTGTAGATGGAGTTGACCCGGTAGTTGCCGACCGGGTCGAACAGCACCATGGCCGCCCCGCCCTTCTCCTTCACCTCGGCGGCGGAAGCAAAGGTGTCGGACAGCGCGCAGGCAACCACCTTGTCCTTGATCTTGGCGGGGTCGAGGCTGCCCGGCTCGCAGTACACCGCGCCCAGGTCCGGCGATCCGGCCTGGTCGCCGAAGACCATCGGCCGTGCGTCGCCACCGGGCAACGCGTCCAGTGAGCCGCCGACCAGCTTGGTGCCGTCGCCGAGCTTGATGGTCGCCTCGTCGAGGTTCGTCACCGCCGCGCCGACCGTGGTCACCCAGGGCGCCGCGTTGCTGATGGCCCCGCTCACGATGCCGGTGTTTCCCGCCGACGCCGCCACGAACACCCCGGACAGGGTGGCGTTGAGGAAGGCGATGCCGATGGGGGTGTTTGCCTCCCAGTCGCCGAGCTGCGAGCCGATCGAGAAGTTCAGCACCTGCACGCCGTCGGCGACGGCCGCGTCGATGCCGGCGATGATGTCGGCGTCGTAGCCCATGCCACCCCAGAGCACCTTGTAGACGGCGATCTGAGCATCCGGCGCCACCCCGGAGATGGGACCGAAGCGGCGACCGTCGATCGTGACGTTCGAGATCGGCAGGCCGGCCGCCGTGGAGGCGGTGTGGGTGCCGTGCCCGGCCGCGTCGCGGGGGGACAGGAACTCACCCTCGGGCACCGAGCCACCGCCGGCGAGCCACGAGTCGGCGAAGTAGCGGGCACCGACGATCTTGCCGTTGCAGTGCTCGGCAACGAAGGCCACACCGGTCTGGCAGGTGCCGTGCCAGTTCGCCGGAGCGGGCATCTTCTTGGCGAACGACGCGCTCTCCGGCCAGATGCCGGTGTCCAGGATGCCGATCACCATGCCCGCGCCCGTGCCGGGGCCAGGCTTGGCCGGCCGGCCGGAGCGGTCCGTCGCCGCCGACTGCTCCGGGCCACTCTCGGTGGCGGGCGTCGGGTTGGCGGCGGTCGCCGTGGTCGCGGTGGGCGGCGCCGAGGGGGTGCCGAGGGCCTGCGAGGCGGTGACGGCGCGGACGCGCTTGTCCGCCCGCAACGTGCTCACCTGCTGGGCGGTCAGTTTGGCCGAGAATCCGTTGAAGGCGGTGGTGTAGACGGCGTTGACCGTGACCCCGGACGCGGCGGCGACGGAGCCCCGCTGCGCGTCGAGGTGCCGGCGGTACGCCTGCGACGGCGCCGACGTCACGTCCAGCCGGTTACCCGCCGCCGGGCGGGTCCGGGCCAGACCGGACACCCCACCGGTGTACGTGGTCAGTGGGTCCTCGGCCAACTCGACGACGTACATCCCGGAGCCGTTCTCGTCGACGGCCGCCTTCGGCGTGGCCGCACTGTTGCCGCCGGGTCGGCGGTCGGCCCCGTCGGTCAGGGTGACCTTACGGTCGGACCCGACGGTGAAGTAACCGGCGCCACTGCCGTTACCCGGCGAATCCGCGGGTGCCGCCGACGCCGTTCCCGCGACACCGGTGGTACCGGTGATCAGGGCGACGACAAGCGTAGGTATCGCTAGTCTTCGCAGCCTGTTTCCGCTCGTGCCTGTAGCCACGAGGCTCCTTTCGGTTGCTCCCTTGTGGAGCTTTTCTTCGATCGCGATCCGCTCATGGGAGCGCTCCCCCACCTAAGCCGCCGATGGTTGCTCGATGGTTTGCACGGTGTTACGGATCGCCGGTGCGTATAAGATCACGTTCTGCCGGCCGCGCCTAGATCACTTTTTCCAGAGGCCGCCAGAGCAGGGCGGCCACCCCCCAGCCAGGGCCAGCCCAAGCAGCGGCGCGACGCCGAGACAGGATCCAGCAACACCCAAGCCCCGTCACCTGAGGGCGAACCGCTGCCCTAGTCGGCCAGACCCACCGGCACGGGCACCCCGAGGTGCGTCAGGAGGGCGGCGACCTCACGGTCGAGTTCCAGACCCACCTCGTGGATCGCGTCCACTCCGAAGGAGCCGAACGCGTGACTGGGTTGCTCGATGACGAACCGTGCTCCGCCGTCGGGCCCGTCGCTGATCAACGTGCGTAGCGGCGCGTACAGCATGGCCGCCGGGTCGTGGCGGAACATCCGCTCAGCCGTGGTGTGGTTACCCATCAGGTATTCGACGCAGTGCGTGGGGTCGCCCGCGAGGCTCATCATCGGTCGCAGGTCGCCGCTGCTCCAGTAGATGAGGAAGTCGTGCGGCGCGCGGTCGCGCATGAGGGCGAGGACATCGTCCCAGGGGGCGTTGCGGGCTACCAGCGCGTCGAACGCAGTCGCGTCGTAGGCCGGGACGGCCTGCTCGTAGTGCCGCCGGAAGTCGTCGAAGGAGCGATCGATGCTGATGTCCAGGCACCGGGCCTGGTAGCCCCGCTCGGCCCATCCGCGTCCCATCGGATCCCCTCCTCACCTACCGGGCTATTTACCGGAACCTAGCAGCAGTGGTCCGAAATGCGAGCTTAGTATCAAATCACTGCTGATCAGATCGCCGATGGGGTGACGTGTGTGAACGGCGCGGAAGCACTGCTGCGGACGCTTGTCGACGGCGGGGTCGAGGTGCTCTTCACCAACCCCGGCACCACGGAGCTGCACCTGGTCGGAGCGCTGGAGGCGGTTCCCGAGCTGCACGGCGTCCTCGCTCTCTTCGAGGGCGTGGTCACCGGTGCGGCCGACGGTTACGCCCGGATCGCGGGCAAGCCCGCCGCGACCCTGCTGCACCTCGGGCCCGGGCTCGCGTACGGCCTGACGAACCTGCACAACAGCCGCCGCGCCAACTCGCCGGTGGTGAACATCGTCGGGGACCACGCGACGTTCCACACCGCGTTCGACCCACCGTTGAACTCCGACATCGCCGCCCTTGCCGGATGGTTGCGCGGCCCCGTCCGCCGCCCCGAGGACGCGGCCGGCGCGGGCCCGGACGCCGCCGCCACCCTCGCCGCCGCCCTGGAGCCACCCGGGCAGATCGCCACCGTGATCATGCCGGCGGACGTGTCCTGGTCCGACGGAGGCGCGGCCGGCGCGCCCGTGCGCCCCCGGCCGGCGCCGACAGTCGACCAGCAGGTGATCACGCAGGTCGCGGAGGTGCTTCGCAGCGGCGACACGAGCGCACTGGTGATCGGCGGTACGGCCCTGCGGGAGGCGGGCCTGCTGGCCGCGGGCCGCATCGGCGCGGCGACCGGCACCCGGGTCTTCCAGGAGCTCTACTCCAACCGGGTCGAACGAGGAGCGGGTCTGCCCGCGTTCCCCCGCCTCGGTTTCTATCCCGACCAGGTGCTCGACCAACTGCACGGGGCACGGCACGTCATCGTCGCGGGCACCAAGGCGCCGGTCTCGTTCTTCGCCTACCCCGACCAGCCGAGCCTCCTCGTCCCCGAAGGCGCCCAGACGCACGTGCTGGCCGAGGTCGGTCAGGACGCTGGCGCCGCGCTGGTCCGACTTGCCGACCTGGTGGCACCGGACACGGCCGCCCAGGTCACCGAACCGCACCGACCGGCCCTACCCACGGGCACCCTCACCCTGCAGAACTGGGCCGACGTCATCGCGGCGCTGCTACCCGAACGGGCCATCATCATCGACGAGTCCGTGAGCTCCGGCACCGCCCTCGCCGCCGCCACCGCCGGCGCTCCCCGGCACGACGTGCTCATGCAGACCGGTGGTGCCATGGGCGACGGCCTGCCCCTGGCCGTCGGCGCCGCCGTCGCCGCACCCGACCGGCCGGTGGTGGCGCTGGTGGCCGACGGCTGCGTCATGTACACCGCCACGGCGCTCTGGACCCAGGTACGCGAGCAGTTGAACATCACCAACGTGATCCTCAACAACCACGCGTACGCGATCCTGCGCCAGGAGTGGGGATACTTCAGCAACCGTCCCGGCCTCGCCGATCCCGACAGCAACCCGATGTTCGACCTGACCAACCCTCAGATCGACTTTGTCGGGCTGGCGAACGCGTTCGGGATGCCCGCCACCCGCGCGACCACCGCCGAGCAACTCGCGGAGCAGTTCTCCGAGGCGCTGACCCGGACCGGCCCGCACCTCATCGACGCCACCATTCCCGCTGCGGCCTAGCCGGCCTCGCCCCGGCCGCGTGCCCTAGGCGGCGTCTCCTCGGCGACGCCAGAGCACAGTGCAGCCTGCGGCCAGGGCCAGCCCGAGCAGCGGGGCGACGCCCACCCCGGCGAGCGTGCAGGCCACCGCGAGCAGCGCCGGCGGCACCCAGCACCAGGCGGGCACGGTACGCGGGACACGACCGCGCCGACGGGCCGCCGCTTCCACGGCCATCGGCACCACCAGCACCGGCAACGCGGCGGCCAGCAGGGTCAGCCAGGGCAGCACCAGACGGTCGAACCGCGCCACCGCCAGCAGACCACCGAGCACCGCGACGAGCAGCATCGCCGCCCGCGCCGGCAGGCGGGGAGCCAGGCCCCGCAAGGCCAGGGAACCGGAGTACGTGGTGGTCAGCGCCGCCGCGAAGACCGCCACCGCGACGAACAGATTCGCGTACGCGGCCAGCCCCGACCCGGCGGCGAGCAGCGCGACCACGTCGGCCGAGCCGGTCCGCAGCCACAGGCCGGCGCCGGCGAGCACCCCGAGCAGCGCCGGCCCGATCAGCAGCCCCACGCACCAGACCAGGTCCCGCCGCCGGGCGAGGCCCACGCTGAAGTCCGGTGCGCGCAGCGCGAACACGGCCGCGTACCCGATCAGGGCGGCGGCGTCGGCGAGCCCGCCGCCGGCGAGGCGGACCGGCGCACCGGGTGGTGGCAGGACCGTCAGGCACCAGCCGACCAGCACCACCGCGCTGAGCGTGGTGACCACCGCGACCCGGTTGCCGAGCCGGGCCGGCGCCCAGGAGACGGCGAGGACCGCCACCTCCAGCAGCGCCGGCCCGGCCCAGCCCGGCAGGTGGGTGAGCGCGGCCAGCGAGGCCCCGCCGAGCCCGACGTTGAACCCGTTCCAACCGACCATCGACACGGCCAGCACCGCCGCCAGTAGCAGCCGCGAGGTGTCCCCCAGGTACGCGGGCAGCACCGCGGTCAAGGTCCCGCCGTCGCCGAGCGGCCGACGCAGCCCGATCCGGCCCTGCCCCCAGAGCAGGCCCGCCATCAGCGCCCCGCCGACCAGCAGCCCGACCACCGGCACCGCGCCGCCGTGCCGGGCGGCCATCGCCGCCCCGAGCACCAGGGTGGCGGGTGCGGTGCCGATGCCCAGCCAGGCGCCGACCGCCGCCGGCCACCGCCGTTCGGGAACGTCAGACAACGTGACGCAGATAGCCGGCGATCGCCGCGTCGAGCACCTCCGCGCCCGGACGCGCCCACACCTCGGCGGAGAAGACCTCCACCTCGATCGGGCCGACGTAGCCGGCCGCGTCCACCGCCTCACGCAGCCGACGCAGCTCGATGCAGCCGTCGCCGGGCAGCGCCCGGCCGAGCAGCACCCCCTCCGGCAGGGGGGTCACCCAGTCGCAGACCTGGAACGCGGCGATCCGGTCGGCGGCCCGCGCGATCTGCGCGTACACCGTGTCGTCCCACCAGACGTGGTACGCGTCCACGACCACGCCGACCACCGCCGGGTCGAACCGCTCGGCGATGTCCAGCGCCTGGCCGAGGGTGGCGATCACGCACCGGTCGGCGGCGAACATCGGGTGCAGCGGCTCGATGGCCAGCCGTACCCCGGCGGCCTCGGCGTGCGGGGCCAGCTCGCCGATCGCGTCGGCGACCCGACGCCGCGCGCCGTCAATGTCCCGGCTGCCGACCGGCAGCCCACCGGAGACCAGCACCAGCTCCGGAGCACCGAGGGCGGCGGCCTCCTCGATGGCCCGCAGGTTCTCCGCGCGCCAGTCCTCGGCGGAGAAGAACCCGCCCCGGCACAGCGACGTGACGGCGAGGCCGGCGTCGCGGACCAGTTTCGCCGAGCGGGCCAACCCGTACTCGGCCACCGGCTCCCGCCAAAGCCCGATGCCCGGCACGCCGGACGCCACGCACCCGGCCACCACCTCGGGCAGCGGCCAGCGCTGGGCGGTCGCCTGGTTGAACGAGAAGCGCGCGAGGCGCAGTGGGCTGGTCTTCGCTCGCGACTGCGGGGCTCGCAAAACCGGCTCACTCCTCGCGCTCACTGGGTCACCCCCGCGATGGTGAACAGCGCTCGGGCGCGGGCGGCGGCCAGGTCGGCGTCGGGCAGCAGCCCGGCCGCGTCGGCCAGGGTGAGCAGGGTGGCCAGGTGCGCCGGAGACCGGCCGGACTGCGCGCCACCGACCATCGTGAAGTGGTCCTGGTGCCCGGCCAACCAGGCCAGGAACACGATCCCCGTCTTGTAGTGCCAGGTCGGCGCCGCGAACAGGTGCCGGGCCAGCGGCACGGTGGGCGCGAAGATTTCGTCGTACGCCGTCAGGTCCCCCTGGTCGAGGGCGGCCAGCGCGGCGGCGGCGGCCGGCGCGATGGCCGCGAACACGCCGAGCAGCGCGTCGGAGTGACCCACCTCGTCACCCCGGATCAGCTCCGGGTAGTGGAAGTCGTCACCGGTGTAGAGGCGAACCCCGGCCGGCAGACGGCGACGCAGCGCGATCTCCCGGTCGGCGTCCAGCAGCGACACCTTGATGCCGTCCACCCTGGACTGGTGCGCCTTGATCAGCTCGATCACCGTCTCGGCGGCCAGGTCCAGGTCGACAGCACCCCAGTAGCCGGTCAACGCCGGGTCGAACATCGGACCCAGCCAGTGCAGCACCACCGGTTCGTCGGCGGCGTCCAGCAGCTCGTCGTACACCCGCAGGTAGTCCTCCGGACCGCGGGCGGCGGCGGCCAGGTGCCGGCTACACATCAGCACCGGCCGGGCCCCGGCGGCGCGGACGTCGGCGAGCTGCTCGGCGTACGCGGCGGTGACCGCCGCCAGGGTGGCCGGGCCGACCGGCAGCTGGTCGGTGCCCACCCCGGCGACGATTCGCCCGCCCACCGCGCGGGCCTCGGCGGCGCTCCGCCGGATCAGCTCCCGGGTGGCCGGATAGTCCAGCCCCATCCCCCGCTGGGCGGTGTCCATCGCCTCGGCGACCCCCAGCCCGTACGACCACAGGTGCCGTCGGAAGGCGAGGGTGGTGTCCCAGTCCACCGTCGCCGGGGCACCTGGCACGTTCTCCGCGCCCGGGTCGGCGACCACGTGCGCGGCGGCGTATGCGATCCGGCTGGTCGCCGGCGCGTCCGGTCGGGCGAAGCCGCCGCCTCCGGTGAGCCGGTAGCGCCGTCCACCGGGCAGCACCACCTCGGCGGTCGCTGAGCCACCTTTCGTTCGCGACTGCGGGGCTCGCAAACCCGGCTCACTCCTCGCGCTCACGGCTGAAGCTCCGGCACCTCGATGCGACCGCCCTCGCGGGCCGAGCGCAGCCCCAGCTCGGCGAGCTGCACACCGCGCGCGCCGGCCAGGAAGTCCCACTGGAACGGCTCGCCGGCCACCACGTGCCGCAGGTACGCCTCCCACTGCACCTTGAAGCCGTTGTCGAACTCCTCGTTGTCGGGAACCTCGGCCCACTGGGCGCGGAAGTCCTCGGTGGCCGGCAGGTCCGGGTTCCACACCGGCTTCGGGGTTACCGCCCGGTGCTGCACCCGACAGTTGCGCAGGCCGGCGATGGCGCTGCCCTCCGTGCCGTCGACCTGGAACTCCACCAGCTCGTCGCGGTACACCCGCACGGCCCAGGACGAGTTGATCTGCGCGATGATGCCACCGTCGAGTTCGAAGATCCCGTACGCGGCGTCGTCGGCGGTCGCCTGGTAGACCTGACCGGCCTCGTCGACCCGTTCGGGCACGTGGGTGGCGGTCACGCAGGAGACCGCCGTGACCCGGCCGAACAGCTCCTCCAGCACGTAGTGCCAGTGCGGGAACATGTCGACCACGATGCCGCCGCCGTCCTCGGCCCGGTAGTTCCACGACGGCCGCTGAGCGGGCTGCCAGTCGCCCTCGAAGACCCAGTACCCGAACTCGCCGCGCACCGAGAGGATCCGGCCGAAGAAGCCGCCGTCGATGAGGCGCTTGAGCTTGCGCAGGCCAGGCAGGAAGAGCTTGTCCTGTACGACACCGGTGCGTACGCCGGCCGCGTCCGCCGCCCGGGCCAGGTCGAGCGCGGCCGCGGTGTCCTCGGCCAGGGGCTTCTCCGTGTAGATGTGCTTGCCGGCCTCGATGGCCTGCCGGATCGCCTTCTCCCGCTGCTGGGTGACCTGCGCGTCGAAGTAGATCTCGACGTCGTCGCGGGCCAGCGCCGAGGTCAGGTCGGTGGTCCAGTCGGTGAGCCCGTGCCGTTCGGCGAGCTCACGGAGCTTCGTCTCGTTGCGCCCGACCAGGACCGGTTCCGGCCAGATGGTGGTGCCGTCGGCCAACGCCACACCGCCGGATTCGCGGATGGCCAGCAGCGACCGGACGAGGTGCTGCCGGTAGCCCATCCGTCCGGTCACGCCGTTGACGATGATGCCGATCGACCTGCGGGTCATGGTGTTCCTTCCGTCGTGCTGGTCGTGCCGATCCGCGCTCAGTGGTTGGCGGCCGCGCTGCCGAGCAACCCACGCAGGTCGGTGGCGAGCCGGTCGAAGCGGGAGTCCGACATCACCTGCGCGTAGTCGCGGTGCGCCGGCAGCTCGACCGGGAAGGTGCGGATGATGCGGCCGGGCCGGGGACTCATCACCACGACCCGGGTGCCGAGAAAGACCGCCTCGGCGATGGAGTGGGTGACCAGCACCACAGTGGTCCCGGTCTCCCGCCAGATCCGGTGCAGTTCGGCGTTCATCTGCTCGCGGGTCAGCGCGTCCAGGGCGCCGAACGGTTCGTCCATGAGTAGCACCGGCGGGGAGTGCAGCAGCGCGCGACAGAGCGCCACCCGCTGCTGCATGCCGCCGGACAGCTCGTGTGGCAACGCCTTCTCGAAGCCGGTCAGGCCGGTCATCTCGATCAGCTCGTCGGCGCGGCGGGCCGCCTGCGCCCGGTCCATGCCGCGCATCTCGGCCTGGAGCAGGATGTTGGCCCGGGCGCCGCGCCACTCCAGCAACGCGGCCTTCTGGAAGACGAAGCCGATCTCCTTCTGCGGGCCACGCACCGGGCGCTCCAGCAGCGACACCTCGCCGCTGGTCGGCTTGACCAACCCCGCGACGATCTTCAGCAGGGTGGACTTGCCACAGCCGGACGGGCCGACGATCGTGACGAACTCGCCCGGCTCGATGTCCAGCGACACGTCGTCCAACGCGGTGGTCTGCGCCCGTCGGGTGGTGAACCGGACGGTCAGCCCGGACATCCCGATGGCGGTGCCGGTGGCTGCCGGCGCGGCGGTCACCGGGTCACCCCTGCGCCGCGTACGAGGGGTCCCAGTACGCGCTGGGCGCGCCCGGGTCCTTCAACTCGGCGTAGCGGGACATCAGGTCGATGGTCTCGGCCCACTGGGCCTCGGTGTTCACCCCGGGCGGGCCGTCCGCGCCGATCAGCGGCATGTTGAGCGTGAGCTGCTTGGTGAGCACCTCGGGCGCCGGCTCGTTCTCGGCCAGAGCTGTCATCGCGCTCACCGCGCCGGCCGGGTCCCGGGCGGCGTCGGCCCAGGACTTCTGGGTGGCCTTCACGAACTTGCGGACCAACTCCGGGTCCTTCTGCAGGGTCTGGGTGTTGGCGATCAGGCCGGTGCCGAGCAGGTTCATCCCGTAGTCGGCGAAGAGCAGCACGTCGACCTTCTTGCCGGTCTTGCTCTCGATGGTGGGCGCCTGGTCGTGGAAGAAGCCCATGATGGCGTCGACCTTGCCCTCGGCCAGGGCGGCGATCTTGCCGGCGGCGTCGACGTTTACCACCTTGACGTCGTCCTTCTTGAGGCCGTTCTTCTCCAGCCACGCCGGGAAGGTCGCGTAGAGGGCGTCGCCGGGAGTGCCGCCGACGGTCTTGCCCTTGAGGTCGGCCGGGGTCTTGATGTTCTCCTCGGTGAAGAACTCCACCGAGGAGGGTCCCTTCTCCAGGTACGCGCCGAGGCTGCGCACCGGCATCCCGCTGGCCACCGACTTCAGCAGCACCGGGCTGTCCGCCCAGCCGAAGTCGGTCTGCTTCTGGGCGACCTGCTTGACCGTGTTGCCCGAGCCGTTGCCGGGCAGGATCTTCAGGTCGATGCCCTCGGCGGAGTAGTAGCCCTTCTGCAGGCCGTAGTAGAAGGGCGCGTGCTCGCCGTAGGGCACCCAGTTGAGGGTGAGGGTGACCTGCTTGCTGCCGTCGGCGTTGGTGCTGCCGGCGTTGTCGTCCCCACCGCAGCCGCTCGCGGCGAGGAGCAGGGCGGCGGTGGCCAGGATGGTGGTGGCGGTGCGTTTCATCGGTGCCTCCGTGATGGGGTCGGTCAGGAGGTGGTGAGGGACACGCCGGCCCGGCGGCTGGCGTGCCACGGAATGAGCAGTGCCTCGGCGATCTCGACCAGGACGAACAGGACGATGCCGATGGCGGACATCAGGATCAGGTCGGCGAACAGCAGTGGGGCGTCGAGGTTGCCGTTGGCCAGCAACAGGACGTAGCCGAGCCCTTCGCTGGCGCCGACGAACTCGCCGACCACGGCACCGACCACGGCGAGGGTGACGGCCACCTTCAGGCCGGCCATTAGGTGCGGCAACGCGTTCGGAAAGCGGATCTTGCGGAAGGTGCGCCACGGCCCGGCGCCCATCGTGGCGGCGAGGTCGAGCAGCTCCGGGTCGGTGGAGCGCAGCCCGGCCACGCCGGAGATGACCACCGGGAAGAACGCGATGAGCACCGCCAGGATGATCTTCGGGGTGAGGCCGAGGCCGAACCAGACCACCAGCAGCGGCGCGATGGCGATCTTCGGGATGACCTGTGCGAACAGGACGATCGGGTAGAGCGCCTTGTCCAGGGTGCGGGAGTAGGCGATGGCGACCGCGGTGACCAGACCCAACGCGGCGGCCAGCACGAAGCCGAGCACCGTCTCGTAGAGGGTGACCAGTGTGTGCCGGGCCAGCTCGGACCACTGGGTGGTCATCGTCTCCCAGACCTGGCCGGGGGTGGGCACCAGGTAGTTCGGGACGTACTCCCGGGCGGCCACGAACCACCAGGCGGCGAAGAAGACCGCCAGCACCAGCGCCGGGCGCCAGAGCGAGTCGGCGAAGGCCGCCGCCCGGCGACCGAGCGTCGGGCGTGGTGGACGGCCGGCGCGGTCGGGTGGCGGTGCCACCACCCTGGACGGAGCGGGACCGTCGAGGCCGTCCGTCGCACCGGCGCCGCCGGGCGTGGAAGCGGCTGCCCGCTCACCGCCCGCCTTGTCGGCGGCGGCCTGCCGGCCCGCCGTGTCCAAAGAGTTCTCGGTCACACGGAACCTCCTCGGGGCCCGGAACGGCACTCGTGGACCGGGCCGGTCGGCGGATCAGGCAAACGCTTTCCTGGAGAGTAGGCGGCACCCTCACGCCGGGCAAGGCCTTTCCTCGATCTGTTTCCACCGATGCCTGGCAGCTGTCCCGAAGGGACGGTCAGCCGCCCGTCGGGTAGGTGTCGAGGAGGCCGCACATGCCCAACCGGCCCCGATCGACCGGCTCGTTCGCCGCGTACACCCCGGCCTCGCCCAGGTGCCCGGGGTCCCCCCGCTCCAGGGCGTCGAGCTGCCCGGCGGTGTCGGCGGCGGCGCGGCCCGCGCCGGCCTCCCACCGCTGACGCCACCGCGCCAGCAGCGGCTGGCGCAGCGCGATCGCGGCGGCGTGGAACGCGGCCAACGCCGCCGGCCCGCCGGCTCGCAGCGCCTGGAAGCCGGTCACCGCCAGATCCCGCCGACGGTACGCGGCGCGCACGTCCGCGCCCGGCGCTCCCCCGTCGGGCAACGCCGCCGCCGCGGCGTACGCGGCCGGGTCGGCCAGCACCTCTGGTGGGAAGGTCAGCACGGCGTCGCCGGCCTCGGGCAGGCCGCTGTTCTGCATGAGCACCACAATGGTCAGGCCACCCCCGTTCACCAGGCGGTGCACCGTGCCCGGCTCGAACCAGACCACCACCCCCGGCCGCAGCGGCGTCTCCCGGAAACCGGCCGTGGTCAGGGTCTGCACCGCGCCCTCGCCGTCGGTCACCACGTACCCCTCGGTGCAGCACAGGTGCACGTGCGGGGTGCCACCGACCAGGCCGTCCGAGGCCACGGTGTCGTAGACGCGCAGCCGGGACACCCCGATCCCGCCCGGCAGCGGCGCGGGCCGATCAGGCATCGAAGTACTCGTCGGTGTCGTCCGCGGCCGGCAGGGACACCAGCAGCACGGTGAGGTCGCCGATGGCCCGGTGCCGGCAGCCCGGCTTGATCAGGAACGCGGACATCGGCCGGGCGGGGTGACGTACGCCGTCCAGCTCGATCTCGCCCTCACCGGCAAGCACGACGTAGTACTCGGTGGCGATCCGGTGGTGGTGGGTCACCGCGTCCTGCACCTGGAGCAGGTGCACGCTGGCCTGGCCCTCGCTCTCGGCGATGAACCCCCGGCGGGTGGTCCCGCACGAGCAGCTTCGGGCGGGAAGGTCGTCGAGCTGAAGTACCGCGAAGCGATCGGACATGGCCGGGCCTCCCTGCGGGAAAGGGCTTTCTCTGCGGTACGGTGACGCTAGCCGGCACGACGAAACGCCGTCAACAGATCGAGGGGGCGGGCCATGGCGACCCTGTCCGATGTGGCCCGCCGGGCGGGCGTCTCACCCGCCACCGCCTCCCGCGTCATCAACGGCAGCAGCAAACCGGTCACCGACGAGCTGCGCGAACGGGTGCTCGCCGCCGTCGCCGAGTTGCAGTACGTGCCCAACGCGCACGCCCAACTGCTGGCCCGCTCGCACCGCAGCGCGGTCGGGGTGATCGTGCACGACGTCTCCGACCCGTACTTCGCCGAGATCACCCGGGGGCTGCAACGGGTCGCCACCGACCAGGGCCGGCTGCTGATGATCTGCAACAGCTACCGGGACCCGGACCGCGAGTTGGAGTACGTGGAGCTGCTGCGCGGCCACCAGGTGGCGGCGTTGATCCTGGCCGGCTCGGGCTACCACGACGAGGCGTTCACCCGGCAGCTCAATGAGAAGCTCGCCGCGTACGAGGCCACCGGTGGACGGGTGGCGGTGATCGGCCGGCACGAGCACTCCGGCGACGCGGTGATGCCGGACAACCGGGCCGGCGGCTACCTCGCCGGGCGGGAGCTGTGCGGGCTGGGGCACCGGGCGATCGGTGTGGTCGCCGGCCCGCGCATCCTGACCACCACGACCGACCGGCTGGCCGGCCTCCGGCAGGCCCTCACCGAGCAGGGCCGCGAGCTGCCCGATCGGCGCATCCGGTACGCGGAGTTCGACCGCGACGGTGGCGCCGAGGCCACCGCCCGACTGCTCGACGCCGACCCCGAGCTGACCGCGATCGTGGCGCTCAACGACTCGATGGCCATCGGCGCGCTGGCCACCCTACGCGCGCGTGGGCTGGCGGTGCCCCAGCAGATCTCGGTGCTGGGTTTCGACGACATGCCGATCGCCCGGGACGTGACCCCGGCGTTGACCACGGTGCGCCTGCCCCTGGTCGACATGGGAGTGCGGGCGATGTCCCTGGTGCTCGGCGTCGGGGCCCCGGCGCCCCGGGTCGAGGTGCTTCCCGCCGAGCTGGTCCGCCGCGACACCGCCGGTCCCGTCCCACCGTCGATCGCCGCCACCGCGGGTTCCGCGCCACGGGCACGGCGAGGTGACACCACGTCGTGACCGGTGCCAGCCCGACCCAGCGGAGCCTCACACCCGCCGACGTGACGTACCTGATCGCGGCGTCGTTCGGGCCACAGGCCCGGGTCCGGGACGCCGGTCCGCTGGCCGGCGGCGGGTACGCGACGGTCTGGTGGGCGCTGCTCGACGACGACAGTCGGGTGGTGCTGAAGCTGGCTCCGCCGGCCGGAACACCGCTGCTGCGCTACGAGCACGGGCTCTGCGCCGCCGAGGAGCGGTACTTCCGGCTCGTCGCGCAGCGGGCGCCGCAGGTGCCCGTCCCCCCGGTGCTCTTCCGGGGCGCCGACCCGGCGTACGGCGAGTGGTTGGTCACCGCGATGCTGCCCGGCCGGTCGCTGTCCGACCTGGCCAAGACCGGTGTCACGGTCGACGACGGCCCGGCGCGCTACGACCTGGGGGTGGCCCTCGCCGCGTTGCACCGGGTCACCGGCGAACGGTTCGGGTACGACGGCGACCGGGCCGGCGGACCGACCTGGCGGGCGGCGTTCACGGCGATGCTCGACGCGCTCCTGGCCGATGCGGCCGACTGGGACGTCCGACTACCGGTGACCCCGGCCCGCCTGCACGCACTGGTGGGCCGGCACGCCGACGTGCTCGACGCGGTACGCCGCCCGGCGCTGTTGCAGTTCGACTGCTGGGACGGCAACGTGCTGGCCGCGCCCGACCGGGACGGCCGGTTGCGCCTGCGCGGCCTGGTGGACGGCGAGCGGTACCTCTACGGCGACCCGCTGCTGGACCTGGTCTCGCCACTGCTTTTCCGACGCGTCGAGGACGAGCCGGAGCACCCCCTGCTGCGCGGCTACCGGGCCGCCGCACCCGAACCGCTGGCGTTGGACGCTTCGGCACGCCGCCGGCTCGGTCTCTACCGGTTGCACCTGTACCTGCTGATGACCGTGGAGATGCCCAGCCGCGGGATGACCGCGCGCAGCCATCCCGGGCGGCAGGCCCGGTTGGCGGCCCTGCTCGACGAGGAGCTCGCCGCCCTCGGCACTCGCTGAACCGAATCTCCGTTGCCGGGGTGGGCCACCGCCCGTAACCTGCCCCGGGTGCTGATTCGGGAGTTCGTCGACCGGGACTGGTCGCAGGTGTGGCCGATCATCGAGGAGGTGATCCGGGCACAGGAGACGTTCCCCTACGACCCGGCGATGACCGCCGAGCAGTCGTACGGCATGTGGGTCGAGGCGGCGCCGGGGCGGACCGTGGTGGCGGTCGATGGTGAGCGGGTGCTCGGCACCGCGAAGATGGGCACCAACCGGCCCGGGCCGGGCGCGCACGTGTCCACCGCGAGTTTCATGGTCGCCGCCACCGCGCGCGGCCGGGGCGTGGGCACCGCGCTGTGCCGCGACGCCCTGACCTGGGCCCGCCAGCAGGGGTACGCCGGCATGCAGTTCAACGCCGTGGTGGAGAGCAACAGCTCGGCGGTGCGGTTGTATCGGCGGGAGGGCTTCGAGGTGGTCGGCACCGTGCCGGGCGCGTTCCGTCACCCCACTGTGGGCCGGGTCGGCCTGCACGTGATGTACCAGGAGTTCTGACCGCGCCGCTCCGCTTCGCCTCGCTCGCGTCGATCATGGACTTGTGGTGGTGTGCAAAAGGGACGAGCCTTCCCAACGCGCCCACCACAAGTCCATGATCGACCAGGAGGGCTCAGCCGCCGGCCGGGGCCGGGCGCAGTCCGGGCTGCCCGGCGGCCGGCTCCGCACCGGCACGGCGGATCGGGGTGAAGAGGGCGCCGACCGCGACCAACAGGCACCCCGCGCCCGCCGCCAGCGTGACGGCCGGAGCGCCGTACCGGCCGGCGGCCCAGGTCAGCACGACAGCGCCGGCCGGGCCGAGGGCGTAGTGCGTGCTCCAGAACGCCGACGTGACACGGCCCAGCAGGTGATCGGGGGTGATCTCCTGGCGCAGGGACATCGAACAGATCCCGCCGACGCTGAGACAGCACAGGTACACCGCGGTCAGCGCGGTGACCGCCGGCACGGTGGTGGCGATGCCCACCCCCGCCACCGCGAAGCCGCAGATCGCGTGCGCGCCGATCCAGGTGGCACCGAAGCCGCGACGGCGACGCAGCGGGGCCACCAGCAGCGCGCCGGCGACCGTGCCCAGCGCCGCGAGGCCGAGCACCGTGCCGACGGTGCCTTCGGAGCCGCCGAGGTCGTGCGTGACGTGGTAGATCAGCACGTCGACGAAGCCGTAGGTGAGGAAGATGAAGACCGACAACAGGACGGTCAGCGCGCGTAGCACGGGCTGTCGCCACAGGAACCGCGCCCCGGCCAGGAACTCGGCCAGCGGACGCTGCCGGGTCACCCCCTCTCCCACCTGCACCGGGCGCAGTCGAATCAGCCACAGGCCGGCCGCCGAGAGCGCGAAGCTCGCCGCGTTGACGGCGATGGCGGTCGCCGGGCCGAAGCGGGCCGCCACCACGCCGGCGAGCAGCGGCCCGAGGACGGCCGCCGCCGCGTATGTCGCCTGCAAGCGACCGTTGGCCTCGGTGATCCGGTCGGAGTCGACGAGGTTGCGGACCGCGGTCACCGCGGCGACCTGGAACAGCATGCCGGCCGCCTCGCAGATCGGCAGCACGACGAAGAGCAGCCAGACCTGCGGGCCGGCGAACCACGCCAGTGGCACCAGGGCGTAGAGCACCAGTCGGGTCAGATCCGCCACGATCATCAGGGTGCGGCGGTCGTACCTGTCGACCAGCACCCCGCCGAAGATCCCGGCGACGACGGACGCCGCGCCGGCGACGGCGGTGAGCAGGCCCATCTGCGCCACCGACCCGGTCGCCTGGAGCACCAGCAGCGGCACCGCCAGGTAGGCGAACGAGTCGCCGGCCGCCGAGAGCGACTGCGCGACCCAGTACGTGCCGAAGGTGCGGTCCCGCCAGAGCGGAGCCCTACCAGTGGTGGCAGATCGACTCATCGCGCCAAGGGTAGTGAACGCGCCCGTCGGACGCTGGCCGTGGCGGGCGTCACACCGCTGCGATGTCACGAACCGACGAGCGGCAGGCATCTCGTGGTCGTCACTTCGATCAGAGAGGCGAAACAATGAGCACATCGCATCGACAGGTCCCGGCGGGCACGCACCGCGTCCTGATCCTCGGCGCGGGTTACGCGGGCATGGCCGCGGCGACCCAGCTCGCGGCACGCACCAGGCGGGCCGACGTCCAGGTGACAGTGGTCAACGCGCAGGAACGGTTCACCGAGCGCCTCCGGCTGCACATGACGGCCACCGGGCAGCGGCTCGCCGAGCTGAACATCCCTCAACTGCTGGCGGAGACCGGTGCCCAGTTCGTGCGCGGCTGGGTGACGGCGGTGGATGCCCAGGCGAAGACCGTCCGTGTCGACGACAGCCGGGTGCTGCGCTACGACACCCTGGTCTACGCGTTGGGCAGCGTGACCGACACGGCGGCGGTCCCGGGCGTCGAGGAGCACGCGTACGCCCTGGACAGCCCCAGCGGGGCGACCACGCTGGCGGACCGGCTGGCTCGGCTCGGCACCGGCAGGGTCGTCGTCGTCGGCAGCGGGTTGACCGGTGTCGAGGCGGCTGCGGAGATCGCGGAACGACACCCGGAGGTCGGCGTCACGCTGGTGGGCCAGCAGGACCCGGGGGCGAGCATGAACCCGAAGGCCCGGGCGTACCTGCGGGCCGCGCTGACCCGCCTCGGCGTCCAGGTGGTCACCGGAGCGGCGGTCACGAGGGTCCGGCCCGACGGGGTCGAACTGGCCGGTGCGGAGACCCTGGCGGCTGACGTCGTCCTCTGGACCGGTGGTACCCGGGTGGCGCCGCTGGCGGCCGCCGCCGGGCTGACCGTCGATGAACGCGGTCGGGTCGTCACCGACCTCGCGTTGCGGTCGGTGACGCACCCCGAGGTGTACGCGGTCGGCGACGCGGCCGCGATCCGGCAGGGCTACGGGATGCTGCACGGCACCTGCCAGAGCGGCATGCCGACCGGCGTGCACGCCGCGGTGTCGATCGCCCGCACGCTGCGGGGCAGGCAGCCCAGACCGTTCCGGTTCGGTTACTACCACACGCCGGTGAGCCTGGGTCGAAACGATGCGGTCGTGCAGTTCACCCGCCCCGACGACAGCCCTCGCCGCGGGTGTCTGACCGGGCGGATGGCGGTCTGGTACAAGGAGACCGTGAGCGCCTCACCCTGGTCGACCTACCGCCGTATGTCGCGGCTGCCCTCCTCCGGCGCGTTCTGGCCGCGCGGCGGCCGCTTCACCCGCCTACGGGACGCGCGGTGACGCACCAGCCGGACGCCGACGAGCAGGTGTTCCACAGTTATCGCAACCTGCTGTTCTCGGTGGCCTACCGGATACTCGGCAGCGCGGCCGATGCCGAGGACGCGGTGCAGGACGCCTGGATCAGCTGGTCCGCGGCAGGCCGCTCCCAGGTCGCCGACCCCAAGGCGTACCTCGCCCGCATCGTGTCGAACCTCGCGTTGCAGCGGCTGCGCTCGGCCCGGCACCACCGCGAGACCTATGTGGGGCCGTGGTTGCCCGAGCCCATCCTGACCGACGGGGACGCCGCCGACGCCGTCACCGACGCCGAGTCGGTGTCGATGGCGATGCTCGTGGTGCTGGAAACGCTCAGCCCGCTCGAGCGGGCCGTGTTCGTCCTGCGGGAGGTCTTCGACTTCAGCCATGCGGAGATCGCGGTGGCGGTGGAACGCTCCGAGGCCGCGGTCCGCCAGACCGCCCACCGTGCTCGCGAGCACGTGCGGGGTCAGCGGCCACGCTTCACCGCGGACCGGTCGCAGCAGCGCGGGGTCACCGAGCGATTCCTCGCCGCCTCGACCGGTGGCGACATCAACACCCTGCTGGAGCTGCTGTCTCCGGACGTCACACTGTGGACCGACGGTGGCGGAAAGGTCCGCCAGGCCCTGCGTCCCATCCGGGGCGCGGGCACGGTCGCCGCGTGGTTCGCGGCCATCGGCACCGTCACCTACCAGGGCGTTGCGCCGCACGACATGCACGCAGCCCTGGTCGAGATCAACGGGGGGCCGGGGCTGGTGTTCAGCGGTGCGGGTCGGGTGGTCGCCACCGTCTCCTTCGACATCGACGCCGGTGGCCGCATCACCGCCATCCACAACGTCGCCAACCCCGACAAGCTCCGCGTCGTCGCCGACGGCACCATCCACCACCTCGCGACGCGCTGAGCCGGCCGGCTCACCGTCAGCCGGTGCTGGTGAGGTCGGTCGTCGCCGCGAGCTCCGTGACCACGTCCAGGAAGCGGTGCAGCGCGGGTGCGGGGTTGCCCGCCAACCACACCATCTCGGTGTACGCGTAGGCGTCGGCCAGCGGGACGAACACCACGCCGGTGCGGCGAAGGCTGGCCGCCGAGCAGGCGAGCCGGGTGACGCCGAGTCCGGCGGCGACCAGGCCGAGGAGGCTCTGCACGCCGGCCTCCTCCTGGACGACGGTCGGGACGAAGCCCGCTTCCCGGAACTGGTCCTCGTAGGCGCGGTGCCAGGGTTCCCAGGAGCTGCGCGGCGTCATGACCCACGGTTCGTTCGCCAGGTCGGCGAGCGTCAGCTGGGCGCGCGCCGCGAGCGGGTGGCCCTCGGGCAGCACCGCGCAGACCGGTTCGGTGGTCAGTCTCCTGGACTCCAGGCCGGCAACGAGCGGGGTCCGGGTGAAGGCGACGTCGAACCGCCCGTCGAGGACGCCCTGCACCAGGGGCGCGATGCTTGTGGTCTCGGTGGCCAGGTGCAGGTCGGGGAGGTGGTGGCGGACCGCCCGGACCACCGGGGGCAGGAGGTGGTTGGCGACGGTGGTCAGGAAGGCGAGCCGGAGGGTGCCGACCTCGCCGCGCAGGGCCCGTTCCACGACGGCGACGGCCTGGTCGGCGCGGTCGGTCACGGCGCGTGCCTGGGACACGAACAGGACGCCGATGTCGGTGAGGGTGGTGCCGCGGCTGTCGCGTTCGAACAGCTTCACCCCGAGGACGCGTTCCAGGGCGGTGATCTGCTGCGACAGCGACTGCTGGGCGATCATCAGGCGGGCGGCGGCCCGGGTGAAGCTCAGCTCCTCCGCGAGGACCAGGAAGTAACGCAGTTGTCGCAGCTCAGGCGTGGCCACAGGAACAGACTGTAGCCACGCCAGGAAGCGTGTGTTGGCCGTCCGCGCAGACCTCCGCGCACGATCGGTGCGAAGGGCGGTGCCGGCACACCGTACGCCGGTACGGCGAGCTGGCACGGCCACGTGCGGACACCACCGAAGGAAGTCGATCATGTCGGAAACACGCGTCACCACGCCGTTCAACGCCCGGTCCACCGCCGCCGACGTCGTGGCCGGTGTCGACCTGACCGGTCGGCGCGCCATCGTCACCGGCGCCTCGTCGGGCATCGGCGTGGAGACCGCCCGGGCGCTCGCCATGGCGGGTGCCGAGGTGACCCTGGCGGTACGGGACGTGCGGGCGGGAGAGCGGACCGCGCGGGAGATCGGTGCCGGGGCCGCGAACCGGCTGCTCCGGGTCAGGCCGTTGGACCTGTCCGACCAGCGGTCGGTCGCCGCTTTCGTGGCCGCCTGGGACGGCCCCCTGCACATCCTGGTCAACAACGCGGGTGTGTCGGCGACCCCGGAGATGCGCACCGCGCAGGGGTGGGAGTTGCAGTTCGCCACCAACCACCTCGGCCACTTCGCACTCGCCACCGGGCTGCGCCGGGCACTCGCCGAGGCCGGTCGGGCCCGCGTGGTGTCGCTGAGTTCCATCGCCCACGTTTCGGCCCCGATGGTCTTCGAGGACGTCAACTTCCGGGAACGCCCCTATGACCGTCTCCTCGCCTACGGCGAGTCGAAGACCGCCACCGCGCTGTTCGCGGTCGAGGCGAACCGGCGCTGGGCCGGCGACGGCATCACCGTCAACGCGGCCAACCCGGGCGCGGTCACCACCAACCTGGGACGGCACCTCACCGAGGAGGACTACGCGCAGCTTCCGGCGTTCGACTTCAAGACCCCGCAGCAGGGGGCCGCGACGTCGGTGTTGCTCGCCGCCGGGCCGCAACTGGAGGGCATCGGCGGCCGGTACTTCGAGGACTGCGAACAGGCGGTGCGCCACGACCCGGCGGACCCGCTGCGCGGCGTCGCCGACCACGCGATCGACCCCGCGGCGGCGGCGCGACTGTGGCAGCTCTCGCTGGACCTGCTCGCCGGTACCCGGGCTGCCTGACCGCAGGGTCTCCCCCGGCGGACGGGAATGGGCCCGAACGCCCGGAAACGGCCGCGGGATCCCCCGCGGCCGTTTCCGGAAGGCGCGAAACGCTCAGCCCTTGCGCAGCGGAGCGAGCGCGGTGCTCCAGGCGACCACCTGGTCGAGCGTGGCGGTCAGCGAGTCCTGGTGGAACTGGTTGGGCTTGAAGACGCTGAAGTTCTCGAAGTCGGTGAAGAGCGAGAGCGCGACCTGCGAGCGCACGTCGGCCATCTGCAGCTCACCGGAGATCAGACGCAGGTGCTCGACGGCGCGCGTCCCGCCGACCGAGCCGTAGCTGACGAAGCCGACGGCCTTGTTGTTCCACTCGGCGTAGAGGAAGTCGATCGCGTTCTTCAGGGCGCCCGAGGTCGAGTGGTTGTACTCGGGGGTAACCATGATGAACCCGTCGAACGACGCGATCGTCTCGGCCCACCGCTTGGTGTGCGGCTGGCTGTACTGGCCCATCGAGGGCGGGTACGCCTCGTCGAGGTGCGGCAGCTGGTAGTCGAGCAGGTCGATCAGCTCGTACTCCGCGTCGGAGCGCTGCTTGGCGATCTCGAGCACCCAGCGGGCGACGGCCTCGCCGTTACGCCCTGGGCGGGTGCTGCCGAGGATGATCCCGATCCTGGTCATGTGTGGCGCCTTTCAGAGGGTCCTTGCCTGACGACCGGAACGCTAACCGCTGCTTGATTGGTCAAGCAAATATCTGTCCTATGGGCGTGGTCACACGGAGGGTGAGCATTTGCTCAGTCAATCAAGTATGATATGAGGATGTCCGACACCGGCCCAGCGACTCCGCAACCGCTCACCCCTGATGAGGAATCCCTGGTTCGCGCCCTGGGTCAGGTCATGCACGTCCTGCCTCGCGCGATAGACGCCGACATGGTCGGTGACCGTCAGCTACCGCTCACCGAGTACACCGCGCTGATGAACCTCTCCGAGACACCGGAGCGGCGGATGCGCATGAACGAGCTCGCCGCGCTCTGCCACCTCTCCCTCAGCGGCATGACCCGCACGGTCATCCGGCTGGAGACGCAGGGCCTGGTCCGGCGGGAACGGTGCGAGGAGGACGCGCGCGGCTGGAACGCCGTCCTCACCGACGCGGGCTTCGCCCGCCTGCAGGAGTCCTGGCCCAGCCACCTGGCTGCCGTACGCCGCCGGTTCCTCCAGCACTTCGAGGGCTTCGACCTCGCCCAACTGGCCCAAGCGTTCCAGCGGGCCGGAACGGCGGAGACGACCGACTGAGCCGGCGCCGGCCCGGTCGGTCGCCCCGCCCGGCTCAGCCGGACAGCCGGCCCTCGGCCACCAGTGCCCACGCCAGCAGCCCGAAGGCGCCGGTCGACGCGACGGCACGGACCACGTTGCCGCGTACCCAGGTGACCTCGAAGCGCGCCCGCAGGCCCGCGAGGTCGGTGGCACCGTCCACGTCGCCGGCGCGGGCCAGCACGTTGTTGAGCGGCACGTTGACCACGGCGGTGACACCGAGCACCACCAGGTACAGCAGCAGCGCCGCGACGACCCACGGCAGCACCGCCCGACGCCCGGCCCCCAGGTGCAGCGCCGCCGCCAGCAGCGTGAACAGCAGCGCGCCCCCGAAGCACACCGCGAACCAACCGTTGAGGATCGACTCGTTGATCCGCCGCATGGCGAGCACCAACGTCCGGTCGTCGGTGCGGGCCAGGCCCGGCATGACCGCGTACGCGAAGGCGGCGAACAGCCCGGCGGTAAGGCCGGTGGTCAGGATTGCGGCGAACAGGCTGGCCGTACTCAGAACGTCCATCCGCCTATTGCACCCGTTGGCGTGCGCGCCGACCAAACGCGATAGCGGTCACCGGGCCGGAGCGTGAGCGGCGAGCGGGTTCGTGAGGGTGCCGACGAACTGGAGAGCCGCCGACGGGTCAGCCAGGTCGATCATCTGCTGGTTGTCGCGCAGCTGCAGCCGGTTGAGGCAGGACAGCGTGAACTCCGGGGCGAACAGGTCGTAGTGACGGACCCGCTCGGCCAGGTGCGGCACCCGGTCGAAGTAGTCGGCGGCGCAGGCCGCGACCGTACGCCAGAAATCGTCCTCGGCGAGCACACCGGCCTCGACCAGGACCGCGTTGAGGTGCCGCAGGAAGCAGTCCACCACGTCGGTGAAGATGCTCAGCAGCTTGGTGTCGTCGGGCACCTCGACGCGGATCCGCTCCACCGCCGCCGGCAGCTCGACCTTGTCGCTCATCACCGCGATCTCCTCGGCGATGTCCTTGAAGATCACCCGCTGGACCGTGTCCTGCTCGTCGAGGACCAGGATGACGTTCTCGCCGTGCGGCATGAAGGCCAGGTCGTGGGCGTAGAAGCTGTGCAGCAGCGGGGTCAGGTAGGCGTCCAGGTAGCGGCGCAGCCACACCTCGGGCGCCAGGCCGGACCGCGCGATCAGCGCCGCCGCCAGCGAGCCGCCCTCGTCGTCGACGTGCAACAGCGCGGCCATGGTGGACAGCCGCTCTCCCGGGGCCAGGCTGGGCACCGGGCTCTCCCGCCACAGGGCGGCCAACATCTTCCGGTACGGGGAGGTGCGCTCGGTCGCCGCCTCGTACTGCCGGTGCCGGTAACCCACCGCGGCCCGCTCCCGGATGACGGTCAGGCCGGTGCCGGCCAACACCTCGTCGGCGGCGATGAGGTCGGCCAGCCAGTCGTTGATCGCCGGGGTGGCCGCCATGTACGCGGCCGACAACCCCCGCATGAAGCCCATGTTCAGCACCGACAGCGCGGTCTTGACGTAGTGCCGCCCCGGCTCGCTGACGTTGAAGAAGGTGCGGATGGACTGTTGGGCGAGGTACACGTCCGGGCCGGGGCCGAGGTGCACCAGCCGGCGCTCGGCCAACTCCCCGGCGAAGGTGACCGCCAGCTTGTTCCACCACTGCCACGGGTGCGCCGGGATCAGGTGGTAGTCGGCGAGGTCCAGCCCGAGACCGGCCATCGTCGCCGCGAAACGGGCCCGGGTCTCGGCGTCCAGCTCGCTCTCGATGAGCCTGTCGTAGTCCAGGTCGGCGGCGCTGCTGAACGTCGAGTGGTCGCGGTGCGCGGCCAGCCACTCCAGCCGCACCGGCGCGGCGGCCTCCGGGGCGTACCGGTGGTACTCGTCGACACCGAAGCCGAGCCGGCCGTTGTTCGCCACGAAGCAGGGGTGGCCCTCGGTCATCGAGGTCTCGATGGTCTGGAAGTCCGCCTCGGCCAGCTCGGCGGCGCTCGGCGCGGCCTGAGCCAGCTTGTACGCCGTACCCGCCAGCGTCGAGGTGATCTCCTCCAGGTAGACCGGGAGCACCCGTGCGGAGAGACCGAGGGTGTCGCGCAGTTCGACGATGAGGTCCACCGCGTCCGGTGCCAGGGACGCGCCGCCGCGGTGTCGGGTGATGCTGTCCGCGTCGATCTGCCAGTGCGCCAGGGCGAGCACCCGCGCCACGAACCGGTAGGTGACCGTGCCGTCGTCGCTGCGGACCTCGTACCACTGCCGGTCGTCGGGGCCGGCCACGGCTTCCGGGCTGAGCAGCCGCTCGTGGGTGAACTCGGCGAGCGCCTTGCGGACCAGCAGCCGGTTGGCCCGGGCCCAGCGCTGCGGGGTGAGGTGCCCGACCGGGTCGCCGGAAGCGTTGTGCGCGGTGGCGACGGGCGGGTGGGTGGGGACGGCGGTGGTGGTCACGCCGGGGCTCCTTCGATTCGGGTGGCGGCAGCGCGGTCGGCAACGGCGCGGTCGGTGGCGGCCTGGAACTGGGCTCGGGTGCAGACGCTGAGCAGTGCGTCCTTCTCGGGCTTGGCGATCGGGCCGACGACAGTGAAGCCGACGGCGGCGTTCAGCGCGTGCACGGCGGTGTTCCGCACGTCCGGTTCGACAACCACCCGCCGGGTCGTGGGGTCGTCGAAGAGCCACGCCATGACGGTGCCGATCACCGCCCGGGTGAAGCCGTGCACGGGCGCGTCGACCGGCGCGCAGAGGAAGTGCATGCCGACGTCACCGGGCTGGTGGTCGTACAGGCCGACCAGCTCGACGTGGGCCGGGTCGTAGCGCTCCGCCAGGAAGGCGGGACTCCCCCGCCACAGCCCGAGGTACGCGTCGTGGTGCGGGTGCTCGGCGATCCGCCGGTACTCCTCGGTGACCTGGGCCAGGTCGGCGTCCTGCATCATCCAGAACGCCGCCTTGGGGTGGGTCACCCAGGTGTGCAGCAGCGCGGCGTCGGCGTCCGGGTCGAGCGGCCGCAGCGCGAACTCGCCGAGCCCCCCGTCGACGTGGGTGAAGACGGCGGTCACGACGACACCCCGAACTCCTGGAAGGTGATGCTCTTCTCGATCGGGTAGTGCTCCCGACCCAGCAGCTCGCTGATGATCCAGGAGTTGCGGTAGGCGCCCATGCCGAGGTCGGGAGAGGTGATGCTGTGCGTGTGGGTGCCCGCGTTCTGCAGGAAGATGCCCCGCCCGCTGTGGTCGATGCTGTAGTTGCGGGCCACGTCGAAGCGACCGTGGGCGTCCCAGCGGATCCGGTCCGACACCGGCGCGAGGAAGTCCGGCACCCGGTAGTGGTAACCGGTGGCCAGCACCAACCCCTCGGTACGCAGGGCGAAGTCGCGCTCCTGCTCCACCTGACGCAACCCCAGCGTGTACTGCCCGTCCCGGTGGTCGGCGCTGACCAGCTCGGTGTTGGTGAGCAGGCGGGTGTTCACCGGCCCGTCCACGCTGTGCGCGTAGAGCAGGTCGAAGATGTCGTTGATCAGGTCGGCGTTGATGCCCTTGAACAGGCCCTTCTGCTCGGACTCCAGCCGGTAGCGGGTCGCCTCGGGCAGCGCGTGGAAGTAGTCCACGTAGTCCGGTGAGGTCATCTCCAGCGTCAGCTTGGTGTATTCGAGCGGGAAGAACCGCGGCGACCGGGTCACCCAGTTGAGCTGGTAGCCGTACCGGTCGATGTCGCCGAGCAGGTCGTGGTAGATCTCGGCGGCGCTCTGCCCGCTGCCCACCACGGTGATGCTGCGCTTGGTGCGCAGCGCCGTGCGGTGCTCCAGGTAGCGCGAGTTGTGCACGGCGTCGCCGGGCAGATCGGCGACGGCCGGGGGCAGGTGCGGCGGGGTGCCGGTGCCGAGCACCAGGTGTCGGGCGCGGTACTCCACGGTCTCCCCCGTGCCGGTGCTGGCCCGCACCACGTACCGCTCGTCGGCGGAGTCGTACTCCACAGTCGTCACGGTTTGACCGAAGCGCAGGTTCGGCAGTTTCGCCGCCGCCCACCGGCAGTACGCGTCGTACTCGCTGCGCAGCGGGTAGAAGCTCTCCCGGATGTAGAACGGGTAGAGCCGGCCGATCTCCTTGAGGTAGTTGAGGAAGGAGTACGGCGACGTGGGGTCGGCGAGGCTGACCAGATCGGCGATGAACGGGGTCTGCAACCGGGCCGACTCCAGCAGCATGCCGGGGTGCCAGGCGAGACTCGGCCGGGCCTCCAGGAACACCCCGTCGAGTTCGTCGATCGGCGCGGTGAGGCAGGCCAGGCCCAGGTTGTACGGGCCCAACCCGATGGCGATGAAGTCGTGGGTGGACATCGGGGTCTCCAGGCGCGGGTTCGTGGTCACCGGCGTCAGCCGACGGGGCAGGTTCATCGGCGTCAGCCGACGTGGCAGGTCAGGTCGGCGTCGACGTGGTCGTGCACGTACCGGCCGGCGTGGGTGGCGATCAGATCGAGCACGTACCCGACGTCGTCGACTGTGGTTTCCGGGTTGAGCAGGGTGAACTTCAGGAAGTGCCGGCCGTCCACCCGGGTCCCGGCGACCACGGCGAGACCGGACGCCGCGAGGGCCTCCCGGGCGTGCAGGTTGGCGGCGTCGGCCAGCTCCCGGCCGGGGCCGGTGGGCAGGTAGCGGAACACCACGGTGCTCAGCTCCGAGCGGGTCACCACCTCGAAGCGCGGGTCCTCGCTGACCAGCTGCCAGGCGTCGGCCGCCCGGTCGACGACCTCGTCGAAGAGCCCGCCGAGCGCGTCCGGGCCCATCACCCGCAGGGTGAGCCAGAGCTTCAACGCGTCGAAGCGGCGGGTGGTCTGCAAACTCTTGTCGACCTGGTTGGGGATGCGCTGCTCCACCATCCGGGCCGGGTTGAGGTAGTCGGCGTGGTAGGTGACGTGCCGCAGCGTCCGCCGGTCGCGGACCAGCAGCGCGCTGGAGCTGACCGGCTGGAAGAACGACTTGTGGAAGTCGACGGTGACCGAGTCGGCCCGCTCGATGCCGTCGAGCAGGTGCCGGCGCGTCGGCGAGACGAGCAGACCGCAGCCGTACGCGGCGTCCACGTGCAGCCAGACGCCGGCTGCCGCGCAGATCCCGGCCAGTTCGGTGAGCGGGTCGATCGAGCCGAAGTCGGTGGTGCCGGCGGTGCCGACGACGGCCATCACCACGAGCCCGGCCTGGCGGCACCGCACGATTTCCTCGCGGACGGCAGCCGCGCTGATCCGTCGCCGAGTGTCGGTGGCCACCGCGATCACCGCGTCCGGGGCGAGGCCGAGCAGCTTGGCCGACTTCTGCACGCTGAAGTGACCGGCGGCGGAGGTGATCACCCGCAGCCGGGGCAGCAGCTCCGCGCGCGCCGCCGGTCCGATGGCGTCGGCGCACGCCTCCTCCCGGGCCAACAGCAGCGCCTGGAGGTTGGACTGGCTGCCGCCGCTGGTGAAGATGCCGTCCGCGTGCGGGCCGAGGCCGATCCGCTCAGCCGTCCAGTCGACCAGCCGCCGCTCGATGAGGGTGGCCCCGGCGCTCTGGTCCCAGGTGTCCAGTGAGGAGTTCACGGCGGTGAGCACCGCCTCACCGAGCAGCGCCGGGATGGCCAACGGGCAGTTGAGATGGGCGAGGTAGCGGGGGTGGTGGAACCAGACGGCGTCACGCAGGTAGACGTTCTCCAGCTCGTCCAGAGCGGCGCCGGCGTCGCCCAACGGACGGTCCAGGTCAACCCGGTCGACCAGGGGGGCCAGCTCGGCCGGCGTGATTCCGGTGCCGGGACGGTCCACCGTGGCCACCCGGCGGGCGACCCGGTCGACGCCGTCGGCGATCGTCCGGCGGTACTGTTCGACCGAGCCGCCGTGCAGCAGCTGGGCCCGCGCGGCGGTTGACGCCGCAGGCGGCGTGGTGGTCTCGACGGGGTACGTCGGCACGGTCACGGAATGTCCTTCCACGTTCTCGACGAGGGGCAGCCGGAACCCTCCCCGGCGCGGCGGTGCGCCTCGGGGCAGTGCTGCCGATCGATTGGGGGTCGTCAGTCAGGCGGTGGCGCCGGCCAGCGCCCCGGTACGCAGGTCCTCTTCGGACAGTCCGCGTCGCCAGTAGCCGGCGAAGGTCACCGTCCGACGGTCAAGGCCGCGCTCGTCGACGAGGTGCCGGCGCAGCGCCCGCACCACGCCGGACTCACCGGCGATCCAGGCGTACGGGGTGCCGCCGGTGGGGAGCCGTGCGGCGCGGACGGAACTGACCAGCAGGTCGCTACCGGGCGGGGTGCTGCCCCGCACGATCCACCTGATCTCGGCGTCGGCCTCGGTGGGCAGGTCGGTGATGTCGGCGGCGTCGGGCACCTCGATCCAGGCGCGGACCCGGGTGCCGGCGGGCAGCCAGGCCAGGATGCCCTCGATGGCCGGCAGCGCGGTCTCGTCGGCGGCGAGCAGCACGAGGTCCGTGCCGTCCGGCGGGCGGAAGCAGACGCTGCGGTTGTCGGGCACCGCCGGGCCGAGCAGCAGCACCCGGTCGCCGGGACCGGCGAGGGCCGCCCAGCGGGAGGCGGGGCCGGTGTCGCCGTGACTGACGAAGTCGATGTCGACAGCGGCGTCGGCCGGGCGGTGCTCCCGGATGGTGTACGAGCGCAGCACCGCGCGGACGTCCGCCGGCAGCGCCCGCCAGCCGCCGAACCAGTCCTCACCCTGCTCGACCGGGACCACCGGCGCGTCCTGCCCGGGGTGCGGCAGGAACAGCGAGACGCTCTGGTCCCGGCCGCCCCCGGCGAAGTCGGCCAGCTCCGCGCCACCGAAGGTGACCCGGATCAGCGAGGCGCCGACCCGGCGGGCCCGGACGACGTGCGCGGCGTAGAAGCGGTACTGCGAGGCGATCGGTGCGGTGGCGCTCGTACTCATGGCGTCAGCTGACCTTCTTCGCGTTGCGGATGGCGGTGGCGAGGTTCTCCAGCAGTGGCGCGGAGCCGGCGTAGGAGAAGCGGGGTACCGCGTCCCACGGGCTCACCTGGTTGGCCTTGACCGCCGGCAGTTGCTGCCAGGTCGGCTTGGCGGTGAGGTCCTTGGCCTGCAGGGCGGTGCTGCGGTTGTCCAGCAGGATCAGGTCGGCCGGGAACTTGCCGGCGCTCTCCCAGCTCAGCGCCTCGAAGTAGTCGCCGGCTTCGAGCTTGGTGGGGACCACGATGTTGACGCCCAACTCGGCGAAGTACATCAGGTCGGTGCTGACCTTCGGGTTGGAGACGTAGAAGAGGTCGGGGCTGCCGGAGCAGGCCATCACCTTGATCCCGGGGTTGGCCTTGACCGCCTGGCGGACCGCCTCGGCGGCGGCGTCGAAGCGGGCCTTCCCGTCGGTGACCTTCTTCGCGGAGAGGTCCGCGCCGAGCGACTCGGCCAGCGCCGCGTACCGCTCGATGGGCTTGGTCATCGGCACCCGGGCGGTGGTGATCGCCACGCTGGGCGCCAGCGGGAGGATCTTGGCCTTGCTCTCGTCCGGCACGTACCAGAGCGCGTCCGGGTCGTACATGTGGGTGACCAGCAGTTCGGGGCGCAGCGCCGCGTACTTCTCCAGGCTGAACTCGCCCCAGACGTTGCCGAGGATCTCGACGCCCTCGACGTTCAGGTCGCCGGCCTGTGGGTCGGCCGTGCCGTCGGCGCGTTTGGTCTCACCGAACACGCCCACGAGCTGCTTGTCCAGACCGAAATCGATCAGAGCCGCCGCCACGCCGGTGAAGGCCACCACGCGGGTCGGACGGGCCGCGGCCTCGACCTTCGTGCCGCGGTCATCGGTGAACGACCAGGGGCCACTTCCGTTGCCGGCAGCGGGTTTCGCGGCGTCGTCCTTGCCACAGGCGGCGAGCAGGGTGGCCAGCGTGGCAGCGCCACCGGCGGCCAGCAGGCCACGGCGGGAGAGGCGGCGGGCGGACAGGGCATCGGGCATGGTGTTGTCTTTCGATCAAGGGTTGGCCGGGGTCGACCAGGGCAGCGGGGTTAGGTTAGCCTAACCTCGGTCATTGTCAACAGCGGTACGCCGTGTCGCCATCACCCCGGAGCCCACACTGGACGCCACACCCACCGTCACCCGACCGGCACCGCCCGTGCCGGCCAGGGAAACGGCAGCACCCCCGAGCCGGCGTGGCCGTCGGGCGGCCCGCGCCGCCGGCCTGGTCACCGCCGTGGCACTGCTCGCGGTGATCGTGGTGCTCAGCATCGCGGTCGGCGCGAAGGCCATGCCGCTCGCCGACGTCTGGTCCGGGTTGCTGCATCGCGACGCCACCGAGTACGCCGTGGTGCACCGGATGCGCCTGCCCCGCACCCTGCTCGGGCTGCTCGCCGGCACCGCCCTCGGGGTGGCGGGCGCGGTCATGCAGGCCCTCACCCGCAACCCACTCGCCGACCCCGGGCTGCTCGGCATCAACGCCGGCGCGTCCGCGGCCGTCGCCACCGCCGCCGCGTTCCTGGGCGTCACCGCCGTCGGCGGGTACGTCTGGTTCGCGTTGCTCGGCGCGGCGGCGGTGACCGCGCTCGTCTACGCCGTCGGCGGCGGACGCGGCGCCACCCCGGCCCGACTCGCGCTGGCCGGGGCGGCGCTCAACGCCACTCTCTACTCGTACGTCAGCGCGGTGATGCTGCTGGACACCGCCTCGCTGGAGCGGCTGCGTTTCTGGACGGTCGGCTCACTGGCCAGCGCGGACACCGCGACCGTCACCCGGGTGCTGCCGTTCATCCTGGTCGGGCTGCTGGTCGCGCTCGGCGCCGCCCGTCCGCTGAACGCGCTCGCGCTCGGCGATGACGCGGCGCGAGCCCTCGGCGCTCGACCCGCGCTGATCCGCGCCGCGGTGATCGTCGCGGTCACCCTGCTCTGCGGCGCGGCGACCGCCGCGTGCGGTCCGATCGTCTTCGTCGGACTGCTGGTGCCGCACCTGGTCCGCGCCCTGACCGGCCCGGACCTGCGCTGGCTGCTGCCGTACTGCGCGGTGCTCGCGCCCGCGTTGCTGCTCGGCTCCGACGTGCTCGGCCGGGTGCTGGGCCGGCCCGGGGAACTCCAGGTCGGCATGGTGACCGCCGTACTGGGCGGCCCGCTCTTCCTGTGGCTGGTCACCCGCCGACCGGTGGCGCAACCGTGAGCGAGCGGAGCGAGCGAACCAGCAGGCTCAGTGTTGTGAGGCGTCGCGCCGGCGCGGAGCGAAGCGGAGCGATGGCGTGACTGTCATTCGTACACCTGGGGGTTTGTCGCTGCGGTTCCGGCCCCGGGCGTTGGGCGTCGGGGCCGGCGCGGCGTTGCTCGCGGCCGGGTTCGGCCTGGTGGCCCTGGGCAGTGGTGACTACCCGATGGGGCTGGCGGACGTGCTGCGCACGCTGACCGGCGGCGGCAGTGTGGCGGAGCAGTTCATCGTGTTCGACCTGCGTCTGCCCCGGCTGGTCACCGCCTTACTGGTCGGTGCGGCGCTGGCTCTCGCCGGCACGGTGTTCCAGTCGCTGGTCCACAACCCGCTGGGCAGCCCGGACATCCTGGGCTTCACCCAGGGCGCGTCGACCGGGGCGCTGGTGGTGGTCGTCCTCGGCGGCAGCAGCCTGGCGTTGGCCGGCGCGGCGGTCCTCGGTGGGCTCGGCACCGGCCTGGTGATCTACGCGCTCGCCTGGCGGCGCGGGGTGCACGGTTACCGGCTCATCCTGGTCGGCATCGGGGTGGCCGCGATCCTGACCGGCGTCAACGGTTACCTGCTGACCCGGGCGCCCCTGATGGACGCCGCCCGCGCGGTGCTCTGGCTCACCGGCAGCCTGGACGGGCGGGGCTGGGCCAACGCCGGGCCACTGCTCGCGGTCCTTGTCGTGCTGGCGCCGCTGGTGCTCGTCGGCTGCGCCCCGGCGCTGCGGATGATGGAGTTGGGCGACGACGCGGCCAGCGCCCTGGGCGTGCCGGTACGCCGGCTGCGCCTGGTGCTGCTCGCCGCCGCCGTGTTGCTGGTCTCGTTCGCGGCGGCCGCCGCCGGGCCGGTGTCCTTCGTGGCGCTCGTCGCCCCGCACGTGGCGAAACGACTGACCCGGGCACCGGGCCCGAACCTGCTGCCGTCGATGGCCGTCGGCGCGGCGCTGCTGGTCGGGGCCGACCTGCTGGCGCAGCGCGCGTTCGCCGGGCACCAACTCCCGGTCGGCGTGGTGACCGGCGTGATCGGTGGCGGTTACCTGGTCTGGCTGCTGGCGATGGAACGTCGGGCGGGCCGGCTGTGAACACCCCTGACGCCTTCGAAGGAGCACCCATGCGACCCGGCGACTCCCGGTTGGGCGGCACCGCGCTGACCCTCGCCTACGACCAGCGCACCATCGCCGAGAACCTGACCGTGGCGGTGCCCGACCGGTCCTTCACCGTGATCATCGGCCCGAACGCGTGCGGCAAGTCGACGCTGCTGCGGGCACTGTCCCGGATGCTGCGCCCCAGCGCCGGTGCGGTGCTGCTGGACGGACGGGACATTCACGACCTGCCGGCCCGCAAGGTGGCCCGTACGCTCGGCCTGCTGCCGCAGTCGTCGATCGCGCCGGACGGCATCAGCGTCGCCGAACTGGTCGCCCGGGGTCGCTACCCCCACCAGGGGTTGCTGCGGCAGTGGTCGCGCGAGGACGAACGGGTGGTCGAGGAGTCGATGGTCGCGACCGGGGTGGACGACCTCGCCGACCGGGCGGTGGACGAGCTGTCCGGCGGGCAGCGGCAGCGGGTCTGGATCGCCATGGCACTTGCCCAGCAGACGCCCCTGCTGCTGCTCGACGAGCCGACCACGTACCTCGACATCGCCCACCAGATCGAGATCCTGGACCTCTGCGCCCGGCTGCACGAGGAGCAGGGCCGCACGCTTGTCGCGGTGCTGCACGACCTGAACCACGCAGCCCGCTACGCCACCCACCTGATCGCCATGCGCGACGGACGCGTGGTGGCCGCCGGGGATCCGGCGTCGGTGGTCACCGCCGACCTGGTGGCGGAGGTGTTCGGGCTGCCCTGCCGGGTGATCGACGACCCGGAGACGGGCACCCCGCTGGTGGTCCCGGCGGCCCGCCGCCGCGCCACCACCCTGGCCCCGGAGCCGGCGTGAGCGAGCGCAGCGAGCGAACCAGCAAGCACAGCAGCGAGCGCACCGGTGGGCAGAACCCGGCCCGGCGTTTCCGTGACCCGTGGGGGGTGCCGCACCTGCGGGCCGACGACCCGCTCGCGCTGGCGGCGGCGCAGGGCCGGGTGACCGCGTACGACCGGGCCTGGCAGATCGAGGTGGAACGGCACCGGGCTCGGGGCACCAGCGCGGCGTTCCTCGGCCCCGACGCGCTCGGCTGGGACCGGTTCGTCCGGCAGGTCCGGCTCGACGACACCGCACGCCGCTGCCACGCGGCGCTGGACCCGGCGACCGCCGAGTGGGTGGGCGCCTACGTGGACGGCGTCAACGCCGGTCTCGCCGCCGGGGCGGCCCGGTCGCCGGAGTTCGCCGCCACCGGGCTGCGGCCGGGCCGGTGGGAGCCGTGGACACCGCTCGCGGTCTGGTTGGGCCACCACATCCTGTTCGCGGGGTTCCCCGGCAAGCTCTGGCGCGAGCACGTGGCGCAGCGGCTCGGGCCGGACGCGGTCGACCTGTTCGCCACCGACGGGCCGGCCGTGGCCGGCAGCAATGGGTGGCTGCTCGCCGCCGAACGCACCGGTACCGGGGCCGCGCTGCTCGCCGGCGACCCGCACCGGTTCATCGAGGATCCCGGCGTCTACCAGCAGATCCGGCTGGCCTGCCCGGAGTACGACGTGGTCGGGCTGGCGGTGCCGGGCGTGCCGGGCATCGCGCACTTCGGGCACACCGGCGGGGTGGCCTGGGCGATCACCAATGCGATGGCCGACTACCAGGACGTGTACGCGGAGCGGCTGCGCCGCGACGGCACCCGGGTGCAGGCGCTCGGCCCGGACGGCTGGCGTCCGGCGCACCGCCACGTCGAGACGATCGAGGTGGCCGGGGCCGACCCGGTCGAGGTCGAGGTGGTGGAGACCGACCGTGGTCCGGTGATCGCCGGTGGGCCGGACGACGAGACGGCCATCAGCCTGCGCTACCCGCCCCGGGTCCGGGGTGACCTCGGTTTCGCGACGCTGCCGGAGCTGCTGCGCGCCCGTACCGTGGCCGAGGTGGACCACGCGCTGCGGCACTGGGTGGAGCCGGTCAACGTGGTGCAGGCGGCGGACACCGCCGGAGGGCTGCTGCACCGGGTCGCCGGGGCGGTGCCGGTACGGCACGTGGACAACGGCCGGCGGGTGGTCCCCGGGTGGGACGCCGCGCACGCCTGGCAGGGCTGGTACGCGCCGATGCCCCGCGCCGAGGTGGTCGGTCGGGCGGTGATGGCCAACGAGCGCGGGCTGGCGGCGCCGCTCGGGGTGGAGTTCGCCCCACCGCACCGGGCGCACCGCATCGCCGAGCTGCTCGACGCCGGTTCGGCCTGGACGGCCGACGGGATGGCCACGGTGCACACCGACACCTACCTGGGGGCGGCCGGTCCGCTGCTGGCGGTCCTCGCCGAGTCGACGGGGCTCGGCCCGCCCGCCGCCGCGCTGCGCGAACGGCTGCTGCGCTGGGATCGCCGGATGGCCGCCGACAGCACGGACGCGGCGGCCTACGCCTTCCTGCGGGCGGCTGTCGTACGCCGGATCGCCGCCCACCCGACGCTGGCCGCGCTCGCCGAGCTGCCCGCGTACCCCGAGGTGTTCGCGCCCTGGTTGGCGCTGACGCCGCGCGTCGGTCACGCGCTGGAGCACCTGCTCGGCGCGACCCCGCTGCCCGGTGTGGACATTACCGCGCTGGTAGGCGCGGCGGCCGAGGAGGTCGCCGACGCGGCGGCCGGGCAGGTGTCCTGGGGGGACCTGCACCGGCTGGCGCCGTGGCGGGCCCTGCCCGGCCCGGACGACGGGCCCGGCCCCCGGCTCGACGGTGACCACGACTGCGTGTTGGCCACCTCCAGCGTGCCCGGGGTCACCCACTGGTGCTTCCGGGGGCCGGCGGCGCGCTTCGTCTGGGACCTGGCCCACCGCGCGGACAGCCGCTGGGTGGTCCCGCTGGGCGCCTGCGGCGTACCCGGCGACCCGCACCACGACGACCAGAGCCCCGCCTGGCTGGCCGGTGAGTTGCTCCCGGTCGTGACGGACTGGGACCGCCTCGTCGAGGAACTCCACTGACGGCACCGGCCGCCGCCGGGGTCCACGAGGAACCCCGAGCGGCGGCCGGCCACCGTGGCGTCAGCGCAGGCCGAACGCCCGGGTGATGCTCTGGCTCACGGTGTTGCCGGCGGTGTCCCGCGCGGTGGTGCGCAGGCTCACGAAGCCGGCCTTCGCCGGTGCGGCCAGCGAGGTACGCCAGCCGTCGCCGTGCCGGGTCAACCGCTGCTTCTGCCAGGTCGCCCCGTCGTCGTAGGACACCTCGACGGTCACCGCGCCGATCGTGCCCGTGACATCGGGCAGGTGGGAGGCGACCACGGTCAGCGGTGCCCGCCGCGACGCCCTGCCGGTGGAGTCGATGGCCAGTTGGTAGTCCAGCTGGATCATCGGCAGCACCTCGGCCGACTCCTCGCCGGTGACCGCCGAGTGGAAGCCCCACTCGGTGCGGGTCTGCCGGGAGTACGGGTTGGTCCAGGCGGCCCGGTCGTTCTCCACCACCAGCCGGTACGGCAGTCGCTGCGCCGCCAGCCCGGAGACCTGGAGGTACTCGGCGTTACCCCAGTTCAGCTCCTTGTCACCCTGGTAGAGGGTGGTCCGGTTGACCATGTCGAAGTTGGCGTACGCCTCACCGATGTGGCCGCCCCCGTCGCCCCACCCGGGCGCCGGCAGGTAGACGGTGTCGAGGTAGCGGACCGGCACGTAGCTGCCGCCCATCCGGGGCCGCTGGATCGGCCCGAACCAGGTGACCGCGCTCGGCTTCCCGGCCGGGTACGTGGTCACCGCCTGCACGTGCTGACCGGTCTCGCCGGCGATGAACGCGTCGTCGATCCACCGCTGGTCGGCGCTCACCCAGTCGGTGCGCCGGCCCTGCGCCGGTGCCGGTTCCTGGTTGCTCGACGCCCAGCCGCGCCAGACGTCGGTGCGGAACTCCAGCGCCTTGCCCTGCCGGTAGTTGCGGAACTCCACGTCGACCCGGGCCAACTGCCGCTCCGTGGGCCGGTAGGTGGGGTCGGCCGGCACCGTGCCGGTCCAGTGGTGCGCCACGTCGTACAGGTAGGTGGTCTCCGGGTGCGACTCGACGGTGAGCCGCACCGCGCCGCGCTCCAGCGCGGTGATGAGCTGCCCACCCTCGTCGGCGCCGAGCGTGGCCACGGTCACCGGGGCCGGGCTCTCCGGGCTCCACGGCGCCTCGTCCCAGGGCTGGAGCCGACCGACGCCGTCGTTGACCACGAGCAGCAGCTTCGCCCCGGCCGCCGCGGCGGCCTGCGCCTGGGTGGCGATGTCCACGCTGTCACTGCGCCGCACCACCACGGCCCGGTCCCGGACCGGCCGCTTGGCCAGCCCCGCCGCCGACGCGTCGGCGACGTAGACCGCGTCCAGCTCTTGACGACCGGCCGGCAGCGCCGGGGTCGCCCGCTTCACCAGCAGATCGTCGTACGAGCGACCGCCCGCCGAGACGGTCAGGGCCGGCTGCTCCAGCCGCCACCGGGCACCGAACTCGAACTCGCCGTCGGTCACCGGACGGCTCGTCGGCAACGCCCACATGCTGTCGTACGAGTCGTCGGGCAGCACCTGACTCTCGGTGAGACCGTTCTTCGTGGACCGGTGGATGTCCATCCGCAGCGCGCTGGCGGTGGCCTCCTGCGGCACCCGGGCCTGCACCTGTCGGGCGGCCCGCGCGTCCAGGGTGACGGTGCGGTCCCGGTCAAGGTTGACGTCGGTGAAGCTGAGCATCGCCATGCCCTTGGAGTGCGGCCCGTGCGCGCCACGCACGTCGGCGGAGATCCAACCGTTCCAGCTCGCCACCGGCAGCCGCAGCGTGGCCGTGCCGCTCTCGGGCAGGTCCACGGCGGTGAACAGGGTGTCGGTGGTGAGGATGACCTTGCCGACGAGCGGCTTGCCGTCCCGGTCCTTGGCGACAAGCGTCAGGTTCTGCCGCTGGCCCTCCTTGCCGGCGCCGATCAGGGTGCGACCGCGCACCGCACCGGCGTCGTCGGTGGCGACGACCATGCCGCTGACCTGCTTCTCCACCGGCAGCTTGTCGTACGCGGCGGTCACCGTCACGGTGGCGGTGCCGCCCGCCGGCACGGTGACCCGGTCGGCGGAGAGCGCGAACAGACCGGCCGGCGCGGTGGCCACGTCGAGGGCCAGCTTCAGGGCGACCGGCGCGCTGCCGACGTTGGTGTAGGTGACCGTACGGTCGACGGTCATGCCCGGCTGCTGCGGCCACGCCTGGAAGCCGGAGTAGGCGCTCGGGGTGGCGAAGACGGTGGCGTGCGCGGCGGCGACCGCGTCGACCCGGCCCGCACCCGCCTGGTACGGGGTGTACTCGGGGGTGGCCTTGACCGTGCTGACCAGCGCCTCCTTGATCCGCTGACCGGTCCAGTCCGGATGCGCGGCGGCGACCAGGGCGGCCGTGCCGGCCACATGCGGGGTGGCCATCGAGGTGCCGCTCATCAGCGTGTAGTCCCCGGAGCCGCCCCGCACGAGGTGCGAGCGGGCCGCCAGGATGTCCACGCCGGGGGCGGTGATCTCGGGCTTGAGCCCGCCGTCGCCGGCGCGCGGGCCCTGGCTGGAGAAGTCGGCGAGGTGGTCGGTGTTGTCGACGGCACCCACGGTGAGCGCGGAGTTGGCGGCGCCCGGGCTGCCGATGGTGGCCGGGCCGCTGTTGCCGGCGGCGATCACGAAGAGGGCGCCGGTCTCGGCGCTGAGTCGGTCGACCGCCTGGCTCATCGGGTCGCTGCCGTCGGTGGCCTCACCGCCCAGGCTCATGCTGACCACCCGGGCCTTCTGCTCGCGGGCCGCCCACTCCATGCCGGCGATGATCCACGAGTCCTGTCCGCTGCCCTCGCTGTTGAGCACCTTGCCGATGTGCAGCCGCGTGCCGGGGGCGACGCCCCGCTCGGCGCCACCGGACGCGGCGCCGGTGCCGGCGATCGTCGAGGCCACGTGCGTGCCGTGGCCCTTGTAGTCCAGGATGTCGGGCTCTTCGGGCACGAAGCTGCTGGACTCGGCGATCTGGCCGACGAGGTCCGGGTGTTCGGCGTCCGCCCCGGAGTCGAGGACCGCGACGTCGACACCGGTGGCGGTGTTGCCCTCGGCCCACAGCGTGGGCGCGCCGATCTGCGCGGTGGACTCGGCCAGGTCGGCGTGCACCCGGCCGTCCAACCAGACCTTCGCGATGCCGTTGGCCAGGGTCGGGGCGTCACCGGTACGCCTGCTGGAGCCGGCGGTGAGCGCGGTCCAGAACCGCTCGGCGGTGGCGCGCTGACGGGTCAGCGCCGCGCCCTGCACACTGTCCAACGATCGGACCAGCTCGGCGCCGTCCACGGCGGGGCGGGTGCGGTTGCGGGCCGCCGCGTCGGTCATCGTGACGATCAGCGGCAGCGCGTCGGTGTGCGCGTCGTCGTAGCCGTCGGCGATGAGGTCGGTGACGTTGAACAGTTGCCGGTCCAGCACCCCGCTGGTGACATAGGACAGCGCGGCGTCCGGGTAGACGTAGGTGTCGCCGTCGCGCACGGTGCGGTGGAAGCTCGGGGTGCTGCCGTCCGGCCGGCGCACGGTCGACACCGTGCTGCCGTCCGCCGCGGTGGTGACCGTGACCGTGTCACCGGTGATCAGGGTGACGGTGGACGCGCGTCCGGCGGCGGCCGGGGGTTGGCCCGCCGGGCGGTCGGGGTTGCTCGGCGGGGCGGCGGCCGCTCCCACGCCGGGTGGGGTGAACCCGGCCGCCAGGGTGAGGGCGGCGCCGAGGGCGATCAGCCCGGATCGGCGGCGCCGGTGAGACAGAGTCACGATGACCTCTTTGTGTCGAGAAGTGGTACGCACCACAGCATCGACGCAGAGCCCACCCCAACCGCGCACCGCACCCCGACGCACTTACGCCATGGCGCAACCCCGCCACCCGTGCTCCACCCTCGCCCCACCCCACCCGCCCCACCTCTCGCCCCACCTCTCGCGCCGATCTTGCACTTGGTGTCGCGACCAAAGTGGTGAATCAGGACGCATCGGCGACCGAAAGTGCAAGATCGACGCGGTGGGTCGGGGGCGGGGCGGGGGCGGGGCGGGTTAGAGGGAGGAGCGGGTTAGCTTGGCGAGGGCGTCTAGTTGGGTGGGGTCGGAGAGGGCGGAGCCGACTGCTACGACACGTACTCCTGCTTGTAGGAACGCTTCCGCGTTGCTGGCGTCGAGGCCACCGGTGGCAACGAAGCGCAACTGTGGCAGCGGGCCGGCCACGGCCTTGAACCAGGCCGGCCCGAGGGAGATGGCGGGGAACGCTTTGAGCCAGGTGAGACCGTGCCGCAGTGCCTGCTGGGCCTCGGTGGGGGTGGCCACACCGGGCAGGTGCGGCAGGCCACGCGCGGCGGCGGCGTCGGCGACCGCGAGGTCCAGACCGGGCGCGACGGTGAACCGGGCGCCCGCGTCGGCCGCCACGGCGACCTGGTCGACGTCGAGCACGGTGCCGGCGCCGACGATCCGGTCGCGCTCGGCCCCCGCCTCGACGGCGGCCCGCAGCGCCGGCACCGCGTCGGCGGTGGCCACCGGAACCTCCACCACGTCGATGCCGAGGTCCCAGGCACGCTCGGCGAGCCGAACGGTCTCGGCGACCGGCAGGCCGCGCAGGATCGCCATCACCCGGGCGCCGCCGAAGATGTGGTCGAAGTCCGGTGTGGTCATTGTGCACTCCATCCAGGGTCGCGGTGAAACTGTTGCTGCGGGCCGCCGGCCCGACTCAGGTCGTCGCCCCCGGGCCGGTCAGGTCGAGCGGCGACCAGGCGTCGGCGGGGGCGTCGATGAGCTTCTCGAACCAGGCCCACGGCGGCACCGGGGCGTTGTCGCCGCTGCTGGTCAGGGCCTGCGCCGCGACGAGGTGACCGAGGCGCAACCGCCGCACGGGGTCGAGGCCGCGGAGCAGCCCGGCCAGGTAGCCGGCGGCGAAGGCGTCGCCGGCGCCGACCGGCTCCACCACCGTCACCCGGGGAGCGGGCACGAAGACCGGCTCGGCGTCGCGGACCAGTGCGGTGGCGCCCACCGCGCCGTCCTTGACCACCACTGTCTCCGGGGCGGGCAGCAGCTCGCGTACGGCCGCCGGGTCGGTGACGCCCCAGAGGGTTTCCGCCTCGTCCTGCCCGACGAAGACGAGGTCGCAGCGGTTGGCGAGGTCGCGCAGCACCGGCGCGGCCTGCTCGGCGGACCACAGCCGGGCCCGGTGGTTGACGTCGAAGCTGACCAGCGACCCGGCCAGCGGTCGGTCGGTCACCGCGTGCTCGACAAGCGCCCGGCAGGAGGCGGAGAGCGCCGGGGTGATCCCGGACAGGTGCAGCACCCGGGCACCGGCCAGCGCCGGGTCGGCCAGCGTGGAGGGGTCCATCCGGGCGGCCGCCGACCCGGCCCGGTAGTAGTGCACGGCGGTCCCCTCCGGGCCCGGGTCCTTGACGTACAGGCCGGTGGGGGCGGCCGGGTCCACGCACACCTGGTCGACGCGGACGCCGGCGGCGGCGACGTGTCGGATGACGGCCCGACCGAAGGGGTCGTCGCCGACCCGGCTCACCCAGCTCGTCCGGTGTCCCAGGCGGGCCAGGTAACCGGCCACGTTGGACTCGGCGCCACCGACCGACACCGCGACCCGCTCGGCGTGCTCCAACGGCTCACCCGGCGCGGGGCAGAGCACCACCATCGTCTCCCCCACCGCGGCCACCTCGACCGACGGAAGACCGGCCGGGACGCTCGCCTGGTCGGGTCGGGGGTCGGTCGGCATCGGGCACACGTCCTCGCGGCTGGGGGTGCTGGGCGTCGCCGAGCCTAGGTCTCCCGCGCGGGACGGGCAACCCGTCGCGCGTCGACGCTCAGGGCAACGTCAGCCCGTACGCGGCCAGCACCTCGGCGATCGGCTGGTAGTAGGTGGTGCCGCCGGCGGTGCAGTTGCCGGTGCCGCCGGAGAGGATGCCGAGGATGGTGCCGGTGGAGGCCACGTAGAGCGGTCCGCCGCTGTCCCCCGGCTCGGCGCAGATGTTGGTGCGGATCAGGCCGTAGATCACGCCGGTGGAGTAGTTGACGGTCTGGTTGAGACCGGTGACCGTGCCGCAGCGCACCCCGGTGGTGCTGCCGCTGCGGCACACGGCCTGACCGATGTACGCGGTGCCGGGGCCGTTGATGGTCAGCAGGCCGGGGTAGGTGTAGACCGCGCTCGGATGGGCGATCCGACCGGTGTAGCGGATCAGTCCGTAGTCGTTGGTGGGGTAGCTGGTGGCGGTACGGGTGCCGAGCACGGTGGTCTGGGCGCTGTCGGCGTACCAGGTGGCGGCGGCGGTGGTGCAGTGCCCGGCGGTGATCACGTAGTAGGTGCTGCCGCTGCGCGCGTTCGCGCCGAGCGAGCAGCGCGCGCCGCCGCCGTAGATGGCCTGCCCGCCGGCGATCAGGGGACGCAGCGTGCCGGGTTCGCGGCGCAGCAGCACGCCGGCCCGGTCGGCCACCGCCCGCAGTGCGGTCAGTTCGCTGGGAGCCACGGTGTCGTCGACGGTGAGGGTCATCCGGCCGGTGGCGGGGTCGAGACCCCAGGCGGCGCCCGCGGTGCGTACCCCGGTCAGCAGGGCCGCCGGGTCGGCGGCGGGCGCGGCGGCCCGGTCGGGGACGGCGGCCTGCGCCGCGCCGGGCGCGACGAGAAGCAGGACGGTCAGGACGAGGGCGGCCAGCGGGGAGCGGCGCATCCGAACCTCCGAAGAGATCGAGATTGATGGATGCAGTCAAGCATCGCCCGGCGCCCGTCGCCGTGGCAACCTCCGACCGCCCTCTTCCCCGACCAGCGGGAATCACCGATCCGGGGACGGCCCGTCTCGGGGCCGCCGATAATTCCTCGGGAGACGCGGCGGGAGGCCAGGCATGACCACCAAAGGGAATGCGGCGCTGGTACGCCGGCTGGAGGGGTCGACCCGGGCCACGCTGCTGGAGTTGCTCTTCGACGTGGTCTTCGTGGCCGCCCTCGCACTGACATCGAAACTGTTGTCCGAAGAGCTCTCCTGGTCCGGTGGCGCCAAGCTGCTGCTGATGCTGACCGCCGTCTGGTGGACATGGTCGGTCACCACGACCACGACCGAGTTCTACGACCCGGAGCAACGCCCGATCCAGGTCATCCTGATGATCGCCATGGTCGGGTCGGTGGGGATGGCGGCATCCCTGCCGATGGTCAGCATCTGGCACCTGCTGCTCTTCGTGATCTCGTACGTCGGCACGCATGTGAGTCGCTGCATCATCCTGGTCACCGCCTTGCACCGGCAGGGGCACCGGACGATCAGGGAGCGGGCCACCCGGTTTCTCTTCTGGTTCACGGTGTCCGGCGTCTTCTGGGTCACCGGCGCGCTGTCGAAGACACCGAACTGGGGGCTCTGGACGATCGCCATAACGATCGACCTGTTCGCCGCGGCGGCCCGCTACCCCACGCCCCGGCTGGGCCAGATACCGCTCGCCCAGTACGGGCGGACCACCGAGCACCTGGGCGAGCGGTACCAACAGTTCATCATCCTGGCCCTCGGCGACATCATCCTGTTGCCGACGCTGCAGGTCAGCCGGGGCCATCTCGACCATCTCCGGCTCGCCGCCCTGCTCTGTGCCTTTGCCACCATGCTGCTGCTCTGGCAGATCTATGTCTTCCGCGCCGGCGAGTTGTTGGTGGCGGCCGGGTCCCACGGGAGCCGGGCAACGCGGCTGGCCCCGTTCACCCATCTGGTCATGCTGGCCGGCGTGGCCGGCACCGCCGCCACCTTCGACCTGATCGTCACCAGGCCGACCGGAACGACGCCGGTGCCGTGGCTCGTGCTGATCATCACCGGCCCGACGCTGTTCGTGCTTGGCCGCGTCATCTTCACCATGGCGGTGTCGTGGGTCATGCCGTGGCGGCGAGTTGCCTGGCAGCTCCTGCCGCTGCTGGTGCTGCCGTGGGCCGGCGGCTGGCCGCCGGTGCTGGTGGCCACGATCGTGGCGCTCGGGTTGGCCGGTCACATCATGTTTCCCGGAGCGGCCCGGGAGACCACGCCGGGCCTGCGGTTGCGGCAACCCGACGAGTGACCTCCCCCGTCACGGCGCTCGCCGTGCCAACCACCGGCTGCCCTTCCCCGACCGGCGGGAATCGTCGATCCGGGGACGGGCCGCGCCGGCACCGCCGATAATCCTCGGAGACACGGCGGGAGGCCGGGCATGACCACCGGAGGCGGCGCGGCGCTGGTACGCCGACTGGACGGGTCGACCCGGGCGACGCTGCTGGAGCTGCTCTTCGACGTGGTCTTCGTGGCCGCGCTCGCGCAGACCTCGAAGCTCCTCGCCGACCAGGAGTCCTGGGCCCGCAGCGCGGCGGTGGCGCTGATGCTGGTCGCGATCTGGTGGACCTGGTCGGTCACCACCACCACGACCGAGTTCTACGACCCGCAGCAGCGTCCCATCCAGGCCATCCTGATGATCGCCATGGTCGGATCGGTGGGAATGGCGGCATCGCTGCCGATGGTCACCGGAGGGCAGTCCTTGGCCTTCGCGCTCGCCTACGTCGGCACCCACGTGGTGCGCGGCATCGTCCTGGTCACCACGTTGTACCGGCAGCAGCACCGCGCGGCCATGGCGCGAGCCAGCCGGTTCCTGTTCTGGTTCCTGGTGTCCGGCGTCCTCTGGATCGTCGGAGCGATGGCCTTCACCGCGCGCTGGTGGCTCTGGACCGCCGCGATCGCCATCGACCTGATCTCCGCGGCGGCGCGCTACCCCACACCGTGGCTCGGCCGGGTGCCTCTCGACCAGTACGACCGGACCACCGGGCACCTGGGCGAGCGGTACCAACAGTTCGTCATCCTGGCCCTCGGCGACATCATCCTGGTGCCCACCCTGGAGCTCAGCCGCAGCAACTTCGACCGCCTCAGAATCACCGCCCTGCTCTGCGCGTTCGCCATCATGCTGCTGCTGTGGCAGATCTACGTCTATCGGGCCGGCGAGTTGCTCGAAACCGCGGCCGAGTCAATGCCCGGCCGGTCCACCCGGATCGCTCCGTACACCCATCTGGTGCTCCTGGTCGGCGTGCTCGTCACGGCGGCCTCCTTCGACCTTGTCGTCGACCGGCCGACCGGAACGACACCGGTGCGGTGGCTGATGCTGATCATCGGCGGACCGCTGGTGTTCGTGCTCGGCCGGGCACTGTTCACCTATCTGCTGTCCGCCCGCGTGCCGTGGGGGCGATTGGCGTCGCAACTGCTCCCCCTGCTGCTGCTGCCCTGGGCCGGCGGCTGGCCACCGGTGCTGGTCACCGCGGTCGTGGCCCTCGGGCTGGCCGTGCACGTCCTGGTCCCCAGCGGCGGCCGGGAAACCAGGCGAGGGCTCGAACCGCGACCGCCCGCCGGATGACCCCTCGACGGTCAGGCGAGGTGTCGAGCGGCCCACTCGGCGAGGTCCCGGGCGCAGGCGTCCACCGACTCCTGCCAGGTCCGGGCCGCGCCGTCGCCCGCCTCGTCGCTGACCTGCTTGACCAGCCGGCACGGCACGCCGGCCTGCGCGGCGGCCCAGGCCACCGCGTACCCCTCCATGTCGACCAGGTCGGCGCGCTGCGCCAACCGGTCCCGCTCCGCGTCGTCGGCCACGAAGGTGTCACCGGTGGCCAGCACCGCGCCCTCGGCGGCCAGCGACAGCGGCGCCCCGTAGGTCTCGCCGGTGAGCGTGCGCAGCAGGTCGGTGTCCAGGTCGTGCTGGAGCACGGTGGCCACCTCGTGGATGCCGGCCAACCCGGGGCGCAACGCACCCGCCGTACCCAGGTTGAGCACCAGGGCGGGGCGCGGCCCGGCGGCCAGCACCGCGGCCACCGCGGCGGCGGCGTTCACCTTGCCCATGCCGGTGAGCAGGACCGGCAGCTCGGGCGGCAGGTAACGGGCCTCCTCCCCCACCGCAAGAACCACCAACGGACGATCGGCGCGGACCGTACCTCGAAGATTCACCGGAGCATCGTACGAGCCAACCCGTGGGCCGTTCACGTCAGTCGTCGGTGAAGCGGTACAGCACGAAGTCCTTGTCCGCGCCACAGGCGATCACGCGGGTGTTCCACGAGCAGGATGAGCTGCGCACATCCTTCAGCTCACCCAACTCGTCGACCTCCCCGGACTCGGCCCACACCCCGGCCAGCACCCGGTTGTCCGCGACCACGCTGGGGGCCTTCGCGAAGACCAGCAGGTTGCCCGCGTCCAGGCGGACCGCCACCCCGCCCCGGTCCCGTAGCACCGGCTTGCCGGCGGCGTCGAAGACGGTGACGGTCGGCTCCGGGGACTCCCGCTGGGCGAGCACCTGCTCACCCAACGGGACCAGGCCGGTCACCCCCGGCGCCGACCAGCTGACCACGCGCTCACCCTCGGTGGCCGCCACCACCTCGGTGCGCGCTACGTCATTGTCCGGCACCTGCAACAGGCACGCCCGTCGCGTACCGCAGGCCACCAGCTCCCGCGGGCGGTACTCGTCGTTCCCGGACCGGTGCAGCACCACCGGCTCGGCGTCGGAACCCAGGTCGTACGCGAGCAGCTGGTATCCACCCTCGTTGGCGGCCACGTACAGGCGGTCCTCGTGGGCTATTACCAGGTCGTCGAGGTCGGCGACGCTGCCCCACTGGCGCAGGACCGCGCCGGATGTCATGTCGAGCAGTCGCACCGACCGGTCCGCGCCCACCTGGACGAGTCGCCGCCCCTTGCCCGTCCACGGGTCGCGGGGCGTGCCGTCAAGGAAGGCCGGTCCGCCCGCCGCCGCGTCGGTGCCGACCGCCCGGACCACGGTACGGCCACCGGCGAACCGGTCGCGGGGGTTGGGCTGCGTCCACCTCGCCGAGCCGTCGGTCAGGCGCAGGCCGACCAGCTCGTCGGCGGCCCGGTCCACCAGCACCGCCGTGTCGTCGGCGAAGTACACGTCGTCGTCGGCGCGGAGCACGCGCTGCCAACGCTGCTCGCCGGTACGCCCGTCGAGGACGGCCAGCGGTCGAGGAGTGCTGTCGCCCGGCGCGTCGGCGAGGACCGCGACGCCCCCGGGGACGGCGATGACCGCCTCCCAGTCGTCGGCCCGCACGTCGGTGGGCTTGCGCCACAGCTGGTCGCCGGTGCTGGCGTCGACGGCCACCACCTCCAGCCGGTCGTCCGGGAGCGGAAACGCCAGATAGGCCCGGTCGTCGAGCACCGCCGTCCACATGTCGGCCGGCCGTTCGGCGCCGGCCGACAGGCGGGACAGCTCGCGCAGCGAGGAGAACTCCAGATCCGGGTAGCGGTCCCGGGTCAGGTAGAGCGTCGCCGCGGTGGCCACCCCGGCCAGGGCCAGCACCGCGCCGAGCACGACCCAGCGCGCCCGCCGCCAGCGGGTCGCGCCGCCCGGCGGAGTCGGGGTGGCGCCGGCCAGGCCCGGCCCGGGGGGAGGACCCGCCGGCGGGGTGGATCCCGGCCAGGGCTGCGACGGTACGACCGGCGCGGGGGCTCCGGCCGGGGCGGACGGGCTCACCGGAGCCGGCGCGGGTGGTGCGAGCGGCGCTCCCGCGTACGCCGGGGCGGGTAGCGGCTTGCGCAGCGGCAGGTCGGTCAGGGCGCCCTCGGCCACCGGCAACTCGGGCTGGTCCAGCACCGTCGGCGCGATCCCCAGCTCGGCGTGCAGCATGCGGGCCACCAGCGGAATCCGTGACGACCCGCCCACGAGGAACAGCCCGTCGAGCTGATCGGGGCTGAGACCGGCGGCGGCGATGACCTCCCGGGCCCGCTGCACCGCCCGACGCAGCAGCGGCGTGGCCACCCGCTCGACGTCCGCCCGGGTCAGCTGGATCGTCTCGGCCACTCCCGGCACCGCGACCGGGGCGACCGCGGACCGGGACAGGGTCTCCTTCGCACCACGTACCTCGTCCCAGAGCCGGACCTGGTCGCGGCGCTGCGCCGGATCCGCCGGCCGGGTGAGTCGGGCCCACTGCGCGGCGTGCCGCTCGCCGACCAACTCGCCGACCCGCCGCACCAGCGCGGCGTCGAGGTCCAGGCCGCCCAGGTCGGGCAGGCCACCGTCGGCGACCACGCTGAAGCCAGAGTCACCCCACGGGTCCGCTCCCTCGTTGCGCAGCACCGCGACGTCGAGCGTCCCGCCACCGAAGTCGAACACCGCGATCGCCCCGCCGACCGGCACCGGACGGTGCAGCACCTGCGTGTAGTAGCGGGCGGCGGCCACCGGCTCCCGCAGCAGCCGGGTGCCCGGCGGCGTCGGCCCGGCGAGGGTGTGCTCGGCCGCCTGCGGCCAGCCCGCCCGCAGCAGCGCGTCGGCGAGGACCTGCCGCCGCGTCGCGTCCCAGGCGGCCGGGCAGGTGACCACGGCCGGGGGCAGGAAACCGACCGCGCCCACCGCGGCCCGCGCGACCGCCGCCAGCACCGCGGCGAGCAGGTCGGCCGGCGGGTACGCGCGGTCGCCGAGCCGGACGGTCGGCTCGTCCACCCGACGCTTCGGGTTCGCCTCGAACCGGGCCGGGTCGGCCTGCGCCAACCGTCGGGCGTCCCAGCCGGTGTGCAGTGTGCCGTCCGGGTCGGCGTAGACGGCGGACGGACTGAGCGGTTGACCGTCCATCAGCAGCGGACGGGTCCGCCCGTCCGGCCAGCGCAGCACCGCGACCGTGTTGGACGTACCGAGGTCGACGCCGAGCGCGAAACCCTCGTGCTGGCCTGCCATTGCCCGATACCTCCGCCGCGACGAGGGGAACTCGACCCCGCATCGTACGCAGGCCCCGCCGCACCGCTGATCACTCGGTCCGGGGTGGTCGGTGGCGCCCGGTCAGTGGGTGGAGTGGACGCCCACCACCTCGTCGCCGCTGGTCTCCCCGGTCAGTTGGAACCCGAGTTTCAGGTAGAACTGCTCCGGGCCGTCCGGCCCCGGGTCCCACGTCGTGTAGACGCGGTCGTGCCCCCGTCGGCGGGCCTCGTCGCGGACGGCCTGTACGGCGAAGCGGCCGTACCCACGGCCCTGGTGCGCGGCGGCGATGTTCAGCCGCCACAGCCCCGAGCGCCTGTCGTCCGGTTGGGCCGGATTCCACACGATGTCGAAGAAGCCCATCAGGAAGCCGACGATCTCGTCACCCTCGACGATCAGACGCGGCCACGCGACCTCGGGCTGCGCGTACGCCTCGGCGAGGGACCAGGCGACCGGAGACGAGAACTTTTCCTGGTCGGGTCGGACGCTCACCCGGCACGCGGCTTCCACATTGTCTTGAGTGATCCTCACCAGTCGCGGCACGTCGGCCACCCTACCGAGCAGGGCTGCGCAACAGCCCGTCGAGCAGCCCGCGCAGGCCGAACTGGAACCAGGTGTCGAGGTCGGTGTCGGGTCGGGTCTGCCCGGCCGCGGCCAGCCAGGGTCGCTCCCGGGTCCGGCCGGTCCGCTCCAGCCGGCTGAGGGTCGCCGACCACCAGGCGTGGTAGGTGGTGTCGGCCGGGTCACCCCGGATGAGCAGGGCCATGCCCTGGACGTAGCCGCTGAGCGCCAGGTAGGCGCGGAACGCCTCGGCCGGATCGTACCCGGCGGTGGTGAACGCCGCCACGACCCGGTCGACCATGGCGAGTACCGCCGGCCCGGTCGGCGGCCGGTCGGTGGCGAGGACGGCCAGCAGCCAGGGATGGCGGCGGTACATCGTCCACTCGTCCCCGGCCAGCCGTTCGAGCCGTTGGCGCGGGTCACGCGGGGGTGGTGCGGTGTCGGGCGTGCGGGTGGCGGTGATCTGCTCGGCCATCGCGGCGAGGAGGTCGGCCCGGTTCCGGACGTGCCGGTACACGGCGTGGGCGGGCATGCCGGCACGTTGGGCGAGGACCCGCATGGAGACCGCGTCCAGGCCGCCGGCGTCCGCCAGTTCGACCGCGAGGGCGACCAGCCGGTGGCGCGGATCGCCGCCGGTGGGCGCGGGCAGGTCCCGCACCCGACGCGGGGCGCTGGTGGGGCCGTGCTCGCGACGCCTGCGGTACGCGCGGGCCTGGCAGCGCCGAGAGCAGTAGCGGCGCGGGCGCCCCCGGGCGGCCCCGACGGGTAGCTCCGCCTCGCACTCGACACACCGGACACTGAGCACGCCGCCTCCAGTTTCGTCACGGCACTCGGTGGGACGAAAGTACTGCACCTCGTCCTGTCGGCGGCCCCGGTCAACGCCTCCTCGGCGTCGGCCTACGGTCGAGCGGCCGGGCCGTCCCGATCGGTCCGTGCCGCGCGGAGCAGCCGGAGCTGACCGATCTCCGCGACGTTCTTCATCAGCTCGGCGTTGACCCAACCGATCGTGTGCGTGACGGTGTGGTCGGTTCCGTCGGGCCAGGGGAACGTCGCGATGCGGTCGAGGTCGCTGTCGCTGAGCTGGTCGAGGAGACCCAGCCATTCGGTGCGCAGGCCACGCAGCCAGGCGACACTCGGCTCGCCCGCGCCCGGCCAGGCGACGGCCGTGCGTTGCCGCGCCGATCCACCCCGGAGATGGTCCATCGTCACGGTCCACCACCAGCCGACGTGCCAGGTGAGCCAGCCGATCGTCGGCGCCGGAACCGGGTCGGGCTCGGTGTCGGCCCAGTCCGGGGTCCAGGTGCCATCCGCGCTCTGCCGCACCGTCCAGCAGTGGGTGGCCGGCTCCCAGAGGAAGTCAGCGGGATCGAGTCGCTCCAGGTGGTACTCGAACAGCGACCACGCCAGGTCGAACTGCCAGCGCAAAAGGGCCAGGGGCGCTACAGACATCCGGGAATCCTCCCGGAACCCACGCCCACCGTCCACAAATTAACCCCCACCTCCCAGGCCTCCAGGGCGGGTGGGCGGGTTGGTGGGGCAGCGGGTGGAGAGGGCGTAGCGGAGCAGGACCACGTCGCCGATCTGGCGGGCCTCGGCCAGGCGGGCGCGGCGACCTGGGTGCCAGGGGAAGCGCCCCTCACCGACGAACCGGGGCGCCCGGCCGTCGCCGACGAAGAACGGGGCGACCACCAGGTGCAGTTCGTCGGCGAGACCGGCGGCGAGGAACTGGGCGTGCACGGTCCCGCCGCCCTCCACCATCAACCGCTGTACGCCCCGCGCGGCCAGGTCGGTCAGCACCCAGGCCGGGTCGACCGGCTCACCCGCGTCGATGACGGTGGCCAGTCGGCCGACCCGTTCCTGGGTCTTCTCCCGCGCGCCCGTGGCGCAGTAGACGAGCCGGGCCGGATCACCGGCGGTGAAGAAGCGGGCGGTGGGGTCGAGGTCACCCCGGGCGGTCAGGGTGACCTTGGTGGGCGAGGCGGGCCGGCCGGCCGCCACCCGCTCGTCCCGGCGACCCGGGGAGCGCACCAGCAGCCGGGGGTCGTCACGTCGGACGGTGCCGGCGCCGACCAGGATGGCGTCACAGCTGGCCCGGACCGCGTCGACGCGGTCCAGGTCCTCCTCGTTGGACAGCAGCAACCGCTGCTCGGAGGCGTCGTCGATGTACCCGTCGATGGAGGTGGCACAACTCAGCAGCACGTACGGCCGCGTCGGCTCCGGCCGCGAACTCATCGGGGCCGCTCAGAAGGACGACCCGCCAGCGCGTCCGCCGCCTCGGCTGCCTCGACCTCCGCGGCCTTGGCCGCCTTGGCCGCCAGGTAGTCGGCGTTGGCCGGGGAGAGGAAGACGCTGGTGAGCACCCGTTCGGCCACGTCCACGCCCAGCCGGGTCAACTGCTCGGCCTTGTCCGGGTTGCTGCTCAGCAGTCGGACCCGCGGCACGCCCAACGTGGCCAGCATCTGCGCCGCGGCGGTGTAGTCCCGCTCGTCCTCGCCCCGGCCCAGCGCCACGTTGGCCTCGTAGGTGTCCAACCCGGCGTCCTGCAACGCGTACGCGTCGAGTTTGGCGTACAGGCCGATGCCACGGCCCTCCTGTCGGAGGTAGAGCAGAAAACCGCCGGTCTCGGCGATCCGCTGCACCGCCTCACGCAGTTGCGGCCCGCAGTCGCAGCGTTGGCTGCCGAACACGTCGCCGGTCAGGCACTCGCTGTGCGGACGGACCAGCGGGGCTTCTCCCCCGGCGGCGAGCCGGTCCAGGGCGCCCGCCCAGTCGCCGAGGCCGAGGGCCAGGTGCTCCCGACCGTCCACCAGGCCCTTGAAGGTGAACACCCGGGCGGTCGTGGTGTAGCCGTCCGGGAACGCCAGCGGCACCGTGACCTGCGTGCGGATCGTGGCAACCGGCAATGCTTCGGGCATGGGACTCCTTTGTCCGGCGTCACCATCCTCCGGTGACGCGTACCGTCTCACAACCGACTCAACAGTCGCCGCCGGAGGCGGCTTCCCGGGCGGCGACCGGAATTCGACGCCGGCGGGCGAGCAGCACGGCGGCCCCGGGCAGGCTGGCCACCAACACCAGAGCGCCGTAGACGGTGGCGGTGGCGACGCCCTCGGCCGCGCTGAGGCCGGCCGCGCCGAACACCCACGCCGCCACCCCCTCGCGCGGTCCGAAGCCGGCCACGTTCAACGGCAGGCCCATGGCGAGCAGGGCGAGCAGCGTCAAGGGCAGCAGTCGGGACAGCGGGGCGTCCGATCCGGCGGTACGCGCCGCCACCAGGAAGGTGGCCAGGTGACCGGCGACCATCACGGCCGAGGCGACAAGGACACCGAACCAGGTGCGCCGCGCCAGCAGCCCCGAGCGCACGTCCGCCACGGCGGTACGCAGTGCCGTCGCCCAGCGCGAGCCACCGCCGTTGGGAAGGAGCCGGGCCAGCAGCACGGCGGCCAGCCCGCCGGCGACGAGCAGCGCGGCGGCGACCGGCAGGTACGGCCGCACCGGGGACGGGAAGGCCGCGAGCACCACCAGCGCGACTCCGAGCAGGACCACCTGCCCGGCGGTACGCTCCCAGACCACCGCGCGGATGCCGCGGCTGACGTCACCGGCGTCGCGGCCGTGGCGTACCGCCCGGTGCACGTCGCCGAGCACGCCGCCGGGCAGGGTGGCGTTGAGGAACACGGCCCGGTAGCAGTGCGCCACGGCGGTCGCCAGTGGCAGGCGGACGCCGAGGCCCCCGGCGACCAGGCTCCACCGCCACGCCGCGCAGACCGTGGTGAGCACCCCGATGACCAGCGCCGCTGCCAACGCCGGCGCGTCGATCAGTCGTACTCCGGCGAGGAACGGGCCGCTGCCCACCTGCCACAGCAGGACGGCGAGCAGACCCACCCCGCCGACCACTCGTGCCCAGGCCCAGAACATCGGCGCCGGCCCTCCCCTTGAAGATCGTCCACTTGCCCTAGTGCACGTACCCAGGGCGTGAACGGTTCATCCACCGGCGAGGAGGTCACTGTGTTCGACCAGCACGGTGAGTCGGCCGGCCGCCGCGTCGGCCAACCGACGTCGGGCGTACGCCTGGGCGGGGCCGGCCAGGTCGGGGCGCTGTTCGCAGGCCGCCCCGAGCCACCCCCGGAACCACTCGGCGGCCAGGTCGGCCTGCTCCGGGCCGAGACGCCACGGGCTGGGCCGTTCCCGCACGTCGACGCCGCGTCGGGCGAACGCGGCGGCGGTGGCGGCGGCGGCATCCGGGCCGAGCAGACGCCGGCCCTCGACGGTACGCCGCTGGTGGTCGTTGAACGCGGCTTCGACCGCCTCGTCCAGCGGGTCGGCCGGGGTGAACCGGACCCGCCCGGTCACCGAGACGGCGAACAGGGCGGGCCGGCCGACGCAGGCGGCCACCACCCGTTCGATCTCCTCGGCGGTGAGCATGTCCAGCAGCGCGGACGCGGTGACCAGGGAAGCGTCGGCGAGATCGGCGGCGGTCAGCCGGGTGAGGTCACCGCAGCGGGTCTGGACGGTGACCGGGGCGCCGTCGGCGGCGGTCACCCCGCTCATGCCCTCGGCGGCACGGGCCAGCAGGTCGGCGTCCCGGTCGTGCAGCACCCAGTGCTGTGCTCCGGGCAGTCGGGTGGCCAGCCAACGACTCATCGAGCCGGTGCCGCTGCCCAGGTCGTGGATCACCGTCGGGGTGTGCCCGGTCAGCCGGGCCCGGACGGCGTCGAGCAGGTCCTCGGCGCGCGCCGCCGCGTCGGCCGGCTCACGCAACCGCAGCCAGTCCGCGAACGGCAAAGTCTCCTCGGCGGTCATCCCGCCACCTCCTTCAGCACGCCGGCCAGCAGCGCGGTGGTCACCGGCCAGTCGGTCAGGGTGTCGCGCCGGGCGAGAGCGGCACGCCGCAGCCGGGCGCGTAGCGCGTCGTCGTCCAGCCAGCGGAGCAGCGCGGCGGCCAGCGCCGCCGGGTCACCGGGCGGGACCAGCAGTCCTGGGCGGTCACCGTCGGGCGCGTGACCGAGCGTCTCCGGCAACCCGCCCACGTCGGTGGTCACCACCGGCAGGCCGCGGGCCAGCGCCTCGGTGACGACCATGCCGTACGTCTCGCCTCTGGACGGCAGCACCAACAGGTCGGCGGCGGCGTACGCGTCGTCCAACGCCGCGCCGGTCAGCGGGCCGACCAGCCGTACCCGCTCGGTGAGGCCCGCCCCGGTCAACCGGTCGCGCAGCCGGTGCACCAGGTCCGGTTCCCGGGCCAGCGTGCCCGCACAGACCATCGTCCAGGACCGGCCGACAAGCGTGGCCAAGGCGTCGACCAGCACGTCGTACCCCTTGTGGTGGGTGACCGCCGCGACGCAGAGCAACCGGTCGCCGGTCGCCGAGCCGCCCGCGGTCGGCGCGGGCCGCACCCCGGGCGGCGCGGCCCGGACCCGGCCGGCGAGCGTGGGGTGACGGGCCAGCAGGGCGCGGCGGGTCCACTCGCTGGTGGTGACGACGGCCCGGGCGGTGGCCAGCGCGCGTGCCTCCGCCTCGTCGTCCAGCGGCAGGTGCACCAGGACCACCAGGCGCAGCCGACGGGCGTGCGGGGCGAGCAGGTCGGGCACGGTCGAGGCGATCAGGCCGTCGATGAGCACCACGGCGTCGTCGGGCGCGGCGGCGAGCACCCCGCCCAGCGTCGCCCGGTCGGCCGGGTCGGGGTGCGGCCACGTGCCGGGCACCGGATGCTCGTGGACCGACCAGCCGCGCTCGCCCAACCCCGCGCAGACCCGGCGGTCGTAGGAGTTGCCGCCGCTGGGTGTGGCCGGGTCGTCGATGTCACCGGGCAGGACGACGTGCACCGCCCGGCCCGCATCGGTCACAACGACCGCTCGTAGCTCGCCCAGGCGATGTGCGACTCGTGCAGGGTGACAGTGATGCCGGTCAGGTCGCGGGCCCCCGCGCCCAGCTCACCGGCGTGCACCCGCTCGACCAGTCGGTCCGCGACCGTCCGGGCCAGCACCTCCGTGGTGGTGTTCACCCCGGCGAAGGCCGCCTCGTCGTCGAGGTTGCGGTAGGTCAGCTCGCCCAGCACGGCCCGCAGTTGCTCGGTGGCCAGGCCGATGTCCACCACGATCCCGTCGGCGTCCAGGTCGGGCCGGCGGAACGTCGCGTCCACCACGAACGTCGCGCCGTGCAGGCGTTGGGCGGGCCCGAACACCTCGCCTCGGAAACTGTGGGCGATCATCATGTGGTCCCGCACGGTCACGCTGAACACGGTCACTCTCCGTCGTCGTAGGTGATGAGGTGGCAGAGGGCGGGCAGGTCACCCGAGGTCAGTTTGGCGAGTACGTCGGGCAGTTCCGCGAAGCGGGACGCGCCGGTGATCAGCGCGTCGAAGGCCGGGTCGTCGAGCAGGTCCAGGGCGAGCGCCAGTCGGTCGGCGTAACTGCGCCGTCCCCGTCGGGCGGGTGCCACCATGCCGACCTGACTGCTGCGCACGGTGAGTCGACCGGAGTGGAAGGCGCCGCCCAACGACACCTGCACCGGGCGGTCGCCGTACCAGCTCAGCTCGATGACCGTGCCCTCCGGGGCGAGCAGGTCCAGCGACTGTTGCAGGCCGGCGGCGGTGGCGCTGGCGTGCACGACCAGGTCCCGGTCACCGCGGGCGTCGGCCGGGTGGGCGAAGTCGACGCCGAGGGCCCCGGCCACACCGGCCCGGCGCGCGTCGGTGTCGACCAACTCGACGTGTACGCCGGGGAACCGGGCCAGCAGCGCCGCGACACAGCAGCCCACCATGCCCGCGCCGATCACGGTGACCCGGTCACCGACCAGCGGCGCGGCGTCCCACAGCGCGTTGACGGCGGTCTCCACCGTGCCGGCGAGGACCGCTCGGGCGGCCGGCACCCCCTCCGGCACCGGCACCACCGCACTCAGCGGCACGACGTACGCGCTCTGGTGCGGGTGCAGGCAGAACACCGTCCGCCCGAGCAGCTCCGGTGGGCCCTGCTCGACCACACCGACGCTGAGGTAGCCGTACTTCACCGGGCCGGGAAAGTCGCCCTCCTGAAACGGTGCGCGCATGGTGGCGTACTGGTCGGTGGGCACCCGGCCGGCGAAGACAAGCGTCTCGGTGCCCCGGCTGACACCGGAGTAACTGGCCCGGACCAGCACCTCGTCGGGGCCCGGGGCGGCCAGCGACACCGGCCGGATCTCGGCCACGCCGGGTTCACGCACCCAGCAGGCGTACGCCTCGCGGATCACCGTCGCGCACCTCACCTCTGCTCCGGGCCGGACCGATCGGCCACCTCGGGGTCCCCGGTCGGGGTTGTCGATCATAAACACGGAGGTACGGCGCGCACAGTTCGAAGCCCACCCAGCAGAACTGCGATTCGGACAAATACGACATAAGATGGTTTTGCCTCGATAGGCTCCTCTGGCACATTCGAACCAACGGGGGCGTGATGAGGATTTCGTGGTGGGGTAGCCGCAGGTCACGGGCGGCGGCGCTGTCCGCCGTCGCGGGCGTGCTGGCGGTCAACGGTCTGCTGGTGCCGGCGCCCGTCGCGCCCACCCCGACCAATCCGGTCCTGGCCGCCGTGGACGAGGCCATCGGACCGGTCGACCCGGTCGCCGAGGCGCTGAGCTTCGGCGTGATGACCGAGGGCAACGCCACGGTGAACAACGACGAGAACGAGGGAACCCTCGCCGTCGGCGGCGATCTCACCTTCGGCACCTACCAGCTCGCCGGGGCGACCGCCGGGTCGTTCGTGGTGCCCGGCGACGCCAACCCCAGCGCCCTGGTCGTGGGTGGACAGGTCAACTTCGCCGGCAGCGTCGGCGGTAGCCGCCTCCAGGTGCTCTCCAACGGCTACGCCAAGGTCGGCAACCTGACCGGCGCCTTCGTCCGCAACACCGACAACAACGGCGCCCAGGTCAACACGCGGATCCTGCCGGCGAACGACTACGACGCCTCGCCTCGGGTGGAGCTGGTGACCCGGCAGCCGGTGGCCAGCGTCGGCCCGACCTCGCCGATCAACTTCGCCAGCGCGTTCGCCGCCTTCCGGGACACCACGGCAGGCCTGGCCACCTGCGACAACACGGTGGTGCTGCGGACGCCGAACGGTGACCTGCTGCCCCGCCCGATCCCGCCGGGCAGCAACGCCGTCGTCACGTTGACCCCGGGCGTGACCAACGTGCTCAACCTGACCGCCGCCGACCTGGCCAACATCCAGGTTCTGACCTTCGCGAGCCAGCCGACCGCCGACACGCCGCTGCTGGTCAACGTGGACACCAGCGGCGTCGGCAACACGTTCGCCTGGACCGCCCCGAACTTCGCCGGAATCGGCGGCCCACAGGCGCGCTACATCCTGTTCAACTTCCCGACCGCCACCGCGCTCACCCTCACCCCGAACGCCGCCACCGTCGAGGGCACCATCTACGCCCCCAACGCCAGCCTCACCGACCTCTCCTCCAGCAACACCGAGGGCAGCGTCATCACCCGTACGCTGGACCACCGCGGCGGCGAGATCCACTACTTCCCGTTCAGCACCACCCTGTCCTGCGCGGGCGCCACCCCGGCCGACATCGCCCTGATCAAGTCGTCGACCACCACGCTGATCACCAGCGTCGGTCAGCAGGTGCCGTACTCGTTCCACGTGGTCAACACCGGCGGCGTCCCACTGACCAACATCTCCGTCACCGACGTACAGACCCCGCCGTCGTCGAACACCAACCTCGGTCCGATCACCTGCGCCGCCACCACCCTCGCGCCCGGCGCGCAGACCGCCTGCACGGCCACCTACACCGTCACCCAGGCCGACCTCGACAACAACGGCGTCACCAACGTCGCCACCGCAACGGGCAGCCCACCCACCGGTCCACCGGTCGTCTCCGACCCGAGCACCCTGACCATCCCGGCGCAGGTGCTCGCCGCCGCCGTCACGGTGGTGAAGTCGTCCACCACCACGTCGATCACGACGGTCGGGCAGCAGGTGCCGTACCGGTTCCTGGTCGCCAACACCGGCGGCCTGACCCTGAGCAACGTGGCCGTCACCGACGTGCAGACACCGCCGTCGTCCAACACCAACCTCGGTCCGATCACCTGCGCCGCCACCACCCTCGCGCCCGGCGCGAGCACCGTCTGCACCGCCACCTACACCGTCACCCAGGCCGACCTGGACAACGACGGCGTGACAAACGTCGCCACCGCGCGGGGCACCCCGCCGGGCGGTGGTACGCCGGTCACCTCACCGCCGTCGACGCTGACCATTCCCGAGGCCGGTCTGATCGCGGCGATCGCCATCCTGAAGACCTCGACCACCACGTCGATCACCACGGTCGGGCAACAGGTGCCGTACCAGTTCCACCTGCTGAACATCGGCGGATTCACCCTGACCGGCGTGAACGTGACCGACGTGCAGACACCGCCGTCGTCCAACGCGAACCTCGGCCCAATCACCTGCGCCGCTACCACCCTCGCGCCTGGCGCGCAGACCCTGTGCACCGCCACCTACACGGTCACGCAAGCCGACCTGGACAACGACGGCGTCACCAACGTCGCCACCGCGCACGGCACACCGCCCGGCGGCACCCCGGTCGACTCGACGCCCTCGACACTGACCATTCCGGAGACCGGCCTGGCCGCCTCCATCGCGATCCTGAAGACCTCCACCACCACGTCGATCACCACGGTCGGGCAACAGGTCCCGTACCAGTTCCACGTCGTCAACACCGGCGGGTTCACCCTCACCGGCGTGACCGTCACCGACGTGCAGACACCGCCGTCGTCCAACACCGACCTCGGCCCAATCACCTGCGCCGCCACCACCCTCGCGCCCGGCGCGCAGACCCTGTGCACCGCCACCTACACGGTCACGCAGGCCGACCTGGACTTCGGCTCGGTCCGGGACAGCGCGACCGCGCAGGGCACACCACCCGGCGGCCGGCCGCCCGTACAGTCGCCGCCGGCGACCCTGACGATTCCGAGCGACGTGGTCGTCCCCGGCATCGCCCTGGTGAAGTCGTCGACCACCACCTCGATCACGGCGGTCGGGCAGCAGGTGCCGTACCGGTTCCTGGTCGCCAACACCGGCGGCGTGACGCTCAACGACGTGAACGTGACCGACGTGCAGACACCGCCGTCGTCCAACGCCGACCTCGGCCCGATCACCTGCGCGGCCACCACCCTCGCACCGGGCGCGAACACCACCTGCACCGCCACCTACACCGTCACCCAGGCCGACCTCGACAACGACGAGGTCACCGACGTCGCCACCGCACACGGCACACCGGCCGGCAGTGACGACCCGATCGACTCGGCACCCTCGACGCTGACCATCCCGGCGGCCGACCTGATCCAGTCGATCTCCCTGCTGAAGTCGTCCACCACCGTCTCGATCAACACGGTCGGGCAGCAGGTGCCCTACCGGTTCCTGGTGGCCAACACCGGCACCGTGACGCTGTCCTCGGTGAACGTGACCGACGTGCAGACACCGCCGTCGTCCAACGCCGACCTCGGCCCGATCACCTGCGCGGCCACCACCCTCGCACCGGGCGCGAACACCACCTGCACCGCCACCTACACCGTCACCCAGGCCGACCTCGACAACGACGAGGTCACCGACGTCGCCACCGCACACGGCACACCGGCCGGCAGTGACACGCCGATCAACTCGACGCCGGCGACGCTCACCATTCCCGACGCGGGGATCGTCGCCGCGATCCAGGTCGTGAAGACCTCCACGACGGTGGCGATCAACATGGTCGGACAGCAGGTCCCGTACCGGTTCCAGGTGGTCAACACCGGTGGGCTCACGCTGACCAACGTCAACGTGACAGACGTGCAGACACCGCCCTCGTCGAACGCCAACCTGGGCCCGATCACCTGCGCCGCCACCACCCTCGCACCCGGCGCGAACACCACCTGCACCGCCACCTACACCGTCACCCAGGCCGACCTGGACAACAACGGCGTCACCGACCTCGCCACCGCACACGGCACACCGCCGGGCGGGGGTACGCCCGTCGACTCCCCGCCGTCGACACTGACCATCCCGGAGTCCGGCCTCGTCGCCAACATCGAGGTGATCAAGTCGACGACCACCGTGGCGATCACCGCGCCGGGCCAGCAGGTGCCCTACACCTTCCTGGTCGTCAACACCGGCGGCTTCACCCTCACCAACGTGACAGTCAACGACACCGTGCTGCCGCCGTCCGAGCGCGGTGTGCTCGGGCCGATCACCTGCGGTCCGCAGGACATCCCGAACGGCGCGGTGACATTGTCGCCGGGCGCCTCCATCCAGTGCCGGTCGACCTACACGGTGACCGCGGAGGACTTCACCGGCTCGTCGCTGCGCAACGTCGCCACGGCCACCGGCACGCCGCCGTTCGGGCCGCCGCCGGTCTCACCACCGTCGCCGGTGGACATCCCGATCCCGCACCCGGCGATCGCCATCACCAAGTCGGTGACGCCCACCGTGGTGTCCGCGGCCGGTGATGTGGTCACCTACCGGTTCGTGGTGAGCAACACCGGCACCACCACGCTCAGCGCGGTGACTGTCGACGAGACCGACTTCTCCGGCACCGGGACGCCCGGAGCGATCACCTGCGGCACCCCGCCGGTCGCCAACGGCACGGTCACGCTGGCCGCCGGGACGAGCATCACCTGCACGTCGACCTACGCGGTCACCGCGGCGGACATCGAGGCCGGTCGGATCACCAACACGGCCGTCGCCGCCGGTACGCCGCCGACCATCCCCGGCCAGGACCCGCCCACACCGGTACGCTCCGCGCCGGCCTCGGCCGAGGTGACGGCCACCCGGGGCGCGGCGATCACGGTGGTGAAGTCGAGTAGCACCGACAAGATCGTCCGACCGGGGCAGCACGTGCCGTTCCAGTTCGTGGTCACCAACACCGGTCAGGTGCCGCTGACCGGCGTGACGATCACCGACGCCCTGACCGCGCCGGCCTCGGCGGCCAACCTCGGCCCGATCACCTGCGGTCCGGAACGGACCCCGAACGGCGCCGTCACCCTCGCGGCCGGCACCGCCGTGACCTGCGCGGCGACGTACACGGTCAGCAAGGCGGACTACCACCACGGGTCGCTGCGCAACACCGCGACGGCGACCGGCACCCCGCCGGACGGCCCGGCGCCGGTCTCACCCGAGTCCACCATCACCATCCCGGTGAAGGGCAAGCTCCCGGTGACCGGCACGTCGTTCCCGGCCGGGCTCTGGATGGGTGCCGGCGTACTGGCGGTCCTCCTCGGCGCGGCGCTGCTGCTGGTCGTCCGGCAGCGCAGGCTCCGCGCCTAGCGCGGACCTGATTGCGGGGGTCGGACCGGAGGGGAACCGGTCCGGCCCTCGCGGCTGCCTCGGGGAAGCACTACCCGGCACCACCGACAACTCGACCTCGGCTCCGACCGCGGTCAACGTTGCGACAAGCTCTTCCCTCTGCCCCACCTGGCCCCCGGACCAGCGGACCGGGCAGAGTCAGGCTTGATCACTGCTGCTTGTCGGGCGTGGCGGGGCGGGCGCGGACGTGCAGCCGCTCCCCCTGCGGCCCGAAGAGACTGAGGGCTTCGGCGGTGCCGGGGCCGGGGTTGAAGAAGAGGTGCGGAACGCGGGTGTCGAACTCGGCCACCTCTCCCGGGGTCAGCGTCAGGTCCCGGTCGCCGAGCAGCAGGCGTAGCCGGCCGGAGAGCACGTAGAGCCACTCGTACCCCTCGTGGGCCTGCGGGATTCGGCCCCCGGCGGACGGGTCCGGCGGGAAGATCTGCTTGAACGCCTGGACACCGCCCGGTCGGCGGGTCAGCGGCAGATACGTCACGCCGTGGATGACGATCGGTTTGGGGCGTACCCGGGGGTCGCCGGTGGCGGGGGCGTCGACCAGTTCGTCGAGCGCCACCTGGTAGGCCCTCGCCAGCGGGAGCAGCAACTCCAGCGTGGGTCGACGACTACCGGACTCCAGCCGGGACAGGGTGCTCACCGAGATGCCGGTCAGGTCGGCGAGCTGGGTCAGCGTGGTCCCGCGTTGGTGACGCAGGGCACGCAGCCGGGGGCCGACGGCCGCCAGCGCGGCGCTGTCCTCGTTTGCCATAACGGCAAGGATAGTTGCCACCTTGCCGGCGGCGACGGATGGTGGGCGCAGCCGACGAAGCAAGAGGGAGATTCCGGTGGACGAGACATACGACGTGGTGGTGGTGGGCGGCGGCGCCGCAGGGCTCAGCGGAGCCCTGGCGTTGAGCCGGGCCCGACGGTCGGTGCTGGTGATCGACTCCGGTGAGCCGCGCAACGCGCCGGCCGACCGGATACACAACTACCTGGGCCGGGAGGGGACGCCGCCGGGTGAGCTGCTCGCGATCGGACGGGCCGAGGTGGCCGGGTACGGCGGGCAGTTCCGCACCGGGCGGGTGGAGGCCGCGACCCGGGACGACGACGGGTTCCGGCTGAACCTCGACGGCGGGGAGTCGGTGCGGGCCCGGCGGCTGCTGGTGACCACCGGCCTGACCGACGAGCTGCCCGACGTGCCGGGCCTGGCCCAGCGGTGGGGTCGCGACGTGCTGCACTGCCCGTACTGCCACGGCTGGGAGGTGCGGGACCGGCGAATCGGCGTCCTGGCGACCAGCCCGCTGAGCGTGCACCAGGCCGAGATGTGGCGACAGTGGAGCCCCAGCGTGTTGCTCCTGCTGCACGACGCCCCGGCACCCGACGCGGAGACCGCCGAGCGGCTCGCCGCCCGGAGCATCGCGGTGGTGCCCGGTCCGGTCGCCGCGGTGGAGGTGACCGACGACGCGCTGACCGGCGTAAGGCTCGCTGACGGCCGGGTGGTGGCGCTCGACGCGATCGTGGTGGCGACCCGGCTGACTCCTCGCGCCGACGTTCTGGTGGGGCTGGGTCTGGCCCCGGAGGAGGTGCTGATGGGTGAGCACGTCATCGGTGCCCAGATCCCGACCGACGCCACCGGCGCGACCACCGTCCCAGGGGTCTGGGTGGCGGGCAACGTGGCCGACATCCGTGGGCAGGTGATCACGTCCGCCGGGGCCGGTCTGACCGCGGCGGCGGCGATCAACGCCGATCTCATCGCCGAGGAGACCCGCGACGCGGTGGTCGCGTACCGGCAGTTGGTGGCCACCACGTTCGAGGAGCCGGCGTGGGAGGAGCGCTACCAGTCCCGCCCCTCGGTGTGGAGTGGCCGGCCGAACCCGCAGCTGGTCGCCGAGGTCACCGACCTGGCCCCGGGGCGCGCCCTGGACGTGGGCAGCGGCGAGGGCGCCGACGCGGTGTGGTTGGCCGAGCGCGGCTGGCAGGTGACCGCGGTGGACATCTCCAGCACGGCGCTGAGCCGGGCCGCCGCGCACGCCGAGACCGTCGGCGTGGGCGACCGGATCGAGTTCACCCACGCGGACCTGCGGGACAAGCCGCCCGCCGAGGAGGCGTACGACCTGGTGTCCGCGCAGTTCATGCACCTGCCCCCGGCGCAGCGGCGGGAGTTGTTCGGCCGGTTGGCCGCGGCGGTGGCACCCGGCGGCGTCCTGCTGATCGTCGGGCACCACCCGTCGGATCTGTGGGGGTCGGCGCACCGGATGCACATGCCGGACATGATGTACACCGCGCAGGACGTCGCCGCCGATCTGGAACCGGCCGACTGGGAGGTGCTGACGGCGGAGGAACGCTCCCGCCCCGCGACCAACCCCGACGGCGAAGACATCACCCTGCACGACGCGGTCCTGGTCGCCCGCCGACGCTGACCTGCTGACCTGCTGACCTGCTGACCTGCTGACCTGCTGACCTGCGTCGATCATGGACTTGTGCTGGATGACAAAGGTGGTGGAGCACCACCTTTCCGGCACCACGCGTCCATGATCGGCGCGGGAACGCGGGAACGCGGGGCGGCAACGTGAGAGGTGGTGGGGCAGGACTTCGCATGAGGTCCGCTCGGCGGTAGCGTTGCGCCACACTGACGGCCCGTGGGGCAGGCGACCGCCGACCCTGACGCCCCGATCGTACGGAGGATGGTGCATGTCCATCGGCGCTGAGCCGCACGCAGCACGCGACGATGCGGCCTCCCGGCCGAGCTTCGAGCTCGCCCTGCGCGGATACGACAAACGCCAGGTGGACCGGCACCTGGAGCAGCTCGACGGTCAGATCTCGATGCTGAGTGGAGAGCACGGGCGCTCCGCCGTCCGCGTCCGTGAACTGACCGCCGAGGTGCAGCGGCTGCGTGCCGAACTGGCCGAGCTTCAGGAGCAACCCGTGCAGGTGGACCGCGCCTCGTTCCACGATCTGGGCCCGATGGTCGGCGAGATCATGGCACTCGCCGAGAAGCAGGCCGGCATCATCACCGAGTCGGCCACCGACCGGGCGAACGAGCTGCGCAGCGAGTCCGAGCGGATTCTCGCCGACACCCGTGAGCGGGCCGCGCAGGCACGTCAGGATCTGGCCGAGGAGTTGGCCGCCCGGCGGGCCGAGCAGGAGCAGGCGCACGAGGAGCGGCGCACCCTGGCCGAGGCCGAGTTGACCGCGATCCGCGAGCACGCCGAGCAGTTGCGCGCCGACGGTGAGGCCGCGCACGAGCGCGCCCAGCACGAGGCCAAGCGGATCACCGAGCAGAGCGCGCAGCAGCTCAACCAGACCCGGGTCGCCGCCGACGCGCTGATGAAGTCGGCCCGTACCCAGATCCAGCAGGAACTCCAGTCGGCCCGCTCCAAGCACCAGCAGGAGATGGCCCAGTGGCAGGCCAGCGTGGAGCGAGAGGTCAACGAGCGGCGTACCGCCGCCGAGCAGGACATCGCCGAACAGCAGGCCGCCGCCGAGCAGGAGTTGGCCGAGCAGCGCAGCGCGACCGAGCAGCAGATCGCCGCGCTGCTGGCCGAGGCGCAGCAGCACGTGACCGAGCTGCGCAACCGCGCCGACGAGCAGGCCGCCAGTCACCAGCAGCAGCTCGCCGCCCTGCAGAAGGAGCTTGAGGAGCGCCGGCAGGAGGCCGCCGAGCTGCACGCCGAGCTGGACACCGGCCGCCAGCAGCTCGCCGAGATCCGCCAGGAGGGCGAGACGCTGGAGAACGAGCTGTCCCGGATGCAGCAGCGACTCAACGAGGTCCGCCGGGACCTGACCGCCGAGAGCGCCCGGCTGGACGAGGCCCGTCGGGCCGGCGACTCCGCCGAGCGGCACGCCAAGGAGGTCCGCGCCCGCGTACAGCGGGAGGCGAAGCGGGTGGCCGACCTCGCGGCCGCCGCGGTCATGGCCGCAGCCGCCGGTGGTACGGAGACCGCCGAGTACCCGATGGTCGGTTCCCGCTCCAGCGCCGACCGGCCCGCTCCCGAGCGGGTGGGCGTCGAACGGCTCAACGTCGACCGCTTCGGCGTCGACCGGCGCCCCGCGGAACGAGTCACCCTGGACGATGCGGACGCCGATCGCGCCACCCCCGACCGTGCCCCGCTCGACTCCGCACCTGCCGACCGCGCCCCGGTCGACAGTGGCCCTGCCGACCGGACGCAGGCCGAGAACGGCTACGCCGACCGGACGCCGGTCGACAGTGGCTATGCCGACCGGACCCCGGTCGAGGATGGCGACCGGGCCCCGGCCGAGCAGGCGAACGACGAGCACGGTGGCGCACCGGCAGTGGCGGACGAGTCGGCGACGTCCGACCGTGCGGCAGCCCGGGAGGTGAGCGCCGACGACGCCGAGCCGACCTTCCCTCGGCACATCGGCACGGACGCACCGACGCCCGTGCCGTTCCTGGCCTTCGGGCAGCCGGTCAGCGAGAACGGCGCCGCCCGACACTGACCTCAGCCGCGGTTGCACCCGGGCCCGGAGCGAGATCCGCACGGGCCCGGGCCGAGCGCCCGGTCGCCGGTCAACGACCAACCTCTCAAGAGGGAGGCTGGGTTGACCGATCGAGGTACCTCCGCAACTCGGCGACCTCATCGTCGGTGAGGACGGGCGCGAAGTCGAGGTGCTCGCTGGGATGGACGCCTGTGCCGGAGCCGGCCACCGTGACGAACCAGGCTCCCTCGTGGCCGAACCAGTGCGCCTGTCCGGCCGCTCCGAGGTCGATGGCGTCGTCCGGCGCGGCGGACTCACCCGCCGAGACGATTCGCACCCACTGCCCGTCGCGCGCGTACGGCGGCTGAGGGATCACCACGTCCAGGTGATCCTCGGCGATCCGCTCCGTCGGCACGCCGAACAAACGAGCGGCACCCTCGCGTGCCACAGTGCGCACCTCCCTCAGGCTGCCGGTGACGCCGACCAGCACCTCCCCCTCGGGTCCTGCTACCAGCACGGCGTACGAGCGGTCCGCCTCATGGCGGACCCGTGCACGGAACCGCAGCGGGATGTCAGGCATCCAACAATGATCCCGTACCGGGCTAGCCGCGTGGTGAGTCGACGCCCCGCCTCACCCCCGCCGATCTTGCAGTTTCGGTCGCCGAGATGCGCGGAATGCCCCCTTACGTCGGGACAGTAAGTGCAAGATCGCGGAGAGGGGGCGGCCCGGGCGGATTCTGCGCGGAACGGATCACCGTACCCGTCGGAGCTGGCAGGCTGGGCTGGCCGCCGCGCACCAGCGGAGGCCGCCGGCCCTGGCCGGTGACCGAGAGGAGCGCCCGGTGACCGACCAACCGGAGGAGTTCGACCTGCTCGTGGTTGGTGGCGGCAAGGCCGGCAAGACGTTGAGCATGGACGTCGCCCGGTCCGGGCAGCGGGTCGCCATGGTCGAGCGCGGCATGATCGGCGGCAGCTGCATCAACGTCGCGTGCATCCCGACGAAGGCGCTGGTGACCAGCGCGCGGGCCGCCCGTCAGCTGCGGGGCGCGTCGGCGCTCGGTCTTGCGGTGGAGGGCGGCCGGGTCGACGTGGACCTGTTGCGCGCGCACAAGCAGGACGTGGTCGAGGGGATGGTCGCCGCCAACCGGCAGCAGTTCCTCGACTCCGGCCTGCACCTGGTGATCGGCGAGGCCCGGTTCGTCGGCCCCCGGACCGTACGGGTGGCACTCGCCGACGGCGGCGAGCGACTGCTGCGCGGCAGCGACGTGGTGATCAACACGGGCACCCGCCCCCACCTGCCGTCGGTGCCCGGGATGGCCGAGGCCGGGGTGCTCACCAGCGACGAGCTGCTGCGCCTGGATCGGCTGCCGGCCCGGCTGGTGGTGCTCGGCGGCGGCACCGTCGGGGTGGAGTTCGCGCAGATGTTCGCGTCGTTCGGCAGCGCGGTGACCCTGGTCGAGGGTGGTCCACGGCTGCTCACCCGGGAGGATCCCGACGTCAGCGACGCGGTGATGCGCGTCTTCCTCGATGATGGCATCGACGTACGGGTGGGTGTGGCTGTCGCGCGGGTCGACCGGGAGACCGACGGCTCGCTCCGGGTGACGCTGGACGACGGCGGTGTGGTGATCGGGGACGACGTGCTGGTGGCGGCCGGCCGAGAACCGGTCACCGACGGGCTCGGCCTGGACGTGGCCGGCGTACGGCTCACCGAGCGGGGCTTCGTGGAGGTCGACGAGCACCTGCGCACCAGCGCCGAGCGCACCTGGGCGGCCGGGGACGTCGCCGGCAGCCCGCAGTTCACCCACGTCTCGTTGGACGACTACCGGATCATCCGGGCCAACCTCGCCGGAGGCCGGCGCAGCACCGCCGACCGGCTGATCCCGTACACCGTCTTCACCACCCCGGAGCTGGCACGGATCGGGCTGACCGAGACCGAGGCGCGCCACGCCGGGTACGACGTCCAGGTCGCCCACCTGCCGGTCGCCGCCATCCCCCGGGCACGCACCCTGCGTCAGACCCAGGGCGTGTGGAAGGCGGTCATCGACACCAGCACCGACCGGATCCTCGGCGCGGCGTTGCTCGGCGCCGAGGCCGGTGAGGTGATCACCTCCGTGCAGCTGGCCATGCTCGCCGGAATGCCGTGGACCGCCCTGCGGGACGCGGTCATCACCCACCCGACCATGACCGAGGGTCTCAACCTGCTCTTCGCCTCGCTCCAGGCCGGTCCGGTCCGTTGAGCCCGGTCTGTGCGGGTCGGCCCCCCAACCACAAAGGGCACTAGCGCAAACTGGTTTGTTATGGAAACCTATCTGCATGACTTCACAAACGTTCCCTGCCGGCGGTGACCCCCGCCGGCTCCTCACGGATCTGCGCGGCCTCACACGCCGCGTCCGAATTGCCCAGCGGGTCACGTGGTTACCGCTGCTCGTGCTGGCCCTGGTGACCTTCGGGGCGATTCCTGCCTACCTGTTCGGTGACCCGCACCTCAGCAACTGCCAGCCGATCGACGGGGCTCAGGTGTGCGAAGCATGGTTCCCGGTAGCGGAGTTCTACTGGCTGGCCGCCCTGGTCGGGGGGTACGTGGCGATCGCCGCCGGGTACATCCGAGTAGCCCGGGCCCGGGGGGTGGACGCTCGGGTGATGCCCTACGTCCTCACCGGTCTCACGCTGTTGGTGGTGATCGCCATCGCCGTCGCCGTCGGCGCTGCGGACTGGATCTTCGACGGACGGACGAACCTGCCGCCACCCGCCTTCGCCCAGGTACTGTTCCGGCTGCTCGGACCGGCCGGCGCGATCGGGGTGGCCCTGCTCGTGCTGGCCTGGCTGGAGCGGCACGTCGCGCTGTTGCTGTTTACCCTGCTGTACCTGGCCGTGGTGCTGGTGCCGATCGACCTCGGCTGGGAAGCCCGTAGCCAGTGGCAGTTCGTGCCGATGCTGGTCATCGGCGGCGGCGTGCTGTTGCTGGGCAGTGCCGGATTCGCCCTGGCGCAACACCGGCAGCGGTCCCGATGACCGATCCCGACGGGACCACGCCAGCACATCCCGTCACCGGCCTCGACGACCTGGTACACCAGCGGGTACGGCTCGGCATCCTCACCATCGTGCACGAGGCCCGGCGGGCGGAGTTCGGCTTTCTCCGTACCCAGTTGCAGCTGACCGCCGGCAACTTGTCCCAGCATCTCGGTGTCCTGGAATCGGCCGGTCTGGTCGAGGTCGAGAAGGGCTACGCCGGCCGACGTGGCCGGACCTGGGTCACGCTCACCGCGGCGGGCGACGTCGCGCTCACCGAGGAGATCGTGCGACTCAAGCAGCTTATCGCCCGCGTCGAGACGACGAACGGTGGGTAGCGACGGGCTACGCGGCGATCTCGTCGCGTACCCGTTGTTGGAAGGCGCGGGCCTGCGCCCCGGTGGGCGGCGGCCCGCCGTGCCGCGCGGCGACCGCCTGACGGATCACCTCGGCCCGGTCGCCGGCGTCGATCAGCCGTTGACCGGCGGCCACCTTCGCGAGCCAGACACCGTCGCGGTGGCGCACCAGCGACCGGCAGGCGCCGAGTACGGCGTCCTCGGTGCCGGGCGCGGGTTGGTCGTCCGGCGGGGTGGGCAGGGCCAGCCACCAGGTCAGGGCCTCGATGAGCAGCCGGCGCAGGTCGGCCGGGGCGAGGTCGGCGAAGACCTCCCCGGCTGGCGGCCCGAGCAGTGGAAGCCCACTCTGGTGCAGGATGCTGCGGTCGAGGCCGTACCAGAATCGGCCGTCGGCAACCGGGCGGTCGGCGGGGTCGAGGGTGCGCCGGAACGGCATGCCCGCCCCGGTGTTGAGTTCGACCTCGAAGCCCGGCTCGGGGGTGCCGGAGGCGGCGACCGCCCGGTCGTAGACGACCAGTTCCAGCCCGCGCGCGGGGCAGGGCAGCGCCTCGTGCCGCAGTCGGGCCACCAACGTCCGCTTGGCGGCCTCGGTGAGCGGCCCGGCGCTGAGTAGCGCCACGTCCACGTCGCTGCGGCCGGCCTGGTACGCCCCGAGCCCCACCGAACCGGCCGCGTAGGCGCCGACCAGGTCGGCGCCGAGCACGTCGCGGGCAGTGCCGACGAGGTCATCGAGGTAGCGCTGAAGATCGGAGTCCACGGGCCATCATGACGCACGGGTTGGGACCCGGCGGGACTACCCCGCGTAGAGCAGCAGCAGACCGGCGACGGTGTACGCGACCATCAGGGCCAGCAGGGGTAGTTGGCCGGCCACCGCCCGGGCCCGGGGGAACAGGTACAGGGCGCGGTCGTGGGCGAGCAGTGTGCCGAGCAGGTGCCCGAGGACGATGACGGTGATCTGCACGGACGCCACCCCGGAGGGCGTGACCAGCGCGGTCTGGGGCTCCCAGTCGGCGGTGCCGAGCCAGTTGGCGCCGGTGCCCAGCGGGTCGGAGAGCAACGCGACGGTGCGCTGGCCCTCCAGGATCAGCAGTGAGTAGTAGTGCGCCACCACGTACCCCACCGCGATCGGCACGATGGAGTGGGCGATCTCGCCCGGCACCGCGCGGGCGTCGGCCGCATCGGCGCGACCGATGCGCGCCGCCGCGCCGGTGGCGGCGAGGTACGCCACCGCGACGGCGGCGATGACGAGGCTCAGACCGGCGCTGCCGGTGACCGCCGGGTGCAGGCCGTTCTCCTGGCTGAAGCGCAACCAGCCCGGCGCGTTGGAGAGGCTGTCGTACATGGTCGAGCCGAGGAGCACGACCACGACGGCGACGAGTCCGGGGCGGGGTCGCAGGCCGGCGATCCCGTCGAGCGGGTTGCGCCACACCAGGATGCCGTCGGCGGCCCGGCCGAGCGGGGCGAGCTGACCGATCAGGGTGCTGTACGCCTCGAACGGGTCGGCGTGGTCGAACCAGCCGGCGCCGAACAGCACCGCGCCGGCCAGCAGGACCACCGCGTACCCGGCCAGCCAGGCGGTGATGACCGGCAGGGTGGCCCGGTCGGGGGCGACCAGTTCCAGCCAGACGAACCCGAACAGGGTGACGGCGGCCGGCCACCACCCGACGATGTCGGGCAGCTCGCGGAGCCCACGGTTCGGGTCGCGCCGGGTTGCCAGCACCGCCAGCAGGTGCACCGTACGCAGTGGGTTGACCGCCCGCCAGACCGGGCCGAGCAGTAGCGACAGCGGGGCCAGCCCGACCCAGAGCAGCACGTAGAGCGCGCCGGCGGTCGGGTTGTCCGCGGTGTCCGGCCCGCCCAGCAGACCGAGGCAGAACCAGGCGGCGGCGAGCAGGCCGAGCCCGCGCAGCGCCCACCGGAACGCGGGCCCGTCGACGAGTCGGGCGAGCCAGCGCGGCACCGGGCGACCGCCGGTGGCGTCCCGGTCGAGCCGGGGTTCGCGCCAGAGCAGGCCCAGCGCCACGAACGTGACGACGAGGGTCAGCGCGGCGGCGACGACGAGCTGCGGCAGCGTGATCGGCAGGTCCTGGCGGCCACCGACGCCGTGTGCCAGCAGCGTGGGAACGGCCGTCATGCCGCTCAGCGGACGACGAGCTGGAACAGCACCAGCTCGGACTCGTGCGTCTCCACCTCGAACAGCCCGGTCTTGTCGGCCCGGAACTCCACCGAGCCGGGCGTGCCGGCCGGCAGCCGGGCGCCGAGGTCGTAGCCGTGCACGTGCAACTCGTCGGCGACGTCGGAGGTGACCGTGATCCGGACCAGCTGGCCCTTACCGACAGTGACCCGTCCGGTTGGCGGGTCGACCCGCTTCTTAGCGATCGTCACGGTGATCTGTCGATCCACCGCGGCGGTGCTGGCCGAGGGGCTGGGCGTGCCGGTGGCCGTCGGGGTCGGTGCGGTGGGGGTGGCGCTCGGAGGCGCGGCGGACGTCGGGGCCGTCGAGGGGGTGGCCACGGAGGGGTCGTCGTCCTGCCCACAACCGGCGAGGAGCAGGGCGGCGAGGGCGGTGGCGGCGAGGGTGGCGGCGGTGCGGGCGGCGGGGGTACGGACGAGCACGGGCGGACTCCGAACGACGCGAGGGGGGCGGGTGTCGGGTTGATCGTCGGGGAGGAGAACTCTACGTCTTGTTCGGTGCCGGGGAAATGACCATGATGAACGAATGCGATCGAAGCTGGTCACTGTGCGTAAGGTCCTGAGCCGTGTCGTGGCGGCGCTGGCGGCGACCCTGGTGGTGTCGTTGCTGCTGCCGGTCGCCCCGGCGTCCGCGCACGGCCAGCTGGCGACGTCCACTCCCCTGAAAGGCACCGTCGTACGCGAGCCGCTCACTCAGTTGGCGTTGTACTTCACCGAGAAGCCGGCGTCCAACGCGCACTTCGCCATCAGCGGGCCGAACGGGTCGCGAGTGGACAATGGCTGGTCCTACGGTGAGCCGAAGCGACTGGACAAGCCGGTCACCGAGTACTTCATGGTCAACGGCGTGTTCGAGCCCCGGCTGTACCACACCGGCTTCCCGGCCATGGTGACCGTCGCGCACTGGCCGGCGAAGGGCCGCTACACCGCCAGCTACCTCTCCGTCGCCTCGGACGGTGAGGCGGTGCGGGGCGAGGTGACCTTCGACTACCAGGGCCCGGGCACGGCGGCGCCGGCCGGTTGGTCGGCGCCCACGGCTGGGCCGGATCCGGCGCTGCTCGCGCAGGCCGAGGGCGAGGGCTCGACCAACTCCGGGGCCAGCGGCAGCGCGGTCGCCCCTACCGGCGCTCCGGCGGACGACCCGGCCGGCGCCAGGCAGGAGCAGAGTGGCGGCGGGTTCCCGGCCTGGCTGGTTCCGGCCCTGATCGTCGTCGTGGTCTCGGCGATCGTGCTGGTGGCGGCCCGCCGTCGGCCCGCGGCGCGGGGAGCCTCCACGTCGGACCGTCGGGCCGCCGGCGCGGCGGGTCGGGGCGGCGCCGCCAGCCGCAAGGCCGCCAACCCGACTCGGAAGACCGGCAACCGGGCCGGCGGTCCGGCGCGGCGCGGACGGCGGTAGGCCGCCGCAGGGCCGGGCATTCTTCGCGTACTGTCCCGAACTTTCGCACGGACATTCGAAACTTTTGATGTATCGAGGCGAAGCCATGGACACTCCCATCGAAACGCCTTAATGTTCCGAGCCATCCACCCGGTGTTTCCGCAACGTCACTCGTCGGCGTCGAGGACGTTACGGACCCGGGCCGACGGTCATCCTCACCGCTGATCCACGCCGGCCGTCGGACACTCCACTGCCTCCTGGAGGAACGATGGCCACACCCCTGCTACGCCGACTCCACCATCCCGTCCTGGGTGCACTGGCACTCGTCCTCGCCGCCGGCCTCTGGGCCGTCCCCGCCAGCGCCGCCCCCGCGCAGGAACCGGGCGTCACACTGCGCGTCTTCGACGTGCAGGTGCCGCTGTCCGAGCTGTGCACCCTCAAGCCCGCCCAGACGCCGAACGTGGACAAGCTGATGTCCACCATCAACTGGACCTCGGCGGCCGACTTCGGCTTCGAGGACAACTTCGTCTCGCAGGTGCTCGGCAACATCACCACCACCCAGGCCGGCAGCTACACGTTCCGGCTCAGCAGCGACGACGGATCCAAGCTGTCGATCGACAACGCCGTGGTCATCAACCATGACGGCCTGCACGGCGCGACCCCGCCCAAGGAGGGCATGGTCACCCTCACCGCCGGCCTGCACCCGCTGCGCATCGACCACTTCGAGCGTGGCGGCGGGCAGCAGATCACCCTGGAGTGGAAGACGCCCGGTTCGTCGACCTTCGTGGTCGTACCGAACTCGGCGCTGAGCACCGACGCGGGCGTGGTCCGGGTGACCGCACCCGGGCGCAAGGAGTGCGAGGGGGTCTCCGACTCCCCCGGCGACGGCCTGCCGCTGACCGGTGTGCACCCCGGCTACACGCTGACCAACCTGCGGCCCAGCGGCTTCCAGCCGAAGGTCACCGGCATGGACTGGCTGGCCGACGGCCGGCTGGTCATCAGCACCTGGGGCGGCAGTGACCAGTCCGGCACCTCCCAGGACGGCGAGGTCTGGATCCTCGGCAACACCGGCGGATCGACGAGCCCGGGCAACGTGACCACCAAGAGGATCGCCGGCGGCCTGAAGGAACCGATGGGCCTGAAGGTCGTCGACGGGGTGGTCTACGTGACCGAGAAGCAGCGGTTGACCCGGCTGGTGAACACCGGCGGTGACGAGGTCGCCGAGCGCCTGGAGACCGTCGCCACCTGGCCGTACGGCGGCAACTTCCACGAGTTCGCGTTCGGCCTGCTCTACCAGGACGGGTTCTTCTATCTGAACCTGTCGGTGTCGATCAACTCCGGCGGTGCCACCACCAACCCGCAGCCCGCCACCAACCGGGGCACCACCCTCAAGGTCAACAAGGACACCGGCGCGGTCAGCTACGTCGCCGGCGGCCTGCGGACGCCGCACGGCATCGGCTGGGGCCCGGAGGGCGGCATCTTCGTCACCGACAACCAGGGCGGCTGGCTGCCCTCCTCGAAGCTGGTGCACATCAAGCAGGGCCGGTTCTTCAACCACTACACGAACCCGGCCGGCCCGTTCGACACCGCACCGGTCACCCCGCCGGTGCTCTGGATGCCGCAGAACGAGATCGCCAACTCGCCCAGCACGCCGATGTACCTGACCAGCGGCCGGTACGCCGGCCAGTTCGTCATCGGCGACGTGACGTACGGCGGCCTACAACGGGCGAATGTGGAGAAGGTCAACGGCGAGTACCAGGGCGCCCTGTTCCGGCTCACCCAGGGCCTGGAGGCGGGCGTCTCCGAGGTCAACGTCGGCCCGGACGGCGCGATCTACGTCGGCGGGCTCGGCGCGGGCGGCAACTGGGGCCAGACCGGCAAGCTGTCGTACGGCCTGCAGAAGCTCACCCCGAACACCGCCACCACGTTCGAGATGCTCGCGATGCGCGCCACCACGACCGGCTTCGAGGTGGAGTACACCCAGCCCGTCTCGGCGGCGACCGCCGCCGAGCTGGCCGCGCGCTACAAGATCAAGCAATGGCGGTACGTGGCGACGTCGAACTACGGCGGGCCGAAGGTCGACGAGGAGACGCTGACCGTCACCTCGGCCACCCTCTCGGCGGACGGCAAGAAGGTCAGCCTCGCGGTGGCCGGCCGCAAGGCGGGCCGGGTGGTGCACCTGCGCTCGCCGCGCCCGTTCACCTCCACCAGCGGCCAGTCTCTGTGGAGCACCGAGGCGTGGTACACGCTCAACTCCATCCCGGGCAGTCCCCCGCCGCCGATCGGCGGCACCATCACCGGCGTCGGCGGCAAGTGCCTGGACGTCGACAACTCGGGCACCGCCGACGGTACGAAGATCCAGCTCTGGACCTGCAACGGCACCGCCGCGCAGTCGTGGACGCGGGTCGGCGACACGTACCGGGTGCTCGGCAAGTGCCTGGACATCGACAACGCCGGCACCGCGAACGGCACGAAGATCCAGCTCTGGACCTGCAACGGCACCGGCGCGCAGGTCTGGCAGCCGCAGGCCGACGGGTCGATCCGCAACCCGCAGTCCGGCAAGATCATGGAGGCCGCCGGCGGTGGCACCGGCGACGGCACCCAGATCCAGCTCGGCACGTACGCGGGCGGCGCACACCAGAAGTGGGTGGTCGGTAGCGGGGTTAACGGCTGACCTCGGACGTAGGGGCGTGGCCTGACCGGCGGGTCAGGCCACGCTCCGCGTCGCCCGACGGTGATCGACCAGGACAGCCACCACGCACGTCTCCGCATCGACGGCGGTCATGCCGACGTTCGGATGCCAGCCGAGGTGTGGGTCAGGGGCCGTGCGGGAGGGGCTGCGCCAGTGCCCGCAGGTCCGCCGGGAGTTGGGCCAGCGCGTCCTCGAACTCCCGGTGCCCGACCACCCGGTGCATCGTCTGGAGCACCGCACTGGTGCCGCGCTCGGCGGCCGGGCGGTCGATTCCGGCCCGGTCTGCCACCCGGCGCAGGAACTCGTCGTAGTCGAACGTTTCCGGCGGCTCGGCGGCCTTGACCAGCAGCGGGCTCAGCTCGTCGGCCAGGTGGGGAGCCAACGCGGCCGCCTCCCCGCCGGAGAGCCGCTCGGTGAGGGTCCGCAGGACCGCCTCGGTCAGCGGGCGTGCCTGCTCCGGCGACACACCCGCCCGTGCCGCAACCTTGTCGACGAACGCCAGCTCGGCCATGCCCCCGCCCTTCGCTTTCGGAAACGCGTGGCTACCCGGGCCCACCGGCAGCAAACCCGGCAGCCTGGAGCGGGATGGGTTCTGCTCGTTGCTCCGCGCGGTGCCGTCCGCTTCTCGTACGGTGAGGTCGGACCGGGAACCCGACGGCTGCCCGACGGCGGCCCGTGCCGCAGGAGGAGCAGATGGCCCTCGACCTGCCCGACGTGATCGACAGGTACTTCCGGGCCGTCAACGACCGGGACCTGGACGCCTTCGTCGCCTGCTTCGCGGACACCGCGAGCGTCGCCGACGAGGACCGGCTGTACGACGGGCGGGCCTCGATCCGGGCCTGGCGACAGAAGGCGATGGACGCCTACGCGTACACCGCCGAGCCGGTCCGGGTCACACCGCAGGCGGGCGACTCGTACCTGGCTGTCACCCGGGTGTCCGGAGACTTCCCCGGCAGTCCGATCGAGCTGCGGTACCGGTTCACGCTGCGCGACGGGCTGATCGGCGCCTTGGACATCCGTCCCTGACGGCGAGTTGGTCCACCGACACGAAGGGAACGCCGTGCCGCGAGTCTGGCTCATCACCGGCTGTTCGCGTGGTCTCGGCCGCGCCCTCGCCGAGGCCGTCCTGGCCGACGGCGACCAGTTGGTGGCAACCGCCCGCAACCCGGCCCAGCTCGACGACCTGGTCGACCGGCACGGTGACCAGGTCCGCGCGGTGGCCCTCGACGTCACCGACCCCGCCGCCGCCCGCGCCGCCGTACGCACCGCCGTGGACACGTTCGGACGGCTGGACATCCTGGTCAACAACGCCGGTTACGCCGACGTCGCCGCGATCGAGGACATGTCCGACGACGACTTCCGGGCGCAGATCGAGGCCAACTTCTTCGGCGTGGTCAACCTGTCCCGGGCCGCCCTGCCGGTGATGCGCGAGCAGGGACGCGGCCACATCGTGCAGATCTCCAGTGTCGGCAGCCGGGTCGCGAGCACTGGTCTGGGCGCGTACCAGGCCGCCAAGTGGGCGGTCAGCGGCTTCTCCGCAGTGCTCGCCAAGGAGGTCGAGGCGTTCGGGATCCGGATCACCTCGGTCGAGCCGGGTGGGCTGCGCACCGACTGGGCCGGCTCGTCGATGAGCGCCCTGCCGATCAGCGAACCGTACCGGCCGGTCATCGACCCGGCCGTGCAGCGGCTGCGCCAGGGCAGCGGCGCCCAGCCGGGCGACCCGGCCCGGGCCGCCCAGGCGATCATCCGGATCACCGGGGTCGACGATCCGCCGCTCCGGTTGCTGCTCGGCGCCGACGCCGTGGCGGCTGCCGAAGCGGCCGCCGAGGCCCTCGCCGCGTCCGACGCTCGGTGGCGGGAGTTGAGCGAGTCGGTCGCCTTCGACGCGGCTCCCTGACCCACCTCCCCCGCCGGACCGGCGAGGCGTGGTCGGGCCGGGCCGCGGGTGATCAACCGCCGAACGGACGAGACGGTCAAGGGGCCGGTGGATGACATGATGTGGCGACAACAGCTCTCGCTACGAAAGGTCTCCGGCTGCCCGATGGCGCACTTCGAGGCTCGCACGCCCACGACACCCGCGTTGATCGCGGTGGCGCTGGCCGGGCAGCCACATCGGGCGGGCTGATGCCGGGCGAGCGACGGGAGACCGTGGCCGAGCAGAGTGTCCCCACCCACGCCGCGGACACCATGGCCTATCAGGTCGCGACCGACATACGAGCGCTGCGCGCGTTCGTCAGCGCCGGGGCGCTGGCCCGCGGCCTGTCGGCCGAGCGGGTGGAGCTGTTGACGCTGGCGGTCAGCGAGCTGGCCAGCAACACGTTGCAGCACACCACCGGCGGCGGCTGGGTCCGGCTCTGGGCCGAGCCGGGCCAGCTGTTCTGCGACGTGGTCGACCACGGGCCGACACGGGCGTTCGGCCGGAGCATGCCGGCCGCCGAGTCGGTACGGGGTCGCGGGCTGGCGATCGTGGAGCAGATCTGTGACGAGGTCGCCGTGCTCACCAGCCCCGGGGAGACCGTCGTACGGATTCGCCTTACTCTGTGAACGTCAGCGGCGATCCCCGCCCGCCCGGGCCAGCTTGGCTGCCACAATGCGGACAGCCCGGGCCGACGGTGGCACCGGGTCGGACCCGAACGGGAGGACGGCACGATGCCGGACAGCGCACGCGAGGCTGAGCTGCTCGACGCCGAGCGCACCCTGCAGGCCGCCCAACGGGCCGGTGACGTCGCCGCCCTCGACCAGCTACTGGTCGACCAGCTGATCGCCATCGGCCCGGACGGGCGTATGCACTCCAAGCAGGACGACCTGACCGCCCACCGGGACCGCCGCTCGGTCGTCGAGGAGTTGGTGGAGGAGGAGCTGGACCTGCTCGTCGTCGGCAAGACGGGGGTGACGTTCTTCCTGGGCCGGGTGTCCGGCGTCTTCGAGGGGGCACCGTTCGCGGCGCGGCTGCGCTACACCCGGACGTGGGTCCACGACGACCGGAACGGCTGGCGGATCCTGGCCGCACACATCAGCCCGGTCTGACTCAGCGCTCGTCCTCGTCGTCCTCGTCGAGCAGGCCCTGCTCGTCGAGGAACGCGAACCACTGGTCGTCGGCCGGGGTCAGGTCGGCGTAGCCCGGCCCGAGCAGGTAGTAGTCCACGAAGGACTCCACATCGGGGGCCAGTTCCTCGAACGCGTCGGACATGAACCACTCGGTGCCGTTCGGTGGGAAGTACCAGATCGCCCCCGTGCCACGATCCATGAAGATCGGCTCGTCGCTGCGGGTGCCGACCACCAGCCAGCCCGCCCGGTCCTGCGGGATGGACGAGAAGTCCGGCGCGTAGTCCAGGTGGTACTGGATCCCCGCCAGGGTCGACGAGGACGCCAGCTCCACCCGACCCGCCCGCAGCCCGTCGGCCACCAGCAGGAGATCCCGCAGGTCGGCCGGGAGCCCCGCCGGCACGGCGTCGAGGGCCGCACCCTCGCCGAACTCGGCGTACGCCAGACTTGCTGGCAGATCGGCCAGCTCAGCCCGCAGCTCCTCGATCAGCTGCCGCAGCTCGAGGTTCACTGCACCACCTCTGTTCGGATGAGGTCCCGTCCGGCAATGCCCCCGGCTGCCCGGAGACCTGCGAGCCGATGCGCGGTTTGGTTCTACCATGCACCGGCCCGCCCGGGCGTCACCTCGCCGAATCCGCCAGCCGGGCCGTCACCACCAGCTCGCCCAGCTCTCGACCGGCTGCGCCAGGCCGATCACGTCCTCGACCGAGAGCAGATGCACGCCGCGCAGGTCGGCGCTCACGCCCTTTCCTCAGTTCACGACGGCCTCGATCGGGCCGACGCGCAGGGTGCCGTCGTTGAGGGGCGTACAGCGGATGCCGCCGGTGGTGCGCAGCGCCTTCCACGCTCCCGGGCCGACGGTGACGTCCATCCAGGCGCACGGCCGAGCCGCCCGGTTGACCCGCAGGCTGACCGGGCCGTCACCGGAGTCCAGCACCAGCACTCTGCCGATCAGCTCGTCCACGGCGATCCCCGTGGTGAGGATGTTGCGCCGCACCTCGGCCAGGCCGATGCCGGCCGGCAGCGACTCCTGGGCGATGACGGTGACGCTGGCGTCGCGGTGTGCCTGTTGGCCGAAGTACCGGTCGCCGACGATGCCGAGACCGGCCCGGATCCGGACGGCGTCGACCAGCTCACCGGGCGGGGCCGGGGCCGGGCCATCGGCGGGCCGGCCCAGGAAGCGGTGCACGGGCGAGGCCAGCAACTCGACGATCTCCGGCATGGCAGGAAGTCTACGAACCGGACAGACCCCTCCGGGGCAGGTCGACGGATGAATCGGTGGGGACGGCGGCACGAGCGCCGCCGTCCCCACCGCGACCCGGTTCAGGCCGGGGTGCCGGTGACGGTCAGGTTGCGCAGTCGGCCCACGTTGTCGAACGAGCCGAAGCCGACCCGTCCCGAGCCGAACGTGGTGTCCTTCGCGGTCAGCAGCGGGTCCCGGTGCCCGTCGACGTAGACGGCGATCTCGCCGGTGGCCGGCAGGTGCACCACCCGGACCCGGTGCCACCTGGCATCGGTGATGGCCGGGTTGGCGCCCCGGGACCGACCGTTCCACTGGTGGTCGATGCGCTCCCGGTCGGCGTTGTTCACCTTGAAGATGCCGTTGTGCGGATAGATCGTGTTGTCGGTGGAGAGGTGGGCGTAGTAGAACTCGGTGTCCGAACGCCAGCCGAAGACGATGATCACGTCCCGGTTGGTGACCTCCACCGGTGTGTCGAGTCGTACCTGGGCGTCGACCCGCACCGACGACCACGCCGGGCCGTTGGTCAGCACGGCGTACTCGAAGGGCCGGCGCGGACCCGGCCGGCTCTCCCCGGCCTCGGCCAGGATGACCTGGTCGTGGGTGAACTGCCACTTCGCCGGGGTCACCGGCGCCCAGTTCGCGGCCCCGGCGGTACGGCGCACGGTGACGTCCCCGACGTCGCCGCTGGCGAACTCCCTGGTGCCGGTCACCTTCCAGACCTTTCCGTTGGCCTTCGCGAGGATGTAGAGCTCCCCGGAGGCGTCGGTGCCGAAGCGCAGGTCCACCCGGTTGGGGTCACCGGGCGCGCCCGGTGACGACAGGTCGCGCATCCGGACCGGGGTGCCGGCCGCGTTGAAGAGCGCGAGCTGGTGGATCGTGGCCAGACCCCGACCGCGGCGCATCTCGTTGGCCTCGGTGTAGAGCACCCGGCCGTCGACCAGGTCGCCGAAGACGTACTTGCCGCGCAGCGCGGGCACCGCCCGCCCCCGGTAGACGAAGCCGCCGGCCACCGCGACACCGACGTCGTCGGTGCAGTTCCAGCCGGCCGCGGGGTCGTGGTCGTACGCGGCGACCGGGTAGGTGTAGCGGTACCTGTCGTCGTCGGCGGGCAGCGGGAGCAGCCGGTCGCAGGGGTTCGTGGCCGTCTTGTCGAAGACGAACGAGCCCTCGCGCTCGCTCCAGCCGAAGTTGTCCCCGGCGCGGACCTCGTAGATCGCCTCGACGGCGTGTTCACCGATGTGCCCGAGGTACATCCGGCCGGTCGCCCGGTCCCAGCTGAACCGGTGCGGGTCCCGGAACCCCACGGCGTAGAGCTCGCCCAGCGCGCCGGCCCGGCCGACGAACGGGTTCGCGGGTGGGATGCCGTAGCGCCCGTTCGGGGCGTTGGTGCCCCTGGGGTCGATCCGCAGCAGCTTGCCGTGGGGCAGGGCCAGGTTCTGCGGGTCGGTGTTGCGCGCGCCCTGGCCACCGTCGCCCACGGCGAGGTACAGCAGGCCGTAGTCGCGGTCGTGACGCTTGGCGGTGGGGTTGAAGTTGATCTCCTGGATGCCGTGCACCTGGCCGCCGAAGCCGATGCGCAGCACCTCGCGGTGGGAACCGGCGAAGGTGGCGGCGGCCGGATCGGTCGCCGTCCACTCGGTGATGACACCGTGGAAGAGCGTGTTGGGCTGGGCGTAGTCCGGTGTGACCGTCGTCGTCGACGCCAACTCGGTGTGGATGGTGTAGAACCGGCCGTTCACCCCGAACTCCGGGTGGAACGCGACGTACCCGAACCCCTGGCCGAGCCCGCGACCGGAGAAGAACCGCGGCGCGAACGTCGCCGCCACGTCCAGGTAGACGTGCGGCACGCCGCCCTCGACCAGGTAGAGGTTGCCGTTGAGGTCGGGCACCGCCCGTCGGCCGGAGCCGTCGGGCACCTCCATGATGGTGTTGATCCGCGCGGTACGCACGAGCCGCGCATCGGTCGGCGCCGGCGTCGGGTACGACTGCGGGAAGCTGGCGTACTCGCTGAGGACCAGCCCGAGTCGGGACTGGACCGGCATCTCGGGGATCGGGTCGTCGACCGCGTCGGCGGCCCGCGCGGGCGTGGCGACCAGTGTGGACAGGATCAGCACGAGGGCGGTGAGGCCGGCCCTCACTGTGGGCCGGCGGACTGTGCCGGCGCGGCGGTGCAGGGTGCGCACGCGTGTCTCCTTCTCGGTGGGACGGTGCCGAGGGTGGTCAGCGGGCAAGGTGGCGGTACTGCCTCCGCACGTCGTTCGCGGAGACCACACTGTCGAGGAACATCAGGCCGTCCATCCGGCAGTCGCACGGGTTGCGTTCGAGGGTGTCCTGCGGGAAGCTGCCGCCGATCTTGATGCCCCGGGGGTCGGACGCGGTGGTCACGTGCGGGCCGGGCCCGGATACCAGCCACGGGTCGTCGGTGCGGGTGTAGAAGCCGTCCACCGGTTCGCCGTTGCGGTAGAGGGCGAGCGCGCCGGTGTCGAAGTCGAAGGTGGCGGCCAGGTGCACCCACTCCCCGACCGGCAGCAGCTCGCGCCAGTCCCGGGTGGCGGCGAAGGTCTGCGAGTTGCCGCCGTCGAGCCGCCGGCCGAGCGCGACGAGCCGCAACTCCCCGTCGACGTCGATCAGCTCCAGCAGGGCGCGGACGCCGTGGCCGTCGGAGTCGCCGGTGAGCACTCCGGCCAGCCCGATGGCGTTGTACCTGTCGTCCGGGTCGGCGGTGGTGGAGTTGGGCAACGGGCTGTCCATGTTCAGCTTGAACCAGCCCATCACGGTGGTGCCCGCGGTGGCGCTGAACGCGCGCAGCGTCCGCACCCCGCTGGCGGACCAGGTGCCGGCCTTCCAGTCGTCGTTGCCGGCGACGGCGGGGGCGACCTGCCGGGTCTGCACCGCGTTACGGCTGCCCCGGTAGGCGCGGTCCGGCACCCGCATGGCGGCACCGCCGTTGACCAGCTCGATCTCGGTGCCGGAACGCCCCTGGTCGCGTTCCAGGGCGGGGTCGCCGGGCACCGGGTGGTCGAAGTCGTACGCGGCGACCAGGTGCGCGCGCAGCGCCGGGTGGACGTCGTGCGAGATGCTGCGATCCGCCTGCGCCGCCGGCGCGCTGGCGCCGGTCAGTGCGCCGATCGCCAGCAGGGAGACGGCCGCTCGTCGGGCCCTGGACATGGCTGTCACCTCGTTTCGCGGCATGTCGGATGCCGGTCACGTAAGCGCTTACGTAAGCGCTTACGTACCCTAGGCTTCGATCGATGTCGCTCGCAACAGATCGCGTGACATGAATGTTTCCGGAGGGTTTCGGATGCCCAGGGCCAGCCAGCGTCCGCGCCTCGTGGACGTCGCCCAACACGCTGCCGTCTCGCTGGCGACCGCCTCCCGCGCCCTCGCCGGCCGTGAGGGGGTCAGCGCCGAGGTCGCCGACCGGATCCGGCAGGTCGCCCGCGAGCTGGGCTACGTGGCCAACCCGTACGCCCGCACCCTGGCCAGCGGGGCCACCTCCACGGTGGGGTTGATCGTCCATCAGGTCGACGACCCGTACTTCTCCGAGATCGCCGCCGGGGTCATCCAACTCGCCGCCGAGCAGGGGCTGCTGGTGCAGATCTGCCAGTCCGGCCGCGACCCCGACTACGAGCTGCAAGAGCTGCGCCACCTGATCGCCCAACGGGTCGGCATCGTCCTGATCAGCGGTTCCGGTTACGACGACCCACGGATGGAGAGCGCGGCCCGCGCCGAGCTGGCCGCGTTCCAGGACCACGGCGGACGGGCCGCCGCGATCGGTCGGCACGCGCTCGGTGTCGACGCCGTCCTGCCGGACAACGAGGCCGGCGGTTACGCCCTCGCCCAGCACCTGATGGATCTCGGCCACCGGCGGATCGCGGTCGCCGCGGGCAGCGCCGGCCTCACCACGGTCGCCGACCGGCTGGCCGGGGTGTCGTCGGCCCTGCGGCAGCGCGGGCGGTCCCCCGCCGACCTCGTCGTCGTGCACAGCGACTTCACCCGCGGCGGTGGGCGCGCCGCCGCCGAGCAGATCCTCAACGAACATCCCGAGACGACGGCGATCATCGCGCTCAACGACGTGATGGCCATGGGCGTGCTGTCCACGCTGCGCTCCCGCCGCGTGCCGGTGCCCGCGCGGATGTCAGTGGTCGGTTTCGACGACGTCTCCGTGGCAGCCGACCTCGCACCCAGCCTCACCACCGTCCGGCTGCCGATGACCGAGATGGGCCGCACGGCGCTCACCCTCGCGCTCAAGCCGCGCACGACCCGCCCCCGCCGCCGCCCCACCGGGCACCTGCTGGTCGTCCGCGACTCGACCGGGCCCGCGCCGAAGACCTGACCGACGCCGCGCCGGTCAGACCGCCAGGGCCGCCCGGACCTCCCGTTCCGCCGTGACACCCCCGTCGCCGTGCGAGGTGACCCGGCCGGACTCCAGCACGTGGTAGCGGTCCGCCACCCGCAGCGCGAAGCCCAGGTGCTGCTCGACGAGCAGCACGCTGAACCCGGACTGCCGGGTCAGCTCGACGATCCGCTCCTGGATCTCCGCGACCACCGACGGCTGGATGCCCTCGGTCGGCTCGTCGAGCATCAGCAGCCGAGGCCGGGTGATCAGGGCCCGGGCGATGGCCAACTGCTGGCGCTGACCGCCGGAGAGCAGCCCGGCCCGACGCCGCAGCAGCGGGCGCAGCGCCGGAAACAGATCCAGCACCTCTGCCGTGGCCACCGCCCCGTCGCGCCGGCCGTCGGCGACCAGTCGCAGGTTCTCCGCGGCGGTCAGGTGCGGGAAACACTGCTGACCCTGCGGGACGTACGCCATCCCCCGCGCCACCCGCTCGTGCGGCCCGGCCCGGGTGACGTCCTCACCGTCCAGCTCGACCGTGCCGGCACTCGGACGCAGGAGCCCGGCCGCGACCCGCAGCAGGGTGCTCTTGCCGGCCCCGTTGTGCCCGAGCACGGCGGCCACCCCGTCGGGCGGGACCGCCAGATCGACCCCGTGTAGCACCCGAGAGCGACCGTACCCGGCGTGCACCCCGCGCAGCGTCAGCATCATGCCTCCAGGCCAGTACGGGCCGACCCGGCGTCGACCGGGTGGCCAAGGTAGACCTCCTGCACGCGCGGGTCCGCCTGGACCTGCGCCACCGTGCCCTCGCTGAGCACCCGGCCGGCGTGCAGCACGGTGACGCTGCGCGCGAACCGACGCAGGAAGTCCATGTCGTGCTCGATCACGACGACCGTGCGATCCCGGCTGACCGTCTCCAACAGCGTGCCGGTGGCGTCGCGTTCCTCATGGCTCATCCCGGCGACCGGCTCGTCCAGCAGCAGCAGCCGCGCGTCCTGCACCAGCAGCATGCCGATCTCCAGCCACTGCTTCTGGCCGTGCGCGAGCGTCCCGGCGAGGTGCGCGGCCCGCTCGGCCAGCCCGATGGTCTCCAGCGCCGCGGCGATCTCGTCGGGAACACCCCGGCGACGGCGGGCAAGGGTAGCCCAGCTGCGTCGGGCGCCCGCCGCGATGTCGAGGTTCTGCAACACCGACAGCTCCTCGAAGACCGTCGAGGTCTGGAAGGTCCGCCCGATGCCGAGCCGGCTGATCCGGTGCACCGGTCGGCCGAGCAGCTCCTCGTCGCCGAACCGGACCGAGCCGGTGGCCCGGACCAGACCGGTGATCGCGTCGACCAGTGTGGTCTTGCCGGCGCCGTTCGGCCCGATCAGGAACCGGATGTCGCCGGCGGGCACCTCCAGGGAGACGCCGTCGACGGCCGTGAAACCGTCGAAGCTGACCCGCACGTCACGGACGGACAACCCGTCCAACCGCTCGCCGCTCATGCCGCCGGCACCTCCGTCCGCTCGGCCCGTCGTCGGCCCAGCGCCAACCACCCGCGCCGCACCGGCCGCGCGCCGGCGTCACGGCGGCGGGCCAGCGCCCACAGCGACGCCAGGCCGCCGGGAAGGAACGCCACCACGACCACGAAGAGCAAACCCTGCAGGTACGTCCAGGTGCCCGGGAAACGCTCGGAGAGGGCGGTACGCGCCCAGGCCACCGCCACCGCGCCGAGCACCGGCCCGAGCAGTGTCGCCCGGCCGCCCACCGCGACGCCGATGACGAACTCGATCGACGGGACGATGCCGATCAGCGCGGGCGAGATGATGCCCACCGCCGGCACGAACAGCGCACCGGCCAGCCCGGCCATGCCCGCCGCGACCACGTACGCCACCAGCTTCACCGACGCCGGGTCGTAGCCCAGGAAGCGGACCCGCTCCTCACCGTCTCGGACCGCCACCAGCAGTTCGCCGTAGCGGCTGTGGATGAGCTGACGGGTCAGCGCGAGCAACGCCAGCAGCGTCCCGGCGATGATGAAGTACACCATCCGCTGGTTGACCGGGTCGTCCAGGTCGTAACCGAAGAAGCCCTTGATGTCGGTGAGCCCGTTGGTGCCGCCCGTGGTGCCCTGCTGGCCGATCAGCAGGATCACCATCGCGGCGGCGAGCGCCTGACTGAGGATGGCGAAGTACGCGCCGCGGACCCGGCGGCGAAAGACCAGCGAGCCGAGCCCGAAGGCGACCACCATCGGCAGCAGCACCGTGGCGGGCAACGCGAACCACGGGCTGGCGAAGGGCCGCCACCACAGCGGCAGCTCGTCGAGTTGCCCGTACAGCTGCATGAAGTCGGGCATCCCACCCGGGCCCGCGTCGGCGAGCTTGAGGTGCATGGCCATCGCGTAGCCGCCGAGGCCGAAGAAGACACCCTGGCCCAGGGTGAGCATCCCGCCCCGGCCCCAGGCGATCCCGATGCCGACCGCGACCATGGCGACGCAGAGGTACTTGGCGAGCAACGCCAGCCGGAAGTCCGACAACACCAGTGGGGCGACGGCGAACAGCACCGCCGCGCCGAAGGCGAAGCCGGCCAGGGTCCGAAGCCGCGAGCGGCCGGCCGGCCGACCCGGTGGTACGGCGCCGGCGGGCCCCGGGCGGACGGCGGGCGGCGCGGGGGTGACGGCGGTCATGCGAGGCTCCTGGTCCGCAGGGTGAACAGGCCCTGTGGCCGCCACTGGAGGAACGCGACGATCGCCACGAACACGATCACCTTGGCGACGCTGAGGGTGGTCAGGTACTCCCCGGTGGCCTGGAGCACGCCGAGGGCGAAGGCGACGATCACGCTGCCCTTGAGCTGGCCGATCCCGCCGACCACGACGACCAGGAAGGCGTCGATGATCAGGTTGGTGCCCATGGTGGGACCAATCGGGCCGAGCAGGGTGAGGGCCACCCCGGCGAGCCCGGCCAGCCCGGAGCCGAGGAAGAAGGTCGTCCGGTCGACCCGGGCGGTGGGAATGCCGGACACGGCGGCGAGGTCGCGGTTCTGCACCACCGCGCGGATGCGACGCCCGAGCGGGGTGAGTCGCAGTGCCAGGGTGAGCGCCGCGACGGCGGCCAGCGCCAGGGCCAGGATGAACAGCCGGTTGTTGGCGATGGTCAGCCCACCGGGCAGCGCCACGTTGCCGGTGAGCAGCTCGGGCGCGCGGGTCTGCACGTTCGGGCTGCCGAAGACGTCCCGGGCCAGTTGTTGCAACATCAGTGACACACCCCAGGTGACCAGCAGGGTGTCCAGTGGCCGGGCGTAGAGCCGGCGGATGAGCAGCACCTCCAGCAGGACGCCCATGGTGCCGGCGACGACGAACGCCACCGGCAGCGCGACCACCAGCGACAGGCCGGCGCCGGTGATGCTCTGTTGCAGAACGTAGGTGGTGTACGCGCCGGCCATGATGAACTCACCGTGCGCCATGTTGATCACGTTCATCTGGCCGAAGGTCAGCGCGAGGCCGAGCGCGATGAGCAGCAGCACCGCGCCGATGCTGATGCCGGTGAAGAGTTGACCGAAGAGGACTGTCACGGTGGGTACTCCGAACTGCTGGTCGGGTGGCCCGGGCGGAGCGCGCGGCAACGCGTTCCGCCCGGGCCGGCGTCGTCAGCTCAGGCCGCTCGCCCACGGGTAGGTCTTGAGGTACGGGTCCGGGGCGACCGGCTTGCCGGAGTTCCACACCTCGGTGATCAGACCGTCCGCGCCGATCTTGCCGATGCGGGCGGTCTTGGCGATGTGCTGCGTCTTGCCGTCGACGGTGACCAGACCCTCCGGCGCGTCGAAGGTGATGCCGTCCGAGGCGGCGCGGACCTTCTCCACGTCGAAGGCGCCGGCCTTCTCGACCATCGCCTTCCACAGGTGCACGCCGACGTAGGCGGCCTCCATCGGATCGCTTGTCGGCTTGTCCGCGCCGTACTTCGCCTTGTACGCGGCCACGAACTTCGAGTTCGCCGCGCCCGGGGTGGTCTGGTAGTAGTTCCAGGCCGTCAGTTGGCCCTCCAGGTACTGGGTGCCGATGCCCTTGACCTCCTCCTCGGCGATCGACACCGACACCACAGGCATCGCGGCGGCAGTCAGGCCCGCCGACTTGTACTCCTTGAAGAAAGCCACGTTGCTGTCACCGTTGAGGGTGTTGAACACCGCGTCCGCGCCGGACGACTTGACCTTGTTGACGATGGTGCCGAACTCGGTGGAGCCGAGGGGTGCGTAATCCTCACCCAGCACGGTCATCCCGTTCGCGGTCGCGTACGCCTTGATGATTTTGTTGGCGGTTCGGGGAAAGACGTAGTCGCTACCGACGAGATAGACCGACTTCGCGCCCTGCGCCTTGAGGTAGTCGAGCCCGGGAACGATCTGCTGGTTGGTCGTCGCTCCGGTGTAGAAGATGTAGGGAGACTGCTCCAGACCCTCGTACTGCACCGGGTAGAACAGCAACGCCTTGTTCTTCTCGAACACCGGCTTGACCGCCTTGCGGCTGGCCGACGTCCAACAACCGAAGACGGCGGCCACCCGGTCCTCGGAGATGAGCTTCTCGGCCTTCTCGGCGAAGGTGGGCCAGTCCGAGGCGCCGTCCTCACCGACCGGCTGGATCTTCTTGCCGAGGACACCGCCGGCGGCGTTGATCTCTTCGACCGCGAGCATGATGGAGTCCCGGACGGTGACCTCGCTGATCGCCATGGTCCCGGAGAGCGAGTTGAGCAGGCCCACCTTGACGGTGTCGCCGGAGACGTCGGCGGTGACGCCGGCCGCGCCGCCCTCGTCGGAGGTCTTGCTGCCGCACGCGGTCAACGCGGCCGCGGCGACCAGGGTCATGGCACCCGCCAGGATGCGGCGGCCCCGGAATAATGACATCTACTCTCCCTGCGGTGCACTCAAGTGGCGAAAGGACGGTCGGTGCGGTCCGATGGAGCTGACGTGAGCGATGCCGGGGTCGACGGGTGGACGCCGCGCAGGGCACCGGATCGGATATGGGCAGGGAAAGCGTCGACCGGCATGATTGCGCGGGTGTTTCCCGGTCCTTAATTGACTGTTTCCTCAGGGCCGTCGCGGCGCGCACGAAAAACGGCCGACACCGTTGGGAGGAAACGGTGTCGGCCGTGCGGAAAGACGCAAGAATAAATGCCACCACAATGGTCGACGGACGAATCCGCCGACGGTGGGCACACAATGGTGAGAGCTGACCCCGCGGCCAGATACTTCACGCAGGAAGCATCTTAGGACGGGATCGGGTGGCGCTGTCAAGGGTCCGCTCGGCCGGGTGCCGGCGCCCGGTTCAGAGCTGGGCGAGCACGGTGAAGTCGAGCCCGTCGGCCTCGGCCAGGTAGATGCGCTGACGCACGTGCCGCTGACGCAGCCGCAACCGCCCACGGGGCCCGTGGTAGGCGACCGTGTCGGCAGCCGTCTCGATGGCCCGTACGTCGAGTGTGCGGGCCTGGCCGATCAGCGCGGCGAGCAACATGACGCCCTCGTAGCAGGACTCGCCCAGGCTGCCCAGCGGCGGCGCCTCCACGCCGAACCGCCGCGCGAACTCGCCGTGGAAGTCGAGATTTTCCTGAGTGACCAGCCCGGCGAAGAAACCTGCCGTGCTGTACAGCCTGCGGGTCGCGCCGGCACCGCTGGCCAGCAGCATGTTCTCGTCCATCAGGGTGCTCAGCCGCAGGCAGCGCTGATCCAGGCCGGATCGGGCGAACGCACGGTTGAACCGCACCGCGTCGGCACCGACCAGCAGCATCAACACCGCGTCGGCGTCACTGTGCTCGATGCGGCGCAACACCTCGGTGAAGTCGTGTGCGTCCAACGGCAGGAAGTGCCGGCCGACCACCTGCCCGCCGCCGCGCAGCGCGTACCGCTGGGCCGCCCGCGACGTCCGGCGCGGCCACACGTAGTCGTTGCCGACCACGAACCAGCGACGCACGCCCTGCTCCCCGGCGAGCAGCCGCATCGCGGGCCACAGTTGGGCATCCGGCGTCTCGCTGGTCAGGAAGACCCCTTCGGTGCGTTCGCCGCCCTCGTAGAGTGCGGTGTAGACGTACGGCACCCGGTGCGCGACGCGGGGCGCCAACGCCTGGCGCACCGAGGAGATGTGCCACCCCGTCACCCCCTGCACGGCCCCCACCGACACCAACGCCTCAACCTCGGCGGCCACCTCGGCCGGCGGTGCGCCACCGTCGACCGGCACCAGCCGCACCTCCCGGCCCAGCACGCCACCGCACCGATTGATCTCCTCCACCGCGAGCTGCGCGCAGAGCTCACAGGTGGGGCCGAACATGCCGGCCGGCCCGCGCATCGGGTAGACCAGCGCGATGCTGACCACGGCACGGTCGACGGTCAGCCACGGCGGTGCCGGCGCGGACATGAGCACATGATTGTCCGACCCACGACGGAAGACCAGCGCTCACCACTGACCGGGACGACTCGCTACCATGACAGGGCCACCGGACCAGGGAGTTTCATGTCAGACGTGCCCGGGGCGCCAGCCGACCTGCTGCGCTCGCTCACCCGCGCCGAACGGCTGCTCTCCCGCCGGTTGGGCGCCGTTCTGGCCGACGACGCGCTGAGCATCGAGGCGTGGCGGGTGCTCTGCCTGCTGGCCGACGGCCAGGGTCACCCGATGAGCGAGGTGTCCGCCGAGGCGTCGCTGCCGCCGGGCACCCTCACCAAGCTGGTCGACCAGCTCGTCGACCGCAACCTCGTCTTCCGCCGGATCGATCCGGTCGACCGCCGACGCATCCGGGCGTACCTGACCGCTCGGGGCCGCCGCGAGCACGCCCGCCTGGACGAACGGGTCCGAGCCAGCATCGCCGAACTGGGCATCACGGAGATGGGCGTCGCCGAGGTGGGCGTCGCGGAGACCAGCGAGCCGGGCATGCCCCCGGCCGCCAACCTCGTACGCCAGCTCGACGACCTGATCGGCCGCCTCGACCCGGCCCGGCAACGAGTGCACGCCGACGCGGCCGGCCCACACCGCTGACCCCTTCCCCGCTCCCCGCTCTGGGCTCCCGGCTCCCGGCTCCCGGCTCCGGCTCCGGCTCCCGGCTCCGGGCTCCGGCTCCCGGCTCCGGCTCCGGGCTTCCGGGCGGTCGGCATGCGAACGTTCGGGCTTGCGGGCGTTCGGCACGGCCTTGAGCGCGGCCCGACCTCCCACCCCACACGGCAGAGAGCGTGATGTCTGTGAGTCATCACGATGACTCACAGACATCACGCTCTCTGGAGTGTCCGCCGCCGGCACTGTCGTGATCTGCACCAACCTGGCCTCGGGACCGGTCTCGGCGGCCGAGGCCAATCCCCGCTTGGCCGCCGCGAGTGACACGGGCCATGGCGGCGTCGCGCAGGGCCAAGAGGGCATCGCGCCAAGACCGCCGGGACCGGCAAGACCGCCAAGACTGGCAGGACCGGCAGGACCGGCAGGACCAGCAGGACCGGCACGAGGCCCGGTAGCGGCTCCTTAGACCGTTAGGTGGGTGCGCAGGGTGTGCGCGTCGGGGGCGGTGGCGGTCCACAGGGTCGCCGGGCCGCCCTCCAACGGCAGCCGGGCGACGCTGCCCTCGACCGTTGGAGGTTCGGCGGGTTGCGACGGGTCGACCACCAGCAGCGACCCGGTGGCCGGGGCACCGCCGAGCACCGCCGGGCCGGCCCAGCCCGGCGCGTGCGGTCCCACCGCGAGGGACTGGCGCAGCAGTGGTCGACCCGCGTAGTCGGCCTGGGTGTGCACAACAGCACCGCCGGGTGCCTCGCCGTACCGGCCGCAGATCAGCTCGTCGCGCCACCGCAGGCTTGCGCCGGCGGCCAGCTCGATCCGGGACTCGGCGAGGTGGGCGCAGCCGGCCGCCGCGACCAACTGTTCCGGAAGCCAGTGCAGCGTGGCACCGGCGTGCACCACCGCCCGCACCGCCATCCGGGAGACGGCACCCGCGCGACCCGGCAGGGCGATCGACGCGGCGACGCTGTGCACCCGGACCGCCGCGCCCGGCCCGACCTCGATCTCCAGGCGCAGGTCGTCCCCGGCGAGAGGTCCGGCCGCCCCTCCGACGAGGTGAACCGTGGCGACGCCACCGTCGGCCGGGGTCTGGCGCAGCAGCAACGGCGTTTCGCCGTGCAGCTCGACGAGGGCCGTACCGCCCCGACCGTCGGCCCGGGCGACCAGCCGGGCGAACGCTCGCATCAGGCCGGGCCGACCGGCGCGGCGAGTGGGTGCAGGGCGGCGTGGTGGGCCAGCTCGTGCCGGATCCAGTCCGCCACCGATGTTGCCGTGGGGTCTCCCACGATGGACAGGAAGAGGGTCGGCAGGTCGCCGCGCCGCGCCCGCGCGTCACGATCCATGACGGCGAGGTCGGCGCCCACCATCGGCGCCAGGTCGGTCTTGTTGATCACGAGAAGGTCGGCGGCGGTGACCCCCGGCCCGCCCTTGCGGGGCACCTTGTCCCCGCCCGCCACGTCGACCACGAAGATCTGCCGGTCGACCAGCCCTCGACTGAAGGTCGCGGTCAGGTTGTCCCCACCGCTCTCCACCAGGACCAGATCCAACGGGCCGACCGCCTCGGCCAGTTCGTCGATGGCGTCCAGGTTGGCGCCGATGTCGTCGCGGATCGCGGTGTGCGGGCAGCAACCGGTCTCCACCGCGCGGATCCGGCCCGGGTCCAGCACTCCGGCCCGCCGGAGGAAGTCGGCGTCCTCGGTCGTGTAGATGTCGTTGGTCACCACGCCGAGCCGCAACTCGTCGGCGAAGGCACGGCAGAGCGCGGCCACCAGGGCCGTCTTCCCGGAGCCGACCGGGCCGCCGATGCCGACCCGCAGGGCACGGCCGGCGCGCGCCAACGGCGGATGGGGGTCCACCCCCGGCTCCGGATGGGTGTGCGGAACGGTCTCGTCGTGGGGTGGGGTGGCCGGCGGCGGCGTGATCGGTTCGACGGCGGGCACAGCGCTCGGCACAACGGTGTCAGGACGCAAAGAGACGCACCTCCCAGGTGGCATGAATTTCGGCATGGATGTCGGCGAGTGGAGCGGCGGCGGCCGGCAGCCGCTCCGGAGGGTCGTCGGCGGCCCGCGCCGCGTCGGCGGCCGTGCCGTCGCAGGCGTCGGCCAGGCCGACCAGCAAAGCCTGGACCTGGTACGGGTCGAGGCCGAGCAGACGTACGCCGGCGCTGGCCGCCCCGGTCACCGTCCCGTACGCGGAGATCGTGGCGGTCTCGACGCGGGACAGCCCCGCCGCGGCGCAGAGCAGCCCGAGCACGAGCGGTTGGTGTGCGCCACCGGGCGTCGCGGGCAGGTCGGCGAACGGGGCGTCCGGCCAGATGGTCCGGCCGGCCCGCAGCAGCGCCCGGCCCTGTCGGCGCGAGACCGCCCGCAACGCCGGTGCGGCGGTACGGGCGTCCAGCTCCGCGTCGAGCCGAGCCAGCGCCCCCGACCGAGCGGCAGACCCGGCCGGCGCCCCCGATGGTCGGGCCGACCGGGCCGGGTGCGCCGAGCTGACCGTCTCGGGCATCGCCACCCGGTGTGCGGCCGCCGCGAAGGCCGCGCCGACCAGACCGGCGGTGGCCAATCGTCCGGCCAGGAACGCCTCCAACGAGGCCAGGTCGGTGACCCGGCCGGCGGCGACGGCCGCCTCCAGACCACCGGAGTGCGCGTGCGCCCCGGCCGGGAAGCGCCCGTCGGCCAACAGCAACAGCAGGCTCGGCGTCCCCATCAGAACAGGAAGTACCGCTGGGCCATCGGCAGCCGGGTCACCGGGTCCGGCTCCACCACCTGCCCGTCGATCCGCACCGTGAAGGTGTCCGGGTCCACCTCGATGCGCGGCATCGCGTTGTTCTCCGGCAGGTCGGCCTTGCCCCGCGACCGCACGTCGCTCACCGGCACCACCTGGCGTCGCACGTCCAGGCGGAGACCGGCGTCCAGCGCCGCCGGGGCCACGAAGGCCAGGCTGGTGGCCGCCGCAGCCGCGCCGTACGCCCCGAACATCGGCCGCGGCAGCATCGGCTGCGGCGTCGGGATCGAGGCGTTGGCGTCACCCATCTGGGCGTACGCGATCATGCCGCCCTTGAGGACCAGGTGTGGCCGGACGCCGAAGAACGCCGGGTCCCAGAGCACCAGGTCAGCGAGCTTGCCCGGCTCGACCGAGCCGACCTCCCGTTCCAGCCCGTTGGCCATCGCCGCGCAGATGGTGTACTTCGCCACGTACCGTCGGGCCCGGTGGTTGTCGGCGGCCCCGTCACCCGGCAGCGCGCCGACCCGGTCCTTCATCACGTGGGCGCTCTGCCAGGTCCGCATGATCACCTCGCCGACCCGGCCCATCGCCTGCGCGTCGGAACCGATGATCGAGATCGCGCCGAGGTCGTGCAGCAGGTCCTCGGCGGCCATCGTGGACGGTCGGATCCGGCTCTCGGCGAAGGCCAGGTCCTCCGGCACGGACGGGTTGAGATGGTGGCAGACCATCAACATGTCCAGGTGCTCGGCCAGCGTGTTGGCGGTGTACGGCCGGGTCGGGTTGGTCGACGACGGCAACACGTTCGGTTCGCTGGCAACGGTGATGATGTCCGGTGCGTGCCCGCCACCGGCTCCCTCGGTGTGGTACGAGTGGATCGCCCGCCCACCGATGGCCCGCAGGGTGTCGGCGACGAACCCGGCCTCGTTGAGCGTGTCGGTGTGGATCGACACCTGGACCCCGGACGCGTCGGCCACCCGCAGGCAGGCGTCGATCGCCGCCGGCGTGGTGCCCCAGTCCTCGTGCAGCTTGAAACCGCCCGCACCGGCCCGCAACTGTTCCCACAGCGCCTCGTCGGAGACGGTGTTGCCCTTGCCGAGCAGCAGCACGTTCACCGGCATGGTGTCCAGTGCCTCGTGCATCCGGGCCAGGTGCCAGGCGTTCGGGGTGACAGTCGTCGCGCGGGTCCCCTCGGCCGGCCCGGTGCCACCGCCGACCATCGTGGTGATGCCACTGGCCAGCGCCTCGGTGACGATCTGCGGGCAGATGAAGTGCACGTGGGTGTCGACCGCGCCGGCGGTGAGGATCCGCCCGTTGCCCGCGATCACCTCGGTCGACGGGCCGATGACCAGGTCGGGGTGGACGCCGGGCATGGTGTCCGGGTTGCCGGCCCGGCCGAGCGCCACGATGCGCCCGTCGCGCAGCCCCACGTCGGCCTTCACCACGCCCCAGTGGTCGAGCACCACCGCGCCGGTGATGACGGTGTCCAGTGCCCCCTCGGCGCGGGTGGCACGGGCCTGCCCCATCGACTCACGGATCACCTTTCCGCCGCCGAAGACCGCCTCGTCGCCGCCCACGCAGTGGTCGGTCTCCACCTCGATCAGCAGGTTGGTGTCGGCCAGCCGGATCCGGTCACCGGTCGTCGGCCCGTACAGGTCGATGTAGCGGTCCCGCCGCACGGCGCTCACCGCGGCGACCCGTCGGCCGTTACCGCGTGCGGCGACGGGTCCAACGGTCCCGCGCACTCTCCGCGCAGACCGGGCACGATCCGTGCTCCGCCCAGCGGTACGAGGTCGACGCTGCGGTTGATGCCGGGTTCGAACCGGACCGAGGTACCCGCCGGAACGGCGAGCCGCTGCCCCCAGGCCGCGTCCCGGTCGAACGACAGTGCCGGGTTGACTTCGGCGAAGTGGTAGTGCGAGCCGACCTGCACCGGACGGTCGGCGGTGTTGACCACGAGCAGGGTGGTCACCGGACGACCCACGTTGATCTCGACCGGGTCGGCCGCCGGCAGAATCTCTCCGGGGATCACGGGATCGGGTGGTGCACCGTCACGAGCTTGGTGCCGTCCGGGAACGTCGCCTCCACCTGCACCTCCCTCAGCAGCTCGGGGATGCCGTCCTGGACGTCGTCGCGGCCGAGCACCGCCCGGCCGGCCGACATCAGGTCGACCACCGACCGCCCGTCGCGGGCCCCTTCGAGGAGGAACGCGGTGAGCACCGCGACGGCTTCGGGATAGTTGAGGCGCAGGCCGCGTTCGCGGCGGGCGCGGGCTACATCGGCCGCGACGTGGATGAGCAGGCGGTCCTGCTCGTGCGGGCTGAGGAACACGGGGCTCTCCCGGTGGGGTCGGCGTGCCCGGCTCGTCGTCGGCTCCGCACGGAGCCGCGCCGGGCATCAGCGCCCGGGGACGAGCTGGGAGTCACACGACCGCCGGGTCACCGCCGACGGGGCGACCCGGGACTCCACCATCCCGGCCCGCACGACGGGCATCCGGCGGTGTCGGGTCGGATGCGGACCGCACCGCCCACCGCTGAGCAGACCGTAGAGGATCGCCACCGACCGAGGCAACAGTCCAACGCGGACGGCCCGCGTACCCGCGTGTCCTGACCCCCGACGGCGTGCGAGGCGGTGAGAGCATGATCTGGGCGGGCTTTCCGTCGCCCGGTCGGGCTGCGCCGCGATCGGGTATCGGCCACAGGGGAGGCACCCAATGCAGGAGTCAGCGCCCGCGGCGAGCGGTGACGGTGAACGGCGGCTGCGGACGCTCACCGTGGTCGGGGTGGCCGCCAACGTCCTCGGCGTGGTCACGGCGGTGGAGGGCGTGCTGCGCCGGGACGCGCTACTGGTCGCCCTCGCCCTGACCGCCGTTCTGCTGCTCGGCGGTTTCTGGTTCTGGTACCAACGCACCCGGCTGGCGATCGCGCTGCTCGCGCTCGGCTGTGTGTTGCTCGGCGGCGTCGTGGCGACCCAACTCGGCCGCGGGTCGACGCCGCCACCCGCGGCCGGTGGCACCTCGACGCCCACACCGTCGGGAGGCGCGTCCCCGCCGAGCACGGCCGCCACCCCGACCGTGGGGCCGTCCCCGACGCCAGCCACACCAACGGTCAACGGTACGGCCGTGGTCGACCCGGACGCGCCGCGCGTCCTCGTGGACCGCAGCGTGGTGCTGCCGCGCGGCGCGGCGGTCGACGTCGACCGCCCGGATCAGCAGGTCGTCGCGAAGCACACCGGCGGGGCCACCGACGGGCTCGACCTGTACCACGACTGGGCGGACATCCGGTCGGACAACATCCAGGTCGCCAACCCGCCGAACGTGTACCAGTACTCCGGCGGCGACCCCCGCCTGGCGTACGCGGCCTGCGCCGTCGGCGGCTCCGGGTCGGCGCGGGCATCGTTCACGCCGGGGGCGGACTTCTGCTTCCGCACCTCGGAGGGGCGCGTCGGGTTCGCGACCATCGCCCCGCCCGGCAAGGATCAGGTGTTCGTCGTCCACGTGGTGGTCTGGGATGCCACCGGCGCCTGAGGTCGGGGCGCGGGACGGCTGTTCCGGTGCGGGGGTTCGCAGGGCATGATCGCCGGATGACGGCGACGAGGGGTACCCGCGCACTGCTCGGTGTTCTGTTCCTGGCGGCGGCCACGGTCGGGGCGTGGCTGCTCTGGCTGGGCTGGGACGACGAGTACACGGTCGACGCGCAGACCGGCGCGAGCAGCGGCCCGTACGAGCCGTGGCAGGTGGTCGGCTGCGTGCTGACGCTCGTGCTGCTGGCCGCGCTCGCCGGGACGCGGCTCAGCCCGTGGCTGGTGGCACCGGTGATGACTGTGGCGTTCACGGCGGCGTGGTCGTGGCGGGCCGCGTCGACCGACGACAGCGGGCTGTGGGTGGTCGGCGGGATTCTGGTGCTAGTCGGGATGGCGGCCGGCAGCACGGTGGTGAGCCTCGCCGGGCGGCGGATCGGCCGACGGATGGCCGGCCGACCCGCCTGACCGCAACGGGCGTCGGGCCCGGGCGGGCCCGGTCAGCGGGCCCCGGCGGGCTCCGGCGCGGGCGAGCCGGCGAACGGGACGTCGACATGGTCCGCCGTGCCCCGCGGGCCGTCGGGGTGCCGCCACAGCCCGCGGTCGCGCAGGATCGGCAGCACGCCCTCACCGAACCAGTACGCCTCCTCCAGGTGGGGATAGCCGGAGAGGATGAACTCGTCGATGCCGAGCGCGTGGTACTCGGCGATCCGGTCGGCGACCTCGGCGTGGCTGCCGACGAGCGCGGTGCCGGCCCCGCCACGGACCAGCCCGACGCCCGCCCACAGGTTGGGGGCGACCTCCAGGCCGTCGCGGGAGCCACCGTGCAGGTCGAGCATGCGGCGCTGCCCCTCGGACTCGCTGCGGCGCAGCCCCTCCTGCACGGCCCGGATGTCGGCCTCGGAGACCCCGTCGAGCAGACGCTGTGCCTGCGCCCAGGCCTGCTCGGCGGTGTCCCGCACGATGACGTGCAGCCGGATGCCGAAGCGCAGCTCCCGCCCGGCGCGGGCGGCCAACTCCCGGACCCGCTCCAGTTTGGCGGCGACCAGGGCCGGCGGCTCGCCCCAGGTGAGGTAGACGTCGCTGTGGCGTACCGCCACCGGAAGGGCGGCGGCGGAGGACCCACCGAAGTAGACAGGCGGCACCGGGTCGGGCAGCCGATGCAGCCGCGCCTGTTCGACGCGGACGTGGGTGCCGTCGTGGTCGACGGTCTCGCCGCGCCACAGCGCACGGACCACGTGCAGGAACTCGTCGGCCCGCGCGTACCGGGCGTCCTTGTCCAGGAAGTCGCCGTAGGCCCGCTGCTCCTGCGACTCGCCGCCGGTGACCACGTTGAGCAGCAGCCGGCCCCGGGACAGCCGCTGGAAGGTCGAGGCCATCTGGGCGGCGAGCGTGGGGGCCAGCAGCCCGGGCCGGAAGGCGACCAGGAACTTGAGTCGCTCGGTCACCTCGGCGAGCATCGCGGTGCTGAGCCAGGCGTCCTCGCACCAGGCGCCGGTCGGGGTGAGCGCGCCGACGAAGCCGAGTTGCTCGGCGCTGCGGGCGATCTGCCCGAGGTACGCGACGCTGGCCGGGCGGGCACCACCGGCGGCACCGGTTGGTACGCCGTGTCCGCCGCCGACGATGTCCCGGCTGTCGCCGTTGGTGGGCAGGAACCAGTGGAAGGTGAGGGTCATCTCGGCTCTTTCCGTGCGGGGGCGGCGGGTGGGGGTGCGAGTGCGCGCGGGGCGAGCGGGCACCTCCTGAGGGGTGGGACGATCCCGCCGACAGCCTACCCACAAAACCTATCGGGTTAGTAGGCTACTGCCGGCGCCGACACCTGTCGATGCGCCGCTGCCCGCACGCCCCGATCCGAGGAGCCGCCATGCCCACCCCGTCGACGAGCCGTCCCCCGCATCGCCGCCTCCTGACGGCCGTGCTCACCACCGTGGCGCTGCTCGCCACGGTCGCGGTGAGCGCGTGCGGCGGGTCCGCCGATGCGGGCGGCAGCAAGAGCAAGCTCCGGATCGGCTACCAGCGCTTCGGCGGGCTGAGCCTGGTCAAGGCGCGCGGGGCCGCACCGGATGTGGAGTGGTCGCTGTTCGAGAGCGGGCCGGCGCTCACCGAGGCACTCAAGGCCGGCTCCATCGACATCGGGCAGGTCGGCGAGGCGCCGCCGGTCTTCGCCGCCGCCGGGAAGATCCCGTTCTCCGTCATCGGCACCTCGGCGCCGATTCCGCAGGGTGAGGCGGTGCTGGTCAAGGCCGACCGGGGTTACCGCAGCTTCGCCGACCTCAGGGGCAAGACGGTGGCCCTCAACAAGGGGTCCAACGTGCACTGGCTGCTGGTCCGGCTGCTGGAGGCGAACAACATGACCCTGAAGGACATCCAGGTCAAGTACCTCAAGCCCGCCGAGGGGCGGCCCGCGTTCGACGGCGGCCAGATCGACGCCTGGGTTATCTGGGACCCGTACTTCGCCCTGGCCGAGCAACCGGGGGTCCAGGTGCTCGCCGACGCGACCGGCCTGGCCAGCAACCGTGAGTACGTCCTGGCCGCACCCCAGGCGGTCGACAAGCGCTCGGACGAGATCCGGGCGTTCCTCCAGCGCTACCGCGAGGTGACCGACTGGGGCATCGCCCACCCCGAGGAGCGAGCCAGCACCCTCGCGCCGGAGCTGAAGATCCCGCAGGACGTCACCAGCCGCGCCCTGGCCCGCAGCGCCAAACCCCTCGCCCCGGTCACCCCGGCCATCGGGGACGAGCTTCAGGCGATCACCGACAGCTTCATCGCCCTGGAACTCATCCCGGGGCCGGTCGACCTCCGCTCCCGGGTCGACGGCCGGTTCAACGCGGTGTTCCAGTGAGTCGTACGACGCTCGTCGAGGCGCCCGACCAGGTCACGGCGGCGGCCCCGGTCGTACCCCGTCGTCAGCGGCCGGCCCGGCGCTGGCGGCGGGTGGTGAGCCCGGTGGTGCTGGTCCTGGGTTGGGAGTTGGCCGCCCGGACCGGGCTGCTGGCGGCCGAGAAGCTGCCCGCGCCCAGCGACGTCCTGGCCACCGGCGCGCGGCTGAGCCGGGACGGCACGCTCGGCATCCACCTGCTGGACTCCCTCACCCGGGCCGGGGCGGGCCTGCTGATCGGTGGTCTCCTGGCCCTGGTCCTGGGCACCGTGGCCGGGCTGCTGCGGCTCGGGGACGACCTGGTCGACCCGCCGGTGCAGATGGCCCGGATGCTGCCGCACCTCGGTCTGGTCCCGTTGCTGATCATCTGGGTCGGCATCGGCGAGTCACTGAAGATCAGCCTGGTGGCTCTGGGGGCGTTCTTCCCCATCTACTTCAACACCTACGCCGGCATCCGGGACATCGACGAGCGGCTGGTGGAGGCTGCCCGTACCTGTGGTCTGGGTCAGGCCGCCCGGCTGCGGCACGTGGTGCTGCCCGGCGCGCTGCCGTCCCTCTTCCTCGGCCTGCGGCTGGCGATCGGGGCGGCCTGGCTCAGCCTGGTCGTCGGTGAGCAGGTCAACGCCCAGACCGGGATCGGCTTTCTGATGATGGAGGCGCGGGAGTTCAGCCAGACCGACGTGGTGGTGCTCGGCCTGCTCGTCTACGCCCTGCTCGGGCTGATATCCGACCTTGCGTTGCGTGTCCTGGAGAGGAGGATGTTGACATGGCGTCGCGGACTGCGGGCCACCTGACCGCCGCCGAGCCGGTGTTGACCGCCCACGCGGTGCGCCGGGCATTCGGGCCGACGGTCGTGCTGGCCGGGGTCGACCTGACCATCGCCCGCGGTGAGGTGGTGGCCCTGCTGGGCGGCAGCGGTTCCGGCAAGAGCACGCTGCTGCGGATTCTCGCCGGGTTGGACGGCGAGGCCAGCGGGACGAGCGTCGTGCACGGCACCGCCGCCGTGGTCTTCCAGGAGCACCGGTTGCTGCCGTGGAAACGCGTGGCGGAGAACGTGGGGCTCGGGCTGTCCGGCGCGGACGGCCCGGGGCGGATCCGGCGGGCGCTGGCCGAGGTCGGCCTGGCCGAGCGGCATCGCGCCTGGCCGGCGGAGTTGTCCGGTGGGCAGGCGCAGCGGGTGGCCGTGGCGCGGGCGCTGGTCCGCGAACCGGACCTGCTGCTGCTCGACGAGCCGTTCGGCGCCCTGGACGCGCTGACCCGACTGCGGATGCAGATCCTGCTGCGCCGGCTGCGCGCCGAGCACGGCTTCGCCGCCCTGCTGGTCACCCACGACGTGGAGGAGGCGCTGCTGCTCGCCGACCGGATCCTGCTCCTCGACGAGGGCCGCATCGCCGCGGAGTTGCCCGTCGACCTCGGCCCCACCCGTACGCCGGACGACCCGGCCTTCGGCGCGCTGCGCCGCCACCTGCTCGACCGACTCGGCGTTCCCACCACCTGACGAGCGGAGCTGTGATGACCCGCTGGACCCCCGACCCCACGTTCTACCCCTCGCCCCGCGAGGCGGTGACCGCACCGGCCGAGAAGCTCGCCTACGTGGCGGCCTTCGATCGGACGGCCAGCCGTCCGGACGCCATCGTGGTGCTCGACACCGACCCCGACTCCCCCGACTACGGCCGCGTGGTCGGCTGGACCGACCTGCCCTACGTCGGTGACGAGCTGCACCACTTCGGCTGGAACGCGTGCAGTAGCGCGCTCTGCCCGACCGCCCCGCACCCGCACGTCGAGCGGCGCTACCTGATCGTGCCCGGCCTGCGGTCGTCGCGCATCCACGTGCTCGATACCCAGCCCGATCCGCGCCAACCACAGATCGTCAAGGTGATCGGGGCGGAGGAGCTGGCGAAGCGGGCCGGCTACTCGCGGCCGCACACCGTGCACTGTGGCCCGGACGGCATCTACCTCTCCGCCCTGGGCGGCGCGGACGGCGCCGAGGGTCCGGGTGGCATCGCCATCCTCGACCACACCACCTTCGAGGTCCGCGGGGCGTGGGAGGCCGACCGGGGGCCGCAGTTCCTGGCGTACGACGTGTGGTGGCACCTGACCCAGGACGTGCTGGTGAGCAGCGAGTGGGGCACCCCGTCGATGATCGAGGACGGCATCATCGGTGAGTTGCTGCTGGGCCGACGCTACGGGCACGCCATCCACTTCTGGGACCTCGCCAAACGCCGGCACGTGCAACGTGTCGACCTCGGCGACCAGTACCAGATGCCGCTGGAGCTGCGGCCGGCGCACGACCCGACGAAGTCGTACGGGTTCGTCGGGGTGGTGATCAGCGTCGAGGATTTGTCCGCCTCGATCTGGCTCTGGCACCGCGACGGGGACGCCTGGGCGGTCACCAAGGTGATCGACATCCCGGCCGAGCCGGCCGATCCGGCGGACCTGCCCGATCTGCTCAAGCCGTTCGGGGCGGTGCCGCCGCTGGTGACCGACATCGACCTGTCGGTCGACGACCGGTTCCTCTACGTCTCCTGCTGGGGCACCGGGGAGCTGCGCCAGTACGACGTCAGCGACCCGCTGCACCCGGTGCAGACGGGCTCGGTGCACCTGGGCGGGATCGTCCGCCGGACCGCGCACCCGTCCGCTCCGGACGAGGCGTTGGCCGGTGGCCCGCAGATGGTGGAGGTCAGCCGGGACGGCCGGCGGGTCTACGTCAGCAACTCGCTCTACGGCGCGTGGGACGACCAGTTCTACCCCGACGGGGTGGGCGCCTGGCTGGCCAAGCTCGACGTCGACGTGGACGCCGGTGGGCTCACCCCCGACGAGCGGTTCTTTCCGCACGGGGAGGAGTTCCGGGGGCTGCGGGTGCACCAGACCCGGTTGCAGGGCGGGGACGCCTCTTCCGACTCGTACTGCTTCCCGTGACCGTCGGCACCCTGGCGACGCTCGCCGCGCTCGGCGCGTTCCATGGTCTGAACCCGGCGATGGGTTGGCTGTTCGCGGTGGCCCGGGGCCTGCAGGAGCGCAGCCGGCTGGCGTTGCTGCGCGCCCTGCCGCCGATCGCGGTGGGGCATCTCGCCTCGGTGGCGATCGTCGCCGCGTTGGTCGCCGCGACCCGCTCGGTGACGGCGAGCACCGCCCTGGCGGTGGTCGGCGGTGTGCTGCTGGTCGCCTTCGGGATGTGGCGACTGCTCTCCGAGCGGCACTTCCGCTGGGCGGGTATGCGACTGTCCGCGGCGCAGCTCGCCGGTTGGTCGTTCCTCATGTCGTCGGCGCACGGCGCGGGGTTGATGTTGTTGCCGGTGCTGGTGGCCGAGCCGGTGCCCGGGGTTCACTCCGGGCACCTGGCCGCCGCGCCGGTGGGTGCGCTTTCCGGCCTCGCGGCGGCCGGGGTGCACACCGTGGCCATGCTCGGCGTCGCCCTGGCCGTGGCGCTGCTGGTCTACCACGTGCTCGGGGTCGGTGTGCTGCGTCGCGCCTGGTTCAACGTGGACCGGCTCTGGGCCGGGGTGCTGGTGGCCGCGGGGTTGGTGACGCTGCTGCGGGCGTAACCGCCCATAGTGGAGGGGATGGATCTGTGATCTCATGTCGTGATGATCACTCCGACTCCCCTCATGCGCCTGGTGGCCGGTGTGTGGGGGTTCAAGACCCTCGCGGTCGGCGTCGAGCTGGGCCTGTTCACCAGGCTCGCCGGCGGGCGGACACTGACCGTGGAGGAAGCCGCCGCCGAGTTCGGGCTGCCCGAACGGCCCGCGGACCTGTTGCTGGCCGCCAGTGCCTCGCTCGGCCTGTTGGAGAAGGCCGGCGACGGCTACCGCAACTCCGAGTTGGCCGAGCAGTTCCTGGTCGAGGGTCGGCCGTACTACTTCGGCGCGCAGGTCCGCTACTCGGACCTGCGCACCTACCTGCCCTGGCACCGCATCGGCGAGGCCCTGCGCACGGATCGGCCGCTGACCTGGGACCCGGAGGCTCAACAGTCGATGTTCGACACCGCCGACCCGGAGATGCTGGCGCAGTTCTGGGACGCGATGTTCTCCACGTCCAGTTTCACCGCCAGCGCGTTGGCCGACGCGTACGACTTCTCCGCGCACCGCCGGTTGCTCGACGTGGGCGGCGGCGCGGGCGCGTTCCCGATCGAGTTCTGCCGCCGCCTGCCGGAGCTGCGGGCGACAGTCCTGGACCTGCCGCACGTCTGCGTGCGGGCCCGGGAGCGGATCGCGGAGGCCGGCCTGATCGGGCGGATCGACGCCGTGGCCGGTGACTTCCTGGCCGACCCGGCGCTGCCGGACGGGCACGACGTCATCCTGCTCAGCATGATCCTGCACGACTGGGACGAGCCGACGAACCGGGCGCTACTGGCCCGGTGCCACGCGGCGTTGCCGCCCGGCGGGGCGATCGTCGTCTGCGAACTGCTGCTCAACGACGAGCGCACCGGGCCGCCGGAGGCCGCCCTGATGGGGATGAACATGCTTGTCGAGACCGAGGGCGGCCGGAACTACTCGGGCGCCGAGTACGCGGCCTGGCTCACCGACGCCGGCTTCGTCGACGTACGGACGGTGCCGTTCGACGCGCCCGGCGCCAACGGCGCGGTGGTGGCCCGCCGGCCCTGACCGACGACGACACCCGGCCCCGGTGCGAACCCTGGGCCGGGTGTCGCGGCGCCGTGCTGGCGCTGGCGTCCGATCGGCTACCCGGGACGGATCAGGCGCGAGCCTTTGCCGGCTGCTTCATGAAGTCCATGATCGCCTTGTTGACGTCGTCGGCGTTGGTCCACGGAAGACCGTGCGGCGCGCCCTTGAGCGTGATGAGCTTGCCGGTCGGCATCATCGGCCCGAGTCGCTGGCCGGTCACCGGGTAGGGCAGCACGTTGTCCTTGTCACCCTGCACGATCAACAGCGGCACGTCGACCTTCGGCAGGTCGGGGCGGAAGTCCTCCTGCCAGGCGGTCACGCTGTCGTGGTTGGCCTTGGCGGAGGCCATCGCGCCGATCTGCCAGTGCGCCCGGTACGCCTCCTCGCTGACCAGCTTGCCCTTGTTCTCGCTGTAGTTGAAGAACGCGTCGCAGAACTGGGTCAGGTAGGCGAACCGGTCCTTGATGATGGCGTCCTGGAAACCCTTGAACAGGCTCCGGTCGACGCCCTCCGGGTTGTCGTCGGCCTTGGCCAACATCGGTTGCAGCGGGCTGAGCACAACGGCCCGACTCACCCGCTGGGAGCCGTAGTTGCCCAGGTAGCGGATCACCTCGCCGGTGCCCATCGAGTGCCCGATGAGGGTCACGTCGTTCAGGTTCAGCTCGGTCATCAGCACGTCCAGGTCCGCCGCGAACGTGTTGTAGTCGTACCCGAACGTCGGCTGGGCCGAGTTGCCGTATCCGCGCCGATCGTAGGTGATCGTCCGGTATCCGGCGTTGAGCAGCTGGGTGGTCACCTTCTCCCAGGTCGCGCCGTTGAACGGGAAGCCGTGGATCAGCACCACCGGCTTACCGGAACCGTGATCCTCGTAGTACAGGTCGATGGGCGCGGAGTTTTCCGTCCCCACGGTGATGAAAGGCATGTTTTGTCTCCTGCTCCGGTCTCGGGCTGTCGGACGCCCCGCGCTTTCCCGTCGGGTCGCCGGATATGCGGGCCAGCGAGGCACATGGGGAGCCGGCCCACACACCCGCCTCCCCATCGACATTTATCAACCTCATCGGTAGGGTCGCCGGTAGGAAAGTTTCGGCGTACGGGAGGTGGGCATGCTTCGACGAATCCGCACGGCGGCCGCCGCATTGGCCGTCGGAGCGGCGGTGGCCGCCCTGGGCGCCACGCCGGCCCAGGCCGACCCGGTGGTGCCACGGCACGCCATCGTGGTCTGCCAGAGCGCCAGCTTCTACGCCAACTACGACTCCGCCGGCGGGCCCACCGGCCTCAAGCGCACCCTCGTGTACGGCAACAAGATCGGCCACACGCCGGGGGCGCACCCGGTCTACAACGGGTGGGCGGCGTCCTTCGACTTCGGCCCGAACGACTGGGGTTATCTCCGCGCCGAGTGCATCGGCGGGTACGACTCATGGTGACCCGGCGTGGCGCCCTCGCCGGCCTGCTCGCCGGGATCGTCGCCGCCACCGTGACCCTGCCGTCCCCCGCACAGGCCGCCAACGGCACGATCGGGGAGCGGGAGACGGTGTGCGCGAGCGACCTGTTCGTCCGCACCCAACCCGTCGGCGCCTGGATGGGCACCCTCTACCAGGGTCAGACGTTCCTGGTCGAGGGTCCCCGCAGCGGCGGCTACGTCTACGGCTTCGCCTACGGGTACATCAACCGGCGCGGCTGGGTGCAGGACGGCTGGTTCTGCTGACGTGCCCACTGGCGGGACAGGGGTGTCCTGATCGGGCCGTGACGGCCTAGCCTCGGGGGGGTGAGCCTTCCGCCCCGACTGCGAGCTGTCAGCGACCTGCACGTCGGGCACCCGCAGAACCGCGCGTTCGTCCAGGAGCTGCGCCCCGACAACGACGGCGACTGGTTGCTGGTCGCCGGCGATGTCGCCGACCGGTTCGCCGACATCGAGTGGGCACTCGGGCTGCTGAGCAGTCGGTTCGCGCGGGTCGTCTGGGCGCCGGGCAACCACGAGCTGTGGACGCCGCCGCGTGACCCGGTCACGCTGCGCGGCGAGGAGCGCTACCGCGAGCTGGTGCGGATGTGCCGACGGCTGGGGGTGGTCACCCCGGAGGATCCGTACCCGGTGTGGGACGGCGACGGCGGTCCGGCCACCATCGCCCCGCTCTTCGTGCTCTACGACTACACGTTCCGGGTGCCGGAGGCGCGTACCCAGCAGGAGTCGCTGGCCCTGGCGTACGCGGCCGGCGTGGTGTGCACCGACGAGGCGCTGCTGCACCCCGACCCGTACCCGAGCCGGGAGGCGTGGTGCGCGGCCCGGGTCACCGAGACCGAACGCCGGCTGGCCGAACGCGACCCGGCGCTGCCGACGGTGCTGGTCAACCACTACCCGCTGGTGCGGGAACCCACCGACGTCCTGCGGTACCCGGTCTTCGCCCAGTGGTGCGGCACGGTCCGCACCAGCGACTGGCACCTGCGCTTCGACGCCGCCACCGTGGTCTACGGGCACCTGCACATCCCCCGCACCACGTTCCACGACGGGGTCCGTTTCGAGGAGGTCTCCCTCGGCTACCCCCGGGAGTGGCAGCCCCGAGGGCCGGTGCCCAACCCGGTACGCACCATCCACCCGGCGAACGACAGGCGCCGGCGCGCGTCCGTCACTGGGTGAGGCCAACCAACGTGGCCAGTCGCGCCACGCCGGCCGGTGCCGGCCGCGCGCGGGCAACATCGGCGATCACGGTACGCGCCAACGGCCGGCACCGAACCTCAGCCGGCGCGACCACCTGGACCGTCGGCTAGCGTCACCGAGGTGACCTGGACGGAGCCTGCCACCTGGTACGCCAACCTGGCTTCCTTCTACGCCGCCGCCGCGGCCTTCATCACCGATCCGGCCGGCGACGTGCTGCTCGTCAAACCCACGTACCGCGACCACTGGGCCTTCCCCGGTGGCTATGTCGATGAGGCGAATACCCGCATGATGCCTGTACCCGCGAGATCCGAGAAGAGTTGGGGATCTCCGTGGTGGTGGGTGACCTTCTCGTAGTGGACTGGGCACCGCCCGCCGGGCGGCGGCCACGCGCGATTGTCAGCTTCACGTTCGACTGCGGGTCGATCGCGAACCTCAATGGTCTCGTCCTGCCGGGACAAGAGTTGGAGGACGCGGCCTTCTTCTCGCCCAGGGAGGCCGAGCAGCGTCTTCCCGACAACGTCGCCACAAGAATTCGTGCGGCTATGAGGGCACGTGACCTACACGCTCCGCTGTATCTTGCTGGCGGTTCGGTCGTCCCACCATCCTCCCGGCCGACACAGCCTCCTGATCCGCCGTAACAACACCACCGGCGAACTAGCCCGTGGTGGCGCGGGCGGCACTGTCGATGAAATCAGCTACCGGGCCGGGTTGCGACACTGCCACGGCGTGAGACGCCTCGATCTCGACCGTGGTGGACCCGGCCCGTTGGGCCATGAAGCGTTGCAGGTCCGGCGGAATGCCCAGGTCCCGGGTAGAGATCAGGGTCCACGACGGGATGGTCTTCCAGGCGACCTTGGCCACGGACCCGGTCTGGGCGCTCTCGGTGGGCGGCCGCTGCGTAACCGCCATCACCTCGGCGACGTCGGGTGCGACGTCGGCGGCGAACACCGCCGGGAACTTGTCTTGCTCGATGTACTGCTCCATGCCAGTACTACCGTCGGGCAGACGACAGGGAACCATCTTGATGGAAGTACCGAGTTGGCTCCCGGGATACTTCATGGTCAGGTCGAGCACACTTTCGCCGACGTCCGGGCTGATGCTGGCGACGTACACCAAAGCCTTCACGTTGGCGGCGCCGTCCGCGGCCTCGGTCATCACTGCTCCGCCGTACGAGTGTGCGGCCATCACGACCGGACCGTCCACGGTGTCCAGAACGGAACGGACGTAAGCGGCGTCTTCCTGCACACCGCGCAGCGGGTTGGCGACTGCCATGACCGGATAGCCTCGACGCTTGAGGTGAGCGATCACGCCATTCCAGCTCGACGAGTCGGCAAAGGCCCCGTGCACGAGCACGACAGTGGGCAGCCCTGCCTTCTGGCCGGACGCGTCAGGAGTTGCGTTCATTCAGCATCACCTTCCGAATTGTCACACTGCCGCTGGGCGTGGAAGCACGACGGTGAGCGGCGGAAACGTTCGATGGGGTGCCTGGATGGCGACCGCGAGGCGGCCCGAAATCCCGACCCGGTGCGGCACACCACAAGCATTCAGCACGGATGAGCCTTCCGTCAGCGAATCCGAGAAGACGGAGGCTCTTCACAATGCGAAGTGTCTTCGGTGCCGTTGATAGGCCATTTGTCGTCGAACTCGCCCAGAAACCAGCGCGGCTGGACCATTTCGGCACACGATTGTGGGCGAGGTGTCGGCGATACTGTGGGCGTGGAGTACGTGTCCAGAGTGCCGCGACCGCCGCTGGACGGGCTCATCGACGACCTTTACTACCTGGAGGGTGCGCCGCCGTACGCCCGGCTGACGCTGCCGGCAAGTCCGGCGGCGCTGCTCATCATCAATCTCGGGCCGCCGTTCCTCATTCGGGGCGGCACCGACGTCGAGACGGCCGAGTACGCCGACGGCTGTGTGGTCACCACGCCCACCCGCGCGTTCGATTTCGGCTACCCACTCCGGACCCGGTCCGTCGGCGTGCACTTCAAGCCGTGGGGGCTGGCGCCGTTCCTGCCGATGCCCGCGTCCGAGCTGTGTGACCGGCCGGTGACGGTAGAGCAGGTCTGGGGCCGGCCCGCCATTGCCGAGCTACGAGACCGGCTGGCCACGGCCGAGGGACCGCACGAGATGCTGACGCTGCTCGAGCAGGAGCTGATGCGACGGCTGGGCGACGCGGCCGGCCTGGGGCTGGTCCGCCATACGAGCCGCGTCATCGCGGCGACCAGCGGGGCGGTGGCCATCGACGACCTGAGGGTTTCAGCCGGTGTGAGCAGCACTCACCTGGCACAGCGCTTCAAGGAACTCGTCGGCGTCACGCCTAAGCGGTTGGCCCGCACCTACCGCTTCACCGCCGCCGTGTTCTCGATGAACCCCACCGAACCGATCGACTGGGCCGAGCTCGCCAGTAGCGCGGGCTACTTCGATCAGGCTCACTTCGGCCACGAGTTCCGGGCCTTCACCGGGCTCACACCGACACGATATGTCGAAGTCCGGCGGCGGTTCCTGCGCGAACATCCCGGCCATGTGCTGGACGGCTGGCCGTTGCCGACCGATTGATTCCTTACAAGAGCGACAGCCCACGAAACTCTAATCTGAGGGCATCCCCAAACAGAGGAGCGCCCATGGGCACGGTGGTCATGTACAGCTCGGTGTCGGTGGACGGCTTCATCGCGGACGAGAACGACCAGCCCGGACCGCTGTTCGACTGGTTGCTCAACGGTGAGGTGCCGTTGGACGAGAGCGGCCAGTTGAAGGTGTCGCAGACGTCCTACGACTACACCCGGGCGTACTGGGACCAGATCGGGGTGACGATCGTCGGCCGCGACGTCTTCGACATGACGGACGGCTGGGACGGGAAGCCTCCGGGCGGGGTCGACCACGTGGTCGTCGTGACGCATCGGCCGAAGCCCGAAGGCTGGGACCCCGAGGCGCCGTTCCACTTCGTCGACGGTGTCGAGGCAGCCGTGGCCAAGGCGCAGGAGCTCGCGGGTGACCGCCTCGTCGAGGTCGCCGCTGGCGACGTCGGTGGCCAGGTGCTTGCCGCGGGCCTGGTCGACGAGGTGCGCATGGACGTCGTACCCGTGGTGTTCGGGTCCGGTAAGCGCTACTTCGGGTCGGTCCACGCGCAGCACCTGTTGGAGGATCCTGACGTGGTGATTCAGGGCAACCGGGTGCTTCACCTGCGCTATCGCGTACGCCGTTGACCGATGTGAGCGGGTGCGCGGAGAAGCCCGATGCGAACGGTCGGCACCGGTGGGCAGGCGTTCGGTCGCGGGGGCGGCCGCCGGTCGGCGTCCGGCGGCCGCCCACGTCCAATCAGCTGGCGTAGACCTCCAGCGTCGACAGTTGCCCGGCCGGCCAGCCGGTGTTGCCGGTGACGGAGATCCGCACGTAACGCGTCTGCGCGGCGGTGAAGGTGAGCGTCACCTGGTTACCGCTGGCCGGGTTGAAGGTCCGCCCCGCCGACCCGACAAGCGTGTTGAAGCTCCCCCCGTCGGTGCTGCCCTGCACGGAGAGGGTCTGCGTCCGGGTGGCCCAGGCGGTGGCCGGGGGCAGCTTCAGCACCACCCGCCCGACCGTGCGCGTCGCGCCCAGGTCGACCTGCACCCACTGCGGGAACGCGTTGTTGGCGCTCTCCCAGTAGCTGTTCGCGTCACCGTCCACCACGTTGCCCGATGCGTAGCTCTGGACCTGACTGCTCGCCGTGGTGGATCGGCCCCGGGCGAGGTCCGCGTTGGCCGCGGCGTCCGTGGTGACGGTGACCGCGGTGGACGCGGCCGAGGTGTTGCCGGCCGCGTCTCGGGCGGTGACGGTGAAGGTGTACGCGGTGGACGGGCTGAGCCCGCTCACCGTCGCCGTGGTGCCCGTGACGGTGGCGACCACCGTGCCGCCCTGACGCACCTGGTAGCCGGTCACCCCGGTGTCGTCGGTGGAGGCCGTCCACGCCAGGGACACGCTCGTCGAGGTCTTGCCGGTGACCGTGAGGCCGCTCGGCGTGGTCGGCGGGTTGTCCGGGACGGTGCTCCCGGCGTACACCTCGACCTGGGCGAGTTGGGCGGCCGCCCAGCCGGTGTTGCCGCTGATGCTGAGACGGACGTAGCGGGCTGTGGTGGTCGTCAGCGTGCGGGTGACGGTGTTGCCGGTGGCCGGGTCGAAGGCGAACGCGGACGCCCCGGCGATGGTGGCGAAGGAACTGCCGTCGACGCTGCCCTGCACGGTGATGGTCTGGGTGCGCGCTCCCCAGCCGGCGGGCAGCCGCACCACGAGCTTGTTGACCTGGTGGCTGGCGCCGAGGTCGACCTGCCACCAGTGCGGGAAGGAGCCGCCGCCGCTCTCCCAGTAACTACTGGCGTTCGAGTCCACCGCGTTCGACGCCGGGAACCCGCCGCCCTGGCTGCTCGCCGAGGTGGGTCGGCCGGCGGCCAGGTTCCCGGTGGCCGGTGGCGGGGTGCCGACCATCGGCGGTGTGGGGCGTACCGCGGTGAGCGCGAGTTGGCCCTTGAGCATCCGGCCGCCGTCGGCGGTGATCCGCAGGTAGTAGTCGGAGGAGCAGGCCACGCCGTCCTCGTCCAGGGCCCGGATGTTCGCCCCGGCCGGGGTGGTGGCCTGGGTCTCGGACGTCTTGGCGATCTGGTTGCCCTCGTTGTACTCGTCGAACATGGACACGTACAGGCCCTGGGAGCCGAGCCGGACCATGTTGTAGATGTGCCGCCAGTAGAAGTCGCCGTGCTTGCGGTGCCCCCCGGCGAGGTCGCCGGGCATCACGCAGGGCAGGTAGTCGATGCCGCGCGCCGCGCAGTCGGCCATGTCGCCGACGTTGACGTTGTTGTAGTACGAGTCCAGCTCCTCCACGGTCCTGGCCCGGTAGACCATCCAGGGCGAGATCGCGTTGAACGCGTGGTAGACGTCGAGGAAGCCGGGGCGGGAGTCCTCGATGCCCTGCCGCCACCAGGTGGGCACGCCGCCGATGACGTAGCAGCCCTGGGCCTTGAACCAGTTGATGACCTCCAGGCAGGGGCCCGGGGTGAAGGGTCGGCTGGGCTCGCTGAAGCCGAAGCCCCAGATGCAGACGACCGGTTTGCCGTTCTGCCGGGCGTACGCGGAGGACGCGGTGTGCGCCGCCATCTTCGTCGTCCAGTCGGTCTTGATCTCCGATTGGAAGGTCAGCCAGTCGGTGACGTCGTACATGATGTAGAACTTGCGGCTGTAGCGTTCGGCGGCGGAGCGGACCTTCTGGGTCATCGCGTCGCGGGTCGGGCCCTCGTCGCCCATCGGGTTGAACCGTTGCAGCGCGGCGGTGTCGCAGCCGTTCTCCTGCATCCAGCGGAAGTGGGTGTCCACAGTCTGCTGGTCGTACGAGGAGAAGAGGGTGGCCGGCTGGCCGTTGCCCAGGTTGGGGTACGCGGTGGGGTAGGTGCGCGTGTACTCGCGCATGTCCGGCCAGGACACGATCGTGGTGTTGGCGGGTGACGGCGGCTGGAACCGGTCGCGGCTCCAGTGCCACCATCCGCCGATCGGCGCCCCGTCGCCGGGTGCGCTGAACCAGCCCTGGTAGCCGACCGTCACCTTGCCGACCACGTCCCCGGGGGGACTGGCGGCCTGCGCGGGGCTGGACATGCTGGTGAGCAGCTCGGTGGTGGAGGCGGTGGCGAGGGCGGACCCGGCCAGCACCGATGTGACGAACCTGCGGCGGGAGACCGCCATGACGACCACTCCTTCGGGACGGAAGGCATTGACGGCCATCGTGGCAGCAGTGGATGCCGACCCGCAAGAGTTAGACTGATCGATGAAATTACCAATCAGATGACGGGAATTACGCGCTAGCCCGTCAGTGGCTGATGGCCCGCTCCAGCGCCCGCACCGGCGACAGGATCTGGCTGCCGGCCTGGCGGCGTCGGGCGTCGCGCACCGTCATCCGTACGCCCTCGGTGAAGCCGATCTTGGGGTACCAGCCGAGCAAATCGCGCGCCTTCCTGGTGTCCAGCGCCATGTTGCGCACCTCCCCCGGCCAGGGCAGCGGCTCGTAGCGGGCCGCGTTGCCGACGCCGGACGCCTCCCGGACCGTGTCGTACACCTCGTTCACACTCGTCTGCCGACCCGACGCGATGTTGACCATACCCACCCCGGGTTGGTGACAGGCGACGGCGATCGCCTCGGCGACGTCGCTGACGTGAATGAAGTCCCGGGTCTGCGTACCGTCGTCGTAGATCACCACCTGCCGACCCCCGAGCAGCGCGTCGGCCATCAGGGACACCACGCCGCAGTCGCTGCCCTCCTGCCGGGGCCCGTAGACATTGCCGAACACCATCGAGGTGTACGACAGGCCGTGCTGACGCCCGTACCAGTCGAGGTAGTGCACGCCGGCGGCCTTGCTGACGCCGTACGGGCTCACCGGAGCGATCGGATGGTCCTCCCGGACCGGCAGGTCGTGCGCGGCGACGCTGCCGAAGATGGCGCTGCTGGACGCGTTGATCACCAGCCGTACGCCGCCGCGGGCGCAGGCGTCCAGCACGTTGACGGTGCCGAACACGTTCACGTCGGCGTCGTACAGGGGTGAACGACGGGCCGCGGGAACGCTCGGCTGTGCGGCGAGGTGCACCACCACGTCCGGCTGCCACTGGTGGATGACCTCGACACCCTCCGGCGTACGGATGTCACCCGACACGACGTCCGCCTCGGTCAGCCCGCCGTACGCGGCGTCGGCCAGGTTCTCGATCCGGCCGGTGGAGAAGTTGTCGAGCACCCGGACCTGGCTGCCCATCAGCATCAGCCGGGCGACCACGTGGCTGCCGATGAAGCCGGCGCCCCCGGTCACGAGCACGCGCCCGGGAATCAGGTCCGTCGGCGGGTCGACACCGACGGCAACAACTGGCAGGTCCATGTGGAACTCCTTGGTACGACGGGGCTGTCGGCCCTCAGCGGGCACCGGACGACCGGGCACGACCGTAACCCACCAAATACCCCTTAAACGGATGTTTCATCCAACGCACGAGTCGGATATGCGAGGTTCGGCGCGAGACGTCCCGTTTTTACCTATCCGGGACTATTGGGGCATTTGTGACTAGTAGCTTACTCCCGGGGTGCTCGCCCGCATGCCCTCGAAGCACCTGACGGAGAAGGAGGTCGGCGCGTTGAGAAAGACCCCGGGACCCGTGACCGCGGACTCGACTCCGGTGCCGGGCAACGACAGCGCGACCCCGCACGACCCCGCCACCGCACCGCACTCCGAAGCGCCACAACGCCCGGAGATCCCGCTGCAGCTCCAGGAGTTGTTCGCCCGCCACGAGCAGACCACCCGACCCGACCAGCACCGACGGCGGACCCGCGTGGTGGTGCTCGAGGCGAACGACGCGGCCACCACGCCCGACCGCCTCGACGAGGAGTTCGACGTCGCCGTCCGACTCCCGGTGCCGACCTGCGCCGAGGAGTTCGCGAGGGTGCTGGCCCGCGTCCGCCCTCGACTCCTGTTGCTCAAGCACTCCCTGGAGAGCATCGACGACCGCATCATCACCAGTTGCCTGAGTGCCGGCGTCGAGATCATGGTGCTGGCCCGACCCGTCTACGGGCTGCTGCGGGCACCCGCGATGGCGCGCTTCGGTGGGCTGCCCTGGATCCGGCTGGGATCGGGCGGCACCGGCCGCCCCCGTGGCGAGCGGCTGAAGCGGCTCTTCGACCTCAGCGTGATCCTGCTCAGTGCGGTCGTGGTGATCCCGCTGATCGCGGTGGTCGCCGCCGTCGTGTCGGTCACCGGCCCACCGTTCTACCTCCAGCAACGCGTCGGCGCGGGTGGCCGGCCGTTCCGGGTGGTCAAGTTCCGGACCATGCGGGTCGGCGCCGAGCAGGCCACCGGCCCGGTCCTGGCCCTTCCGGACGACGTCCGGGTCACCCGACTGGGGCGCTGGCTACGACGGTCCCGGCTGGACGAGTTGCCCCAACTCTGGAACGTGTTGCGCGGCGAGATGAGCCTCGTCGGGCCTCGCCCGGAACGGCCGGAGTTCATCGCCGGCTTCGACCGGCTGCCCGACTACGACCTGCGGCACCTGATCCGGCCGGGGCTGACCGGCATCGCGCAGCTCACCGGCGGATACGCGGCCACCGTCGAGGACAAGCTCCGGTGTGACCTGCTCTACCTCAACTGCCGTTCGATGCGTGTCGATCTGACCCTGTTGCTACTGACCGTCGTCGAGCTGTTCCGGGGGTTCCCCCGTGGCTAGTACGGCCCACGCGGTCGAAACCCGGGTCACCCGCAACACGGCCAGCATGCTGGCCGCGCGGGTGGTCATGGCGGTGTCCGGGCTGGTCTCGGTCCCGGTCGTCTACCAGCGGCTCGGACCGCGGGAGTTCGGGATCTGGGTCGTGCTCGCCGGCCTGCTGGCGATGGCCGCGCTGATCGACCTCGGACTCGGCTCCGCACTGGTACGCGAGGTGGCCCGGGCCGAGAACGCGGCCGACCGGGACGTGGTGCGCCGACTGCTCGGGCTGGGGCTGGGCTGGGCCGTGCTGCTGGGCCTTCTCACCCTGGGAGTGCTCGGTGCCTGTTGGCCGTGGCTCGTCGGGCTGCTGCGCCTCGGTGACCTGGCCGACGAGGCGTGGCAGGCCACCCTCTGGCTGGTCGTCGGCCTGGTGGCCGGTGCCGTGGAGCTGCCGTGGCGGGCCGTGCTCGAAGGCGGCCAACGGTACGGGTCGCTCGCCGCGATCAGCGCCGGCACCGCGATCCTCGCGGCCATCCTCACCATCCTGGTGGTACGCCTCGGCGGTGGCCTGGTGGCGTTGGCCGCCTCGGCCGCCGCGACCGGGGCGATCCGCACCCTCCTGCTGGCCGCGACGACCCACCGCCAGTGCCCGGACCTGTCCCCACGATGGGGGCGGACGGACCTGGCCGAGATCCGCCGGATTGGCGGCTACGGCCTGCGCGTGCAGGTCTCCAGTGGCGCCGGCATGGTCAACGTGGAGCTCGACCGCCTCGTCCTCGGTGGCGCCTTCGGCCCCGCCGTGGCCGGCGGCTTCGACCTGGGCGGTCGCCTGCTCAACCTGCTCCGCCTCCCCCCGGGTTTCGCCCTCATCGTGCTGTTCCCCGCGGCGGTCGCCCGCACGGTGACCCTGGGAACCGGCTGGCTGGACCGGTTCTACCTGGCCGCCACCCGGTACCTCGCGCTGTTCCTCGCCCCGGCCACCGCGGCCCTGATGGTCGGCGCCGACCCGCTGGTCCGGCTGTGGCTGGGTCACCAGGTCCCCTGGGCCGCGGCGAACATCATGATCCTGGCGCCCGCGTACGCCCTCAACCTGATCAGCGGGGCGGCGACGATCGCCGCTCGCGCCGAGGGCCGGCCCGGGTTGGAGACGCGGTACGTGCTGCTCTCCGTCGTCCTCAACCTGGCCCTCACCGTGCCGATGCTGCTGCTGTGCGGGCCGCTCGGCGTACCGCTGTCGACCGCGCTGGCGGTGGTGCTCAGCACCGGGTACTTCCTGGTCTACTTCCACACCGCCACGGCCCGGCCGCTGGCCCCGCTGGCGCGGGTGATCTGGCCGCCGCTCGCCGCGGCCGTCGCGGCCGGGTTGGTCACCGCGGCGGCCAGCCAGTACCTGCCGGACGGCCCGGGACGACTCGACGCCGCCCTCGCGGTGTCCACCCGGGCGGGTCTGACCCTGCTCGTCGCCGGCACGCTGCTGGTCGCCGGCGGACACGTCGGCGCGAGCGACCGGATACGGCTGCACCGGCTGCTGCGGGCACCGACGGCCGTGCTGTCGCCGAGCACGGGCGGTCCGCGATGAGCGTCGACCACCGCACCGCGCGGTGCGTGCTGTGTGGGCCACGGCAGGCCCACCTGCCCCGACTCGGCGGGCTGCTGCGCCGGTGCGAAGGCTGCGGCTTCAGCTGGACCGCGCAGGAGCAGGCCGCCGAGGACGGGCGCTACGACGAGGACTACTTCACCGACGGCGGCTACGACGACTACTTCCGGGCCGCGCCACGCCGGTTCGAGGCACGGCGCCGGCTGCGCTGGCTGCTCTCCACCGTCCGCCCCACCGTGCTGCTCGAAGCCGGTCCCGCCGGTGGTTACTTCCTCGAAGCGGCGCACCGCGCTGGCATCACCGCCAGCGGCATCGAGGTCAGCCACGCCGCCGCCAGCTTCGCCCGCGACCACCTGCACATGCCCGTACGCCAGGGCTACTTCGAAACCATCGCACCCACCCTCACCGCCGACGTCGTCTGCGCCTTCCACGTCCTCGAACACGTCGAAGACCCCCGCGCCTTCCTGCACGCCGCCCACACCGCCCTCACCCCCGGCGGCTGGCTCGTCCTCGAAGTGCCCAACATCGCCTCCGCCGCCGCCCACCGACTCGGTGCCGACTGGCCGGGCCTGCAACCGCGCTACCACCGTTGGCACTTCACCCCCGACACCCTGGTCCGGCTGGTGACCGACCTCGGCTTCGAGGTGGTCCGGCAGGACACCACGGTCTTCCGCTACTACATGCCGCTGGCCTACCGACTGCGGCACGCACGACACCTGCTCCCCGCCGACGTGGTCGGGCTCCGCTCACCGCGGCTGACCCACCCACGCCTCGGCGACCTACTCCGGGTGATCGCCCGGGCGCCACGAACCAGACGGAGTACCTGATGAAACTCGATGGGATCGAGCTGGTCCGCTGCCAGCTCTGCGGCCGCGCCGGTGGGCACTCGCCGACCCTCGGCGACCTGCTGTGGAGCTGCCCGGACTGCGGTTTCGTCTGGACCGCCGGCACCGCCCCGGCCCCGGAGGACCTCTACGACGAGGCGTACTACACGACGGACGGGTACCAGGACTACTTCGCCTCCGCCGGTCAGCGCCGGTTCGAGGCGAGCCGGCGGCTGCGCTGGCTGCTGTCCGGCGTCCGTCCCACCGTCCTGCTCGAAGCCGGCTGTGCCGGGGGCTACTTCCTCGAAGCCGCCCACCAGGCCGGCATCGACGTCAGCGGCATCGAGGTCAGCCACGCCGCCGCCAGCTTCGCCCGCGACCACCTGCACATGCCCGTACGCCAGGGCTACTTCGAAACCATCGCACCCACCCTCACCGCCGACGTCGTCTGCGCCTTCCACGTCCTCGAACACGTCGAAGACCCCCGCGCCTTCCTCCGCGCCGCCCACACCGCCCTCACCCCCAACGGTTGGCTCGCCCTCGAGGTACCCAACATCGCCTCGGCCGCCGCCCACCGACTCGGCACCGACTGGCCCGCGATCGCTCCCGCGTACCACCGCTGGCACTTCACGCCGGACACGCTGAGCCGGATGCTGGTGGAGTCCGGGTTCCGGGTGATCTCCCACGACACGGTCTTCTCCCGCTTCTACTGGCAACCGGCGGCGCGACTGCGCAACGCGCGCAACCTGCTGGTCGCCGATGTCGCCGCCAGCCGCTCGCCCCGGGTGACGCACCCACAGCTCGGCGACCTGCTGCGGATCTTCGCCCGCCGCGACGACCGGGCGGTGTCGTGATGGGCGCTCCGTTGCTGTCGGTGCTGCTGGTCAGCTGGAACACCCGCGAGCAGACCCGGCAGTGCCTGGAGTCGCTGGCGGCGACCGTCGACCCCGAGCTGGACTACGAGGTGGTGGCCGTCGACAACGGCTCGTCCGACGGCTCGGCCGACCTGCTCGCCGACCAACCCCGGGTCCGACTGATCCGCAACAACCACAACACCGGGTTCGCCGCCGCCGTGAACCAGGCGTACCGCCGGGCGAACGGGCGGCTGATCCTGCTGCTCAACAGCGACATCCGGTTCCACTCGGGCGCGCTGTCCCGGATGGTCGACCACCTGCGGGAGCGGCCGGACGTGGCCGGGGTCAGCCCGCTCTACCTCAACCCGGACGGCAGCTTCCAGCAGCACTACGTCCAACAGCCCAGCTTCACCGCCACCATCGCCCTGGTGACCGCGCTGCGCCGACTGCCCGGGTTCCGCCAGGCGCTGCACCGGTTCCAGATGCGGGGCGAGGACTTCAGCCGTCCCCGGCGACTCGCCTCGGGCAGCTGCATGCTGCTGCGCCGCGAGGTGCTCGGACAGCAGACCATCTTCGACGAGACGTTCCCCGTCTACTGGAACGACGCGGTCCTCGCGCGGCAGCTCGACCAGGCCGGGCACGAGCTGTGGATGCTCCCGGACGCGGTGGTGACGCACGGCCGGGGCGCGTCCTGCCGGCTGCTCGGGCCGACCATCCGCTTCCGACACCTGCTGGGCAGCCTGGTCGGATATCTGCGGATGACCCAGCCCCGGTACCGGTTGCCGGTGTTCCGGGCCGCGCTGCTCGCCGACCACCTGGTCAAGCGGCTCTTCGGTCGATCCGTACAGCTGGGCCTGGGCGACCTGCTCGCCGCGCTGCGCGGCGACGTCGGCCCGCTGCCCGACGGTGACACCCGCGACTGGGTGGTCCTGTTCAGCCGAACCCGATGGTCCGTCGACGGGCATTCGGCGGTGCTGGGGCAGCTGGCACCCGGGCAACGGTTGCTCGTCGTCGACCCGCCGGGACGCCAACCGCGCTGGCGGTGCGAGGTGACGCCGATCGGCTCGGCGGCCTGGCACGCCGTCGCACCGACCGCGCTGCCGTTGGGTGACTCGGTACCGCTGGTCAACTGGATCAACCGGCGGATCGCGGCCGGCGCGTTGCGGGGCTTTCTGGACCGGCACGCCGGCGCCCGCCTGCTACGACTCGACGACGAGCGCGCCCGCCCGGTGCTCGGCCGCCTCGGCGAGGACGAGGTCCTGCCCGCCGGAACGGCACGGCCGATGGAGTGGTCGGGCCGTGGCTGAGCAGACGACTCGGCAACCGGCGGCCGCAACGGTCGTCCCGCCCGCCGACGACAGCGACTGGGTGGTCATCTTCAGCGGCACACCGTGGGCGAACGGCGCCCACCGGCAGCACGCGCTGGCCCGCGAGCTGACCGTCGACCACCGGGTGCTCTTCGTCGACCCGGCCGGGCACCTCCCGCGCTGGCGGGTGCAGATCCGGCAGGTGGCCGACGGTCTGTGGCAGTGTGCCGGGCCAGCGCTGCTGCCGTTCGGCCGGCACCTGCCCCCGGTCAACCGTGCCAACCGCTGGCTCGCCGCGCGCGTGCTGCGCCGGTGGTTCCGGCGGCGGGCGGCGTCCGTACGACTGCTGTGGCTGGACGAGGACCTGGCCGCGCCGGTCGCCGCCCGGCTGGACGCGTCCGCAGTCGTCTACGACGCCACCGACCTGGACTGGACGTTCACCCGACCCTGGAACCGTTGGCACCTGCGCCGTGCGCTGCGCTCCGCCGTCGGCGCCGCCGACCTCGTCCTCGCCTCCTCCACCGCGCTACCGGAGCGGATGCCCGCCTCCGACCCGGCACCGGTGGTGCTGGCCAACGGCTGCGACCCGGACCGCTTCTCACCGGACGGCCCGGTCGCGCCCTGGTTGCTGGGCCTACGCCGACCACTGATCGGCTACAGCGGGGCGGTCGACACCCGGGCGTTCGACGCGGATCTGGTCGCCGCGGTGGCGCGGGCCCACCCCGAGTGGACGTTCGTGCTGATCGGTCCGTCCACCCGGGCCGGCCGCGCCCCGCTCACCGGGCTGTCCAACGTGGAGCTGGTCGACGCCGTCGGCTTCGCGGACGTCCCGCGCATCCTGCGCGCCTGCGACGTCACCATCATTCCCTACCGGGTGGGCGGGCTGATCGACTACGTGCACCCGAAGAAGTGCTACGAGTACCTGGCCCTCGGCAAGCCCGTCGTCGCGACACCGCTGCCGGCGCTTCTCGGGCTGTCCGACACCATCGCCCTCGCCGCCGACCCGCCGAGCTTCGCCGCGGCGCTGGCCGACGCGCTGGAGCGCGCGAGCGCGCCGGACGACGCCGCCCGACGCCGGCAGGTCGCCACCCGCAACAGCTGGTCGGTACGGGGCGTCCAGCTGCGTTCCCTGTTGGCGGGGTTGCCGCGATGAGAGTGCCGATCGTCGCGCCCGGTGTGGTGCTCGCCGGCGCCGCGCTGGGCGGTGTGGTCACCGTGGTCACCCTGCTACCCGGACCGGTCGGCCTGGCCGCCGCCATCGGAGTGCTGTGTTTCGGTGCGTTTCTGCTCTGGCCCTGGGCCGTGCTGCCCGTCGGCGTCATCGGCGGGGCCGTGGTCGGCGCCCTGCTCAGCGGCGGTGACGTGCGCGGCTACATCGCGGTGAAGGTCCTGCTGCTCGCCGCTGGCGGCGCCGCGCTGGCCGTGCGCCACTGGTTGGGGGTGGAGACGAGCGGCCGACGCACCGTCGCCGACGTGGGGATGCTGCTCCTGGTCGGGTTGACCGTGGTGGCGGCCACCTACGGGCTGGCCGTCGGCAACCTCCCGGCGGAGGTGCTGGTCGCCGCGTACCAGGTGGCCACGATCCCGGTGTACTTCTTCGTCGCCACGTACACCCTCACCACGACCCGTCGGATCCTGGCCGCCGGCATCCTGTACGTGGTGCTGGCGGGGATCTTCACCGCCATCTCGGTCGCGGCGCCGGGGCGGCACGGCGGGCTCATCACCCTGATGGCCATTCCCGCGCTGATCTGGATCGCCGGCCGGGTGCGGGGCTGGCGTCGAGCGGGCGCCCTCCTGCTCGGCGGGTTCTTCGCCGTCGACGTGCTCCTCGCGTCGTACCGGGGGATCTGGCTCGCCGCCGCGCTGACCGCGCTGATCATGCTCGTTCGCGGCGGTCGCACGGTCCGGACCGGCCTGGCCGCCACCGCCGCAGTCGCGGTCGCGGTGGCGGCGATCCTCGCCCTGCAACCGGGGGTACGGGAGCGGGCCGGCGAGATCACCAAGGGGTTCGAGCAGTCCGCCGGTTACCGCGGGGTGGAGTCCGAGGTGGGCCTGGGCGTCTTCGCCGACCAGCCGCTGGTCGGGGCCGGCCTCGGGCAGACCACGCCGGACATCTACCTGTCCGGGTTCACGTTCACCGACGTCGGGCCGGTGTACCACGCCTTCTACGTCACCGTGCTGGCCAACCTCGGGCTGGTCGGGCTCCTGCTGGTTCTCTGGCCGATCCTGCGCAGCATCCGCGTCGGCCTGCGCGGTCGGGACGGGATAGCCCTGCCGTTCGCGGCGCTGTCCTGCGGTTTCCTGGCCGCCGCCCTCTTCGCGGCGCCGACCGACGGGCACTGGGAGCTGGGCCTGCTGCCGGCGCTGACCCTCCTCACCGCACACCACGAGGGAGCGCGGCTGCGGCGACCCGTCCGGCCGCCGCTGCCGCGCGGCGCCCTGGCCCGAACGGAGGTGCCGGCATGAGCGTGGCCGACGCCACCGCCGTGGTGGTCACCCACAACTCGGAGCGACAGATCGTCGCCGCCCTGACCGCGCTGCGGCAGGCGCAGGTGCCGGTGCGGTTGGTGGACAACGCCTCCACCGACGGCACGGTCGACCTCGTCCGGCGCCGCTTCCCGGAGGTGACGGTCCTCGCCAGCCCCACGAACAGCGGGTTCGCCACCGCCGTGAACCGGGCCGCCGCCGGGGTCGACACCGACGTGGTGCTCCTGGTCAACCCGGACTGCGTGGTCACCCCCGGCACGGTGGCGGAACTGGTCCGGGTTCTGCGCGACCGACCGTCGGTGGGCATCGCGGGACCACGGCTCATCGACGCGCACGGCCGGGTCGCGATCAGCGCCCACCGGTTCGAATCCCTCGTCACGGTGCTGGCCAGCCGGTTCGGTGGGGCGCTGGTGCCGGTCTCGCTACGGCGGCTGCTCAGTGGCCGGCAGCGCCGGGCCGCGTACGACGCGTGTGTGCGCGGAGCGCAACCGGTGGCGGTGGACTGGCTCTCCGGTGCCTGCCTGGCGGTGCGTCGCGAGCTGTTCGTGGCGGTCGGCGGCCTCGACGAGGGCTACTTCCTGTACTACGAGGACGAGGAGCTGTGCCTCCAGGCGGCCCGGCGCGGCGCCGAGGTGCTGTACGTGCCCTCGGTGACCGCCGTGCACACCGGCGGGGCGAGCAGCTCCGACCCGGCCTGGATCTGGCCCCACCTGTACCGCAGCATGCTGCGGTACTTCGCCCGCCACCGAGCCGGCACCCTGCGCGCCGTACGCGGCGTGGTGCTGCTGCGCGCGCTGATCGGTATCGGACTGGCCGGGGCGCGGATGCCCCTGCAACCCCGAGCCGGGACGGCCCGGCTGCGGGCCTGGACCCGCGTCGGCCGAATCGCGGTCACCCGACCTGAAACGAGAGGAGGAGCGTGATGCACGTCCTGACAACGGTCGTCGGCAAGCGCACCGAACACTGGACGGACCTGTTCGACGCTTTGTGCGAACAACCGGACGTCACGCTCACCGTGCTCGCCGCGGACGTGTCCCCGGCGACCCGACGCGAACTGGCCCGGCTGGCCCGCCGACACCACCGGCTGCGGTACCACGTCGTTCCGCACCTGCTCGGTGAGTCGTTGACCGGGCACATGGCCTCGGTGCTGTTCCGGCTGCCCGGCCAGCACGACGTGACCACCGCCCGCCCGGACATCCTGCACGTCATCGGCGAGGCCGCGTACCTGACCACCTGGCAGGCCCTGCGGCTGCGGCAACGCTGTTGGGCCGGGGTGCCCACCACGTTGTACGCCGCGCAGAACGTGGTCACCCGGTTTCCGGTGCCGTTCCCCCGCATCGAGCGGCAGTCCTACCTGTCCGTCGACCACGCCTTCCCGATCACGCCCGCGGCGCTGAACGTGCTGCGGGTCAAGGGTTACCGGGGCCCGGCCACCATCGTGCCGCTCGGCGTGGACACCCGGATGTTCCGGCCACTGCCCACCGATCCGGCCGCGCGCCCGTTCACGGTCGGGCTCGTCGGGCGGTTCGAGCCGCACAAGGGCGTGGTCGACCTGCTGCGCGCCGCCGAGCTGATCGACTGCGACGTGTCGCTGGTCGGCGACGGCAGCCTCGGCGACGAGATCGCGCGGGCCGCCGCGCGCCGGCCGGGCCGGGTGCACCGGCACGGCTGGGCCGGGCACGCCGAGCTGCCCACTCTGCTCAACGACATGGACGTGTTGGCGATGCCGTCGGTCGAGGTGGTGCAGCGCAACACCCTGCCGTGGATCGGCATTCCGCTGCGCGAGCAGTTCGGCCGGGTACTGGTCGAGGCGATGGCCTGTGGCGTACCCGTCGTGGGCAGCGACGTCGGCGAAATCCCGTACGTGGTGGGCGACGCCGGTCTCGTCTTCCCGGCCGGCGACGTGCCCGCGCTCGCCGCCCGCCTCGCGCGACTGCGCGACGACCCGGCACTCGCCGGCCAGTTGGCCAACCGGGGGTTGGCCCGCGCCGGCGCCGAGTTCGGCTGGGACCGCATCGCCGAGACCCTCTGCACGACCTGGCGGGGACTGCGGTCCCCGGCCCGGTCCCTCCGCACATCGCCCGCCGAGGCCGGGCACCCAACCAGAGAGGCGATCGCCTGATGAGCGCGTCGATAGATGTCAAAGGTCTGCTCGGTGCCTCCTGGCGCCGGGTGGGCGTACCGCTGCTCGGCCTGTGCGCGGGCCTGGCCGCCGCCCAGGGAGTGACCCAGCTCCTTCCGGCGCGCTACGAGGCGGAGGCCTCGGTGCTGGTGAGCGCCGAGCAGACCGACGAGGACCGACCGGTGGATCTGGCCCTCGCGCAGAACCTCACGCCCACCATCGCCCGACTGGTCGGGTCCCGGGAGGTCGCGCTGGAGGCGGCACGGTCGCTGCAACTGCCCGAACGGGCGGTACTGGGGCACGTCAGCGGCGAGTACGAACTCGGTCTCCAGATCATCACCGTGCACGCCAGCGCCGGCACCGGTACGCAGGCCGCCGCGATCGCGAACGCCGCCTCCCGCGCCGTCAGTCAACAGCTGGGCCGGCTGGACATGGGCGGCTCCACAAGCATCAACGCCCGGGTTCTCGACACCGCCAGCCCGCCGGCACGACCGGCCTTCCCGAAGCCGCTGCTGAACGGCGTGCTCGGGGCACTGGCCGGGCTGCTGGCCGGCTGGGGCGCGACCATCCTGCGCGACCGGTTCGACAGCCGGCTGCGCGACATCGGCCAGATCGAGGCGCGCCTGGGCCTCCCGGTGATCGGCGTGCTGCCGAAGCTGCCGCGCCGATTCGCCCGCCACCACGCCGCCGCGCTCTACGCCCGCACCGACGTCGCCGACGCGGTACGCGCCACGATCTCGACGCTCAGTGTGCTCACCGCTCCCCTGCCCCGTCGACGGCTGCTGGTCACCAGCGCACACGACGACGACGGCAAGGCGTTGGTGACCGCCCTGCTCGGTCTCGGCATGGCCGACGAGCACTGCCGGGCCACGCTTGTGGACGGGGCGGTACGGGACCCGGTGCTGTCGGGCCACTTTCCGGAGGCGCCGCACACCTGGCAGCAGGTGCTGACCCAGAAGCGCCCGCCGGTGCGCCTGGTCGACTTCCCCACCCTGACCGTGCTGCCGGCCGAGCCCCGCGAGGGCGCCGACACGGAGGCCCTGCACGAGCTGGGTGGGCTGCTCAACGCGCTGGGCGAGGACGAGGACTGCGTGATCGTCCACGCGCCGCCGATCCTGGCCGGACGGGAGATCTCGGCGTTCGCCCAGCACGCGGACGGCGTGCTGCTGGTCGTCCGCGCCGGCCGGACGAACCTGGACGACAGCACCCGGGCGGCCCGGCTCGTGCAACAGCTCGGGCTTCCGTTGGCCGGTGTCGTGGTGATCGGGGCGGTGTCCCGTACGGACCACCGGCCGAGCAGCGAGCAACCGGCCCTGGTGCCGGGCGCGGCCCAGGACGCCCTGGTGCTGCCGGCGACGAAGGCGGGCGCTCAGGGCGCGGTCATCCGTGAGCTGGTCAGCGCCCTGGTCGAGGACAAGTCCGGGCCACCCGGACGGCACCGCCGACAGAGCAACAGCTCTGGTGAGCCGGCCGGCCGGACCGTCGAGGGCACGACTGTCGAGCGTAAGTCCGTCGAGCGCAAGCCGGCCGAGAGCGCCCCGGTCGAGCGTCATTCGGCCGAGAGTACGACGGCCGAGCGCACCCCGGTGGGCACGATGGCGCCGCCCGCCGAGGCGTCGGCCGAGCCGACCCGGATCGAGGATGCCATCACCCAGCCGAACCCGCGGGTGACGGACGTCCCGGACCGGCCCGAGCAGGTCCCGACGGCCACCGCCCAGCCCGAGCCCACGGCTCCGGCCTGGGGCGGCGCTCCCGCCGTGGGAGGTGTTCTCGGTCGACCGTTGGCTCGGCCCGAGTCGGCCTGGCGGTCACCGGTGGCGGAGGCGGCGGCGCCGAAGTCGTCCCCGGACGCCTCGACGGCCAACCTCACGGATTGCTGGCCGCACTTCGGGCAGGAACTGCTGGCCGCCGGCCGGTCGAGTGCCGAACAACCCTCCACCGGGCCGGTCGTCCTGCGGCGGGCGGTATCCGTCGGCGACGCCGATCGCTGGGGCTGACGACTATCGGCGGCCCGTCCGCGACGGGCCGCCCGCCCAGCTGGCCACGAACGACACTGACAAGGAGATAGGCCGATGAGTGAGATGTTGGTACCGACACAGACGTCCGGGCCGTCGCTGGACGACCCCCGCGCCCTCTACTGCGACCTGCTCAAGAAGGCGCTGACCCGGTACGTCTTCCGCGAGACGTGGATGCCCTACCAGCCGCGCCAGGGGTCCCTGCACGGGCGGATCCTCCAGCGGGGCCGGCACCTGCTGCGACGCAAGGGCCTGGAGCTGGTGCTCCAGTTCCCCTTCGACGAAGAGGCGCGGGCCACCGGTCGGGACTGGCCGCCGGAGGCCGAGACCATGATCGGGCTGCGCCGGCTGGACAACCTGGAGCGATGCGTCAAGGACGTGTTGGAGCGGGGCGTACCCGGTGACCTGATCGAGACCGGCGTGTGGCGGGGCGGGGCGGTCATCTTCATGCGCGGGATGCTGCGCGCCTACGGCGACCGGGACCGGACGGTGTGGGTCGCGGACTCGTTCCGCGGCCTGCCGAAGCCGGCTGCCCACCGGGTCGAGGACGTCGAGGACGCGCTCTGGCAGGTGCCCTTCCTGGCGGTGTCGTTGGAGCAGGTGAAGGCGAACTTCGAGCGGTACGGGCTGCTCGACGACCAGGTCCGGTTCCTCAAGGGCTGGTTCTCGGACACCCTGCCGACCGCGCCGGTGGAGCAGATCTCGGTGATGCGTCTCGACGGGGACCTCTACGACTCGACGATGGTGGCGCTGCGCTCGCTCTACCCGAAGCTGTCCGTCGGGGGTTACGTCATCATCGACGACTACCACGCGGTACGCGGCTGCAAGCAGGCCGTCGACGACTTCCGCGCCGAGCACGGCATCGTGGACGAGCTGCACCAGGTGGACTGGACCTGCCGCTACTGGCGGCGGTCGCGCTAGACCCGCGCCGACCAGGCAATGGCGGGTGGGAGGTCCCAGGACCTACCACCCGCCGTCTTCGTTGCCGTGGTCGAGGCTCAGTTGGCCGGCGGTGTCTGCGGGTTGGCCGCGAGCCACTGCGCCACCCGGTCCTCGCGCAGAGCGGTGAAGAGCGCCGGGGCCTGGGCCTCGTCCAGCCGCACCGCGGACCCGGCCGGGGTCTGCAGGTTCGCGTCGCTGAACGGGACGGTGACGAACTGGACCGTTTCCGGCTTCACCTTGCGGAGCGCGAGGGCGAGGTCGGTCAGGTTCAGGTCGCGGTCGACGATCAGCGACTCGGCCGCCGTGGTGAGCACCCGGTCGAGTCGGGTCGGGCTGGTGAGCAGACTCGTCGCGGTGACCCGCTCGGCCAGGGCGCGTACCACGAGCTGCTGGTCGTAGATGCGGCCGAAGTCGCCGCCGGGCACGCCGTGCCGCTGCCGCATCAGGTCGTCGGCCGCCTTGCCGTCCAGGTCGTGGCAGCCCGCGGGCCAGGTGACGCCGGTGTCCGAGGACTTGACGGTGTACGGCAGGCAGACGTTGACCCCCTCCACCGCGTCCACGAGCTTGCGGACGGCGGCGAAGTTGGCCACCAGCACGCCGTCGAGTGGAAGCCCGGTGAGCTTGGCGACCGTCTCGGCGGCCAACGCGGCCCCGCCGAACGCGAACGCGGCATTGATCTTGTTGGGGCCACCGGCCCAGACCTGCCCCGCCGCGGGCACGTCGACGTAACTGTCCCGGGGGATGGAGACGAGGGTGGCCGCCTCCCGCGCGGCGTTGACGTGCACCAGCATGATGGTGTCCGACCGCTGCCCGGGGTAGAGGGCCTGGTCCGGCTCGCCGTCGCGGGAGTCCGACCCGAGCAGCAGGAGGTTCAGCGGTCCCGACTCCCACCGGCGCTCGTCGTGGGTGCCCTGGCCGAGGATGTCCTCGCGCTGCACCCGGCTCTCGTACCGGTGCTTCAGGCCGAAGCCGACGGTGACGAGACCCGCGCAGAGCACGCCGAACACCAGGAGCAGGGCGAGGCCCGCCTTCTTCCAGCCCGCCAACGCCCGCCACCTCAACGGCGCCGGCGTGACCGTGCGGCCGGGGATACCGGTCACCATCTTGACCACCTCTGCACGAACTCTCGGGACGCTGAACCTGTTGCGGGGCAAGGGATGCAACCCGTCCACCCCACCCGTGAAGCATTTAATCACTCTTTAGGGTTTCTATGCCGCTTTATCCTCTTTGCCCGATTCGTCGGTGCGATTCTGGCCTTCGAGTGAGCGAGGGAGAGTCGCCATGTACGGAGTACCCACCAAGGGGCCACACATCGGAGGTGGCCTTGCGGCCACCGGAGTTGCCGTTCAATCCTGGTTGCTTGTCGGCGTCGGGCTGGTCGTGCTGGGTCTGGCACTGTGGCTCGTAGCCATGTTGGGCCGCGAGCGATGACCGGTTCCCGACGCGGGTCGTGGCTGAGCGCCAGCGCAGGTGGCCTGATCGGAGTCGCCACCGCCGTCGCCATGCTCTGGCGGTGGCACGACATCGCCAGCGCGGAGGCGTGGCTGAACGCTCATCTCGTCAACGCCGTCGGGTTGGCGGACACCAAGTCCATCGGCGCGGCCGTGATCTTTCCACTGGACGAGCGCTGGGTCGGCTTCATGGTCTCCAGCGGCTGCTCGGTCGCCATGTTGCTGATCCCGCCGATCGTGCTCGCGTCGACGTTGATCGGGTTCCGCCGCATCTCACTGACGCGTGGACTGAACGCCCTGGCGGCGGCAGTCGTGCTGCTGGTCACGGTGAACCAGGTCCGCCTCGGCGCCGTGGTGGTCTCGATGCAGACCTGGGGCTTCAAGCTGGGCTACGAACGCAGCCATGTGCTGATCGGCTCAGTGATCACGACCGCCGGCCTGATCGCCGTCACGATCCTGTTCGTGGTCCTGGTCAGCCGGACCAAGCGGATCTCCGGGACGGTCGCCGGTGTCCACTGAGACGCAGTCCCTCGCCCTGCTCAACACCGCGGCGTTCCTGCTGTGCGTCAGCTTCTGCGCGTACGTGCTGAGCATCCTGGTGTTCCACCTGAAGAGCGGGCGTAGTCGGGGCGGCAGCCCGGACGGCTTCGACTGGCACATCATCGTGCCGTGCCGCAACGAGGCGTCGGTCGTCGGCGACACCGTGCGGCGTCTGCTGTGCGACTTCCCGCAGGCGACCGTCTGGTGCGTCGACGACGCGTCCGACGACGGCACGCTGGCCGAGCTGGCGGCCTTCGCCGACCAGCCGCGGGTGCACGTGGTCCGGCGTCAACTGCCGGACGCCCGGCAGGGCAAGGGCGCCGCGCTCAACGCCGCCTGGCGACGCATCGAGCAGTCGTTGCCCGCCGACGCGGACCGTACCCGGGTGATCGTCGGCGTGCTGGACGCGGACAGCCGACTCGACCCGCAGGGTCCCGTCGCCCTCTCCGGCCGTCAGTACTTCGGCTCGACCGAGGTCGGCGCCGTACAGGTGGAGGTGCGGATGCTCCAGTGCGCGCCGCGCCGGTACGCCCCGACGACTGAGGTCAGTCGCTGGGGACGGCTACTGATCCGGCTACAGGACATGGAGTTCCGCGCCCCGATCGCGGCCATGCAGTCGCTGCGACGGCGCACCGGCAGCGTGGCGATGGGCGGCAACGGGCAGTTCACCCGACTGTCCCTGCTCAACGAGATCGCCGACCAGCACGGCACACCGTGGCACGGCGCCCTCCTGGAGGACTTCGAGCTGGGCCTGCACATCCTGCTGGCCGGCGGGCGCACCGAGTACTGCTCGGAGAGCTGGGTGGCCCAGGAGGCGTTGACCCGGATCCGCCCGCTGGTGCGGCAGCGCACCCGGTGGGCCCAGGGGTCGATGCAGTGTGGCCGCTACCTCGGCAAGGTGCTGCGCTCGCCGCGAATCCGCAATTCGGCCACCCTGGAGATCGCCCACTTCCTGGCCGCGCCGTGGACCCAACTGCTCGGCACACCGATCTACGTCGCCTGCCTGGTGGTGATGTCCTACTACATCGACAACACCATGGGTGGGCTGCGCGGCTGGTGGAGCAGTGGTGGTTGGGGCGTACCCCCGCTGGTGCTCGTCTTCGGCATCGGACCGTTCGCCCTGTGGGGCATCGTCTACCGGATCCGTTGTGAGCCGCAGCTGTCGATTCCCAAGGCCCTGCTGCTCGGGGTCTGCCACTGGCTGTACAGCTACGCCCAGTCGCTGGCGGTCTGGTTGGCCTTCGCCCGCATGGTGACGGCCCGCACGGACTGGCAGAAGACCGCCCGCGCCGCCGACCCGGCGCCCCAGCCGACTGCGGCTCGGGCCGTGGGCCGGGTGGCCGTCGGCGTGCCGGCCGTGGGTCGGGCCGCCGTGCCAGCCCAGCCACGCCGGGCCCAACCCACACGTCGGTCGGGCCGCGGCGACGGGCCACGGTCGATCCGACCACCCCGGCACCTGAGTCACCTCACACATCTCACCACCCCCACCACCCCCACCACCCCCACCACAGACCGCCCCGCAATCGCCCACACCAGAAAGTAGACATCTATGCCACGAGTTAGATCCGGCCTCGCCCGCACCGCCGCGGTGCTGGCCGGTGGCCTCGCCATGGTCGTCCTGGCGGCCTCACCGGCGATGGCCGACACCTCCCAGTCCTCCGCCTCGGCGCTACAGATCAGCCTGCTCGGTGGTGGCATCGCCAGCTCCGGCACCGCGTCGGCCAGCAACGACGGCACCACCGAGTCGATCTCCGGTAACCAGAATCCCCCGCTGGCCGTGCTCGGCGGGCAGACCGTCATCACGGCCGGCGTGCTGGGCCAGAGCGTCCGGGCGTTCAACGACGGCACGTCGGCGGCCTGCGCCGGTGTGCTCGGCACCGGCGGCTCGATCACCATCGGTCCCGGCGGATCGTGCCTCGTCACGCCGGGCGCCGCGGTGACGCTGACCCTCGGGACCAGCGGTCTCGCCACGATCTCACTTGTCGCCGACGCCATCTACTCGTCGTGCACCGCCACCAGCAGCCCGTCGGCGACGGGCACCGCGAGCCTGGTCAACGCCCGGATCGTCTCGACGATCCTGGGTGTCGACACGACCCTGCTCAGCCTGCCGGTCAATCCGGCGCCGAACACCGGCCTGAGCGTGCCGGGCGTGATCGACCTGACCCTCAACGGCCAGAGCAGCTCCGGCGTGGGTCAGCTCACCGTGACGGCGCTGAACCTGACGGCGCTCGGTGGAGCGCTGGCCGGGGTCACCATCGGCACGTCGAGCTGCGGGGCCAACGCGGTCGCGCCCCCCATTCCGGTGATCCCGCTCGCCGGGGCGCCGCTCGCGCTCGGTATCGGCGCGCTCGTGGCCGGCACCACCGGCGGGTTCTCGCTCTACCGGCGTCGCCGCGCGGCTGCCAGGAGCTGACCCCGACATGTGTGCGAGCAGGTCGACACCGCGAGAGGTCCTGATCCTGGCCGGCACCAGGCCGGAGGGAGTGAAGACCGCGCCTCTGATCCGCCGTCTCCTCGATGATCCGAGGTTCACGGTACGGGTGGCGGACACCGGTCAACAGCCGGGACGCGTCGCCGAGGCACTCGCCCCGTTCGGCCTCCGCCCGGAGGTGAGCATGCGCCCAGAACGGCGCACCGGCTCGCTCGCCGAACTGGCGGCGGCACTGATCACGGGAATCGACGAGTTGCTCACACACCACCGTCCAGCGGCGGTCGTGGTGCAAGGGGACACCACGACCGCCCTGGCCGGCGGGACGGCCGCGTTCTGGCGGCATGTCCCGGTCGTCCACCTGGAGGCCGGACTGCGGACCAACGACCTGGACCGGCCGTTTCCGGAGGAGGCCAACCGGGCCATGCTCGCCCGGATCGCCGCGCTGCACCTGGCGCCAACCCGGGCGGCCCGGGCGAACCTCATCGGTGAGGGCATCCGCTCCGGCGCGATCGTGGTGACCGGCAACACCGTCGTGGACGCCCTTCACGACCTCGTCGAGCGCGGCGTGGCCCAGGCACCGGACTGGGTCGAACCGGACCGCAAGCTGGTGGTGGCCACGGTGCACCGACGGGAGAACTGGGGCCACGGAGTGGCTGCCACTGTGGACGGCCTCCGCCGCCTGGCGCGAGCGCGCCCCGACGTCCAGATCGTGATGGTCACCCACCCGAACCCGCAGCTCAGTGCGGAGGTCACCACGGGCCTCGCCGGCGTCACCAACGCCCGGGTCACCCCACCACTGCCCTATCCCCAGATGGTCGGCCTGCTGCGGGCGGCCGACCTGGTCGTCACCGACTCGGGCGGGCTCCAGGAGGAGGCAGCCACCCTGGGGGTGCCGTTGCTGGTCACCCGGGACACCACGGAACGTCCGGAGGCCCTGACGCCGGGCCGCGGCGAGTTGGTGGGCACCGACCCCGAACGGCTCCTGTCGGCCGGGCTCCGCCACCTGGCCAGCGGACGGGCCGCCGTCGTCGGCTCGCCGTTCGGTGACGGGCGGGCGAGTGACCGTTCGGTCGTCGCCCTGGCGGGGCTCCTGAACGTACCGGCCCGTCGGGTCGTGCAGCGTCGCCGCACCGCCGCCGCCGTCAGCTGACTCCGAGCAACCTGGACAATCATCCCGTTATCCGGACAAAGCTCCCTAACCCACTGATAATTGGCACATCGATCGGCAGCGCTCCGATCTGTCGTCCGAACAGTTCAGTGATCAGAGGAGTCGTCAGGTGCAGGCCAAGGTGAACGGGCAGCGTTCCACGACGTTGCAGGGCAGATACTCCGCCCAGCACAACGCCTTTGGCGTCCTTCGCCTGGCGATGGCGTGTGGCGTGATCATCGCGCACGCCGGCCCGCTCGGCTTCGGCCAGTCGAACGTCGGGGCGGCCACGTTCGGCCGGCAGAGTGACCTCGGCACCATGTGCCTGTACGGATTCTTCCTGATCTCGGGATTCCTCATCACCGACAGCGCCCTGCGCTCCACGCTGCGCCAGTACGTCCGCGCCCGCCTGCTGCGGGTCTTCCCGGGGCTGTGGGCCTGCCTGCTGGTCACCGCGTTCGTCTTCGCGCCGCTGGCGGCGCTGTACGAGAACGGCAACCTCGACGGGTTCTGGGGGCACCCGGAGGGGCCCTTCGACTATGTCACGACGAACCTCCTCGCCTCGATGGAGCAGTTCCCCATCTCCGGGCTGCTGGCCGACACCCCGTACGGCCTGATCGTCGGCGGGCCGAGCGCGTTCGACGGATCACTGTGGACTCTCCGCTACGACCTGGCGTTCTACGGGATCGTCGGCATCCTCGTAGTGACCTCGGTGCTGCACCGGGCGCCCCGCGCGGTGCTCGTCCTGACCGGCGTCTGTTACGCCCTGGTCCTGCGCGACTTCTTCACCGCACCGACCTGGAGCTCCCGCCCGCCGCAACACGGCGCGATCGGGCCGTTCCCGCTGCTCGGCGCGTTCGCCGCCGACTGGACGCTGATGCTCGGCTTCCTGTTCCTGCTGGGCGCCGCCGCCCGCCTGTACGCACACCGGATTCCGGTGACCAATCAACTGGCCGTGCTGGCCGGCGTCGCATTGGTCGGCTCGCTGTGGCTGGGTGGGTTCTTCGCGGTGGGTCTGCCGGCGTTCGCCTACCTGGTGCTGTTCGCCGCGGTCGCGCTGCCGAAGCGGTGGTCCGGGATCAGCCGCCGGCACGACTACACCTACGGCATCTACATCTACGGCTTCCCCGTGCAGCAGATGATCGCGCTGCTCGGCGGCGCTCGGTTCGGGATGCTCGGCTACATCGCGCTGAGCCTGCTCGGCGCCCTCGTGTTCGCCGTCCTCTCCTGGCACCTGGTGGAACGGCCCGCCCTCGGGTTCAAGACCGGCAGCGGGCGCGCACGGCACCGGCGCGCGGGCCGCACCGCCAGCCCACGCCCGGTGCTGATCCCCAGCCCGGTGACCGTCGCGGGCGCCGAGGCGCGCAGCGGCACCGGCCGGCACAAGGCCGGCGCCCGGCACAGCCGGTCGACGAAGGACATCCTGGCCACGGCAGCCACGCCGCGCCGCGCCAAGCGGCCCGCCGAGACGGCCGCGTCGTTCCTGGCGGTGCCCGAACGGACCAGGAAGGACCTTCCGTTCGACCCGGTGAAGACACCCATTACGCGCGCCCGATCGAGCCGGTCACACCGCGCACCGACCACCTCGGCGACACCACCCCGCTGATGGCGGTGGGGCCGGAGCCAGCGTGGCTCCGGCCCCAGCACGGTCCGCAGGGGCGGGCCGAGCGGCCGACTCAGGCCGAGAAGTTGCGGAACAACAGGGACGCCAGGGCGAGCGCCAACGCCAGGTTGAACACGGTGGCACTGGCGAACACCGCCACCGGTCGCCAACCCGCCTCCCGCAGCGACGCGACCCGGACCTCCAGGCCGATGCTGACGAAGGCCAGGATCAGGAACCACACGCGCAGGTCGTTGACGATGGCGATGGTGGCCTTGCCGTCCGCACCAGCCCCGTCGAGGTACCAGGTGGCGATGACCGACGCCGCGATGAAGCCGAGGACGAACTTCGGGAACCGCGTCCACAGCTCACCGAGGCCCGGTCGGGCCGCGCCGGGCCGTCGTTCCACCCGCAGCGTGAAGTACGCGGTGAGCGCGACCGCGACAACACCCATCAGGGCGTTCTGGGTGACCTTGACGATGCTGGCGATCTGGAGCGCCTCCTCACCGGCGAGCGCTCCGGCCGCGGTGACCGCCGCGGTGGTGTCGATGTTGCCACCGATCCAGGCGCCGGCAACCGCGTCGGAGAGCCCGAACACGTCGGCCAGCCAGGGCAGGATGAAGATGGACGGCAGCGCGAAGATGATGACCAGACTCGCCGTGTAGGCAAGCTGCTCACGGCGCGCCCGCACCGCGCCGGCGGCGGCGATCGCCGCGCTGACCCCGCAGATCGACACCGCCGACGCGAGCAGCGCCCGCAGCTTGTCGTCGAGGCCGAACCTGCCGGCCAACCACCAGGTGAACAGGAACACCCCGCTGATCAGCAGGATCGCCTGGGCGATCGCCGGGCCGGCGGCGCTGGCGATGACGGCGAGGTTGATCGACGCCCCGAGCAGCACCAGACCGGTCTTGATGAAGAACTCGGTCCGGAACGCGGCGGCGATCCGGTCCCGCCACCCGAGCACTGTGACAGCGACGTTGCCGAGCAGGCCGAGCAGGATCGCGTAGACCGGGTACTCGATCGCCGCGCCGATGTCCTCGACGGCGGTGCCCTCGGCCCAGGCCGGAACGTTCTGCTCCAGGTAGCGGGTGAGCGCGGCGAGACCGACCACGATCAGCAGGCCGAGCGCCGTCCAGGCCCAGAAGGCCCCGTCACGCGTGACCCTGGTCGGCTCGGCGGGATCGGCGGTGGTCGACGAACTGCTGGGCTCGCCCACGTCGTCGGCGCGAGTGGCGTCGTCGACGCCTGTGGCATCGGTCGTGCCGGGCTCACTGCCCGTGCGGGTCGCGTCGGCGGTCATCAGGGCACCAGCCCGGCGGGGATGGCGCCGAGCAGGACCAGGGCGAGCAGGGCCAGCCCGAGGATGGTCGCCACCCAGTCCTCGTTGAACGCGAGCCGGGACGCACCGGCCGTCGGTGGGGTGGACGGCGAAGGGTCGGATGTCATGGCGTACCTCCATGGTTGTGAACCGATCCGGCAGCGCCGGATCGGTCGGAAGTGCGGTGCGGGGCCGCGCGGAGCCGGATCGATGCGCGGGGGTCACGGGTCAGCGCGCGAGCCGGCAGGGCGGCTGAAGAGGGAGTGCGGTGCTCAGTCGGTGCCTGGTGCGCCCGGACAGAGCTCGCTGGCGGTCCGCATCAGGTCGACGACCCGACGCGAGGTGAGGAGCGGACCAACCGGCATTCACGTATTTTCCTACCGACTCGATAGGAATTCAAGACCGTCGACGCGGTTTCTCCGCGCATGGCACCACCGACGACGGTGCCGGAGCCAACACCGGCTCCGGCACCGTCGGTTCGTCCGATGTCGCTACGGGGTCGGGTACTGGGTCAGATAGACCGGAGCGCCGACCTTGGTCATGTCGGCCGCGTCACCGACGCCGTTGACGACGTGGTCGATCGTGCCGGCGCTGAGGTTGACGGTCATGATGTGGTGCAGCCGCACCCCCGGCCGGTTCGGGACCTCGAAGCCATTCTCGGTGTGGATCGACGGGTTGTTCTGGTTGAAGACGTACACCCCGCCGCCGTACAGGGTGTGGTGACGCACCCGGTCACCGACCTTGTACCCGGCCCAGCCCTCGACCGCGCCGTTCATCCAGTCGGCCTGCGTCGGCGGGTCGTACGGCAACTCGTTCTGGTAGAGGATCGTGGTGCCGTGCTCGCCGTTCCAGACCGTGTTGTAGCGCTGGAAGTGCTCGACGAACAGGCCGGTCGCGGTCACGTGGTCGCCGTTGATCACGGCGCCGTAGCGACCGGTGTTGGTACGCCAGCGGTCGGTGTCACCGTTGACGCCCTCGGTGAAGCCCTCGACGCCGTGATCGCCGCGCCACACCCAGGTGTGGTCGATGAGCACGTTGTCGCTGTTGACCTCCAGCGCGGTGTTCGTGCGTCCGATGTGCGGGCCGCCGACCCGGAAGTACACGTCGGAGAGCGTGGTCGGGTTGTTCGGGCTGCTCGCGTCGTGGCCGTGCTGGCGTCCGACCCGTAGCAGGACCGGCGACTCGACGAGGCCGGCGTCGATCGTGACGCCGGCGACGATCACCCCGGGAACACCGGCCACGTCCAGCGGGATCGCGCCGTTCACGGCGGTCAGCGTGGCGTGCCCGATCCCGAGCACCACCGTGTTCGGACGCCGGACCTCGATGCTGCGCGCGATGTCGTACGTGCCGGGGGTGAGCAACAGGTGCTTGCCGCGCGCCAACTGGCTGTTGATGACGCGCACCGAGTCGGACGGCTTGGCGATGAAGAAGTCGTCGATCCCGATGGTCCGCCCCGGCGTCATGCCGTCGGCCCAGGAGACACCCCGGCTCTCGCGCTGCGCGGCGGGCACCCGCACCTGGTAGCGACCCTTCCCGTCGACGAAGAGGTAGGGCTTCTCCCGGCTGATCGGGGTGGTCTCCAGGGTGGTGTACGGCGGGTCGGGGAAGGTGGCGTCGTCCGGCGCGCCCTCGACCCCCGCGAACACCTGGTTCCACACCGCGTTGGACCAGCCGGCGACCTCACTGTTGCGGGTCAGCCACTGCTGCTGCGAGCCGTTCGTCGTGGCTGGCAGCCGCGAGTCGGCGATGAACCCGCCGCTGGCGTACTGCGGGCCGGCGGTGCAGTAGTCCATCAGCGACAGGCCACCGCCGCCGATGTTCAGTCGGCGCATCGACACCGCCTGGGAGACCGCCCAGAAGTTCGCCGACGACCGGCAGCCGTCCTGGCCGGCCGCGTTGATGGTGAGCGAGAGGTTGGACAGGGTGCGCCAGAAGTTGACAAGCGCGAGGCAGTTGCCGGTGCCACCGTCGGCGAGGCAGCGGTTGTAGACCTCCAGCTTGCCGTTGACGGTGACGTCGGTGGGCGAGGCGCCCAGGCCGGACACCTCGGTGTAGTAGCCGACCTTCGCCTGCAACGGCTGCGCGGCCGTGCCGTACGTGCCCGGCTTGAACAGGTAGGCGTGCCGCTCGGTGCCCATCTCGTTGTCGACCTGCCGGGCGTGCGCGGCGTCGAGGGTCTGCTGGATCTCACCGACCGGCATGGACGGGTCGAAGATCGTCACGTTCGGGCCGAAGTCGGGCGCGCCGTGCGTCGGGCGGCCGGCGCTGGCGGCCGTGCTGGTCACCGCGACGGCGGTGGTCACCAGCACAGCAAGAAGGAGGGTACGACCGGAGGTCCGGCGAACCCGTCGGGACGGGGCTGTCATGTGGTTCGTCCTCTCCGCTGGCCGGGCGTGATTCCGGCGCAGCTGGGGCGGTGAGAGCGCTCTCTGACCCTTGCCGCCGGAGGTTGGGCCGGGCCGGAAGGGGTTGACATGTTTCTACCCGTTAATTCGGCCGTACGCCACGACCAGGGGTGGCGAACCTTCGCGCCGGGCCGCGACGCGAGCCCCCTCCCCGCGATCTTGCACTTTCTGCGGCCGTTACGCGGCTTTCGTGTCTTATGGCACTGCACAAAGCGCAAGATCGTGGAGTTGGCCAACGCGCTTATGGTCCACTTCGGCTCGGTGCCACGCGGTTAGGATGATCGCCGTGCAGTTCGGGGTGCTCGGGCCGCTCGCCGTGACCACCGACGCCGGCGAGCCGGTGGTGGTGCCCGGCACGAAGGTCCGGGCGTTGCTGGCCGACCTGTTGGCCAACCGCAACCAGGTGGTCTCGGCGGACCGCCTCATCGACGACCTGTGGGGTGACGACGCGCCCGCCAACCCGGCCGGCGCCCTCCAGGTGCGGGTGTCGCAGCTGCGCAAGGCGCTCAACGACGCCGAGCCCGGGGCCCGCGAGTTGGTCGAGTCCCGGCCACCCGGCTACCTGCTGCGGGTCGACGCGGTCGACGCCGGCCGCTTCGACGACCTGGCCCGCTGCGCCGACGTCGAGCGGCTGACCGAGGCTCTCGCGTTGTGGCGCGGCGAGGCGTACGCCGACGTGGCCGACGCCGAGTTCGTGCGTGCCGAGGCGGCCCGCCTCGCCGAGCAGCGCCTCGTCGTGCAGGAGCGGCTGGCGCAGGCCCGGCTGGCCCGGGGTGAGCACGACCTGGTGGCCGCGGACCTGGCCGAGCTGGTCGCCAGGCATCCACTGCGTGAGGGCCTGCGGGCGGTGCAGCTGCGCGCGTTGTACGCGGCCGGCCGGCAGTCCGAGGCCCTGGACAGCTACGCCGACCTGCGGGCCCGGCTCGCCGAGGAGCTGGGCCTCGACCCCGGCCCGGAGCTGGTCGCCCTGCACCGCAGGATCCTCGAACAGGACGCCGGCCTGAGCGCCCCGCCGAAGGCGACGATCATCCGGAACAACCTTCCGGCCCCGCTCGACGAGTTGATCGGGCGGGCCGAGGCGCTGGCCGAGTTGGCGGCGCTGCTGCCCCGGCAGCGGCTGGTCACGCTTGTCGGGCCGGGTGGCGTCGGCAAGACCCGGCTGGCCACCGAGACGGCCCGCGCACAGTCCTACCCGGACGGAGTCCAGCTGGTCGAGCTGGCCCCGCTTTCGGCCGGTGACGCGCGCGTCGCCGAACAGGTGCTCGGCGCCCTGGGTGCCCACGAGGCCGCCGGAACGACCCTGTCCCCCGCCGACCGGGTGGTCACGGCCCTGCGGCACCGGCAGTTGCTGCTCGTGCTGGACAACTGCGAGCACGTCATCGAACCGGTCGCCGAGCTGGTCGCCCGGCTGCTGCGCGACGTACCCGGGGTGAGCGTGCTGGCCACCAGCAGGGAACCACTCGGGCTGGCCGGTGAGCTGCTCTGGGAGGTACCCCCGCTGCCGGTGCCCGACGACGGTGACCTGGACGCGGTCCGGCGCTCGGCGGCGGCCCGGTTGTTCGTCGCCCGCGCCGCCGCACAGCAGCGCGGTTTCCGTCTCGACCGGCAGACCGCGACCGCCGTGGCCCAGCTCTGCCGCCGCCTCGACGGTCTGCCGCTGGCGCTGGAGTTGGCCGCGACGCGGGTCCGCGCGCTGGGCGTACGCGGGGTGGTGGAGCGGCTCGACGACCGGTTCCGGCTGCTCACCACCGTGCAGCGGGACGTGCCACCCCGGCAGCGGACGCTGACCGCGGTGATCGGCTGGAGCTGGGACCTCCTGGACGAGTCCGACCGGGTGGTGCTCGCCCAGCTTGCGGTGTTCCCGGACGGCTGCACCCCGGAGGCCGCCGAACAGGTCTGCCGAACCGACCTGGACACCCTCGCCCGGCTGGTGGACCGGTCGCTGGTGGTGCTCGACGACTCCGGTGTGGCCCCCCGCTACCGGCTCCTCGAATCGGTGGCCGCGTTCTGCCTGGAACGCCTCACCGACGCCGACGAGGTACGCGGGCGGCACGCCGCCTACTACACGGAGTTGGCCGAGCGCGCCGACCCGGGGCTGCGCGGCGCCGACCAGCAGCGGTGGCTGGCGCTGCTCGACGCCGAGATGGCGAACCTGCGGTCGGCGCTGGAGCACGGTGGTGGGCTGCGCCTGGCGATCGCGCTGAGCTGGTACTGGTTCCTGCGCGGCCGGCTCACCGAGGCACGGCGGGCCCTGGCCCTGCCCGGTGACCCGGAGCAGGAGGTTCGCGCGGCTCCCTGGCGGGTGGGTTTCGCCCTCTCCCAGGGTGTGCCGATCGCACCGGAGGACGTACGCGCCGCGGTGGCGGCCGACCCGAACGGCCACGCCGCCTGGTTCGCGGCCAACGCGCTGATCGAGCACGGCGACCTGGCCCTGGTGTCGGAGCTGCTGCCCACCGCCGTCGACGACCCGTGGACCGAGGCCGCGGTGCTCACCTCCCTGGCCCACATCGCACACGCCAACGGTGACCAGACCGTCCTGGAGCGCACCGCGACCCGCAGCGCCGCGCTCTTCGCCGACCTGGGCGACCGGTGGGGTCGGCTCCGGGCGACCGAGTGGGTGGGTGGGCTGGCCGACATGCGCGGCGAGCACGAGCGCGCCGCCGCGCTGCACCGGGAGGGGTTGCGCTGGGCCGAGGAGTTGGCGCTGTGGCCGCAGGTCTGCGCCGAGCTGTCCTGGCTGGCCTGGCTCGCCGTGCAGACCCGTGACTACACCCAGGGTCGGGAGCTGGCCGAACGCGCGTACGACCTGGCGGTGGAGCAGGGCTCGCCCGGTGCGCTGATCTTCGCGGAGATGAGCCTCGGGCTGGCCGCCCGCCGCGACGGCAAGCTCGACCTGGCCGTTACCCACCTCAGTCGCCTCGCCGACCTGGGCCGGGGCGAGAGCCAACCCGCGCTCTACCTGCCGATGGTGCTGGTGGAGCTGGGCTACGCGGTCGAGCTGGGCGGCGACCCGGACGCGGCGTTGGCCCTGCACATCGAGGCGTTCGAGGTCGCCGAGGCGATGGCGACGATGCGGGACGCGGTAGGCCCCCTGGAGGGGATGGCGGCGGCGGTGCGCTGCCCCGAGGTCGCCGCCCGGCTGCTGGGCGCCGCGGCCGCCGCCCGGCTCGCCACCCAGTCCCCCGCCGCGCCGGCCGAACGCGACGACACCGACCGGGTGACCGCACGGCTGCGGGCCGAACTCGGGCCGGAACGTTTCGACGCACTGCTCGCCGCGGGCGCGCAGCTGAGCCCGGGCGAGGCCCGGGCCCAGCTCTGACCGGTGCTCAGGAGGTCACCTTCGGCTGGTACGAAGCGATGATCACGCCGCTCTTGTGCACCCGGGTGTCGACCAGGTCGAACGACGCCTTGAGGTCGGTCAGCGGGGCGGTGAGGCTGGGGCCGCCCTCCAGCACCGGGTGGATCCAGAACCGGACCTCGTCCACCAATCCCGCCCGGATCAGCTGAGCGGTGACCGAGCCGAAGCCGTACTGGATGATGTTCTTGCCCTCCTGGGCCTTGAGCGCGGTGACCGCCTCGACCAGATCGCCCTGGAGCACCTCCGTGTTGTTCCAGGTGGGGTTGGTCAGGGTGGTCGAGGCGACGTACTTCTTGACGTTGTTGAAGTACGCGGCGCCGGTGGTCGGGTCGCTCTCGTCCCTGGTCGGCCAGGCGGCGGACATGCCGTCGTAGGTGGCCCGGCCCATCAGCATCGCGTCTGCCTCCTCGGTCTGCGCCCCGGCGAGGCTCGCGGCCTCCTCGTCGAAGTACGGCATGGTCCACATCGGGTTGTCGATGACGCCGTCGAGGGTGATGTAGGTCGAGTTGACGAGCTTGCGCATCGGGATCTCCTGGATGTCTGTCGTGCTCTCCGGTGACACCCAGAACTCTGCCGGCACCCGCTTACGATTCGCTTCAGGTGGCCTTACCCGCGTCGTCGGTCGGGCCCGGCGCCTGGTCGGTCAACGGGATCGGCAGCGCCTGCGGGGTCACCGTGCCGGCGCCGGTCGAGTGGGCCGGGGCGGGGCGGTCACCGACGCGGCTGTGCAGACGCCCGCGTCCGGCCGGCCCGGCCCGCCGGGTCACCTCGACGGTCACCATCCGCACCGGCGGTGGCGGCGCGGTGAAACGCCCGACGCCCCACCGCACCCAGATCGGGATCCGGCCGGCGTCCGCCTCGGCGCGCAGCTTCTGCACCGTACGGGCCCGGTCGGTGTGGTCGACCTCCACCACGACCGGCGGGCCGTCGGGACGGGCGCACGCCACGTCGAGCACCGAGTGCCGCTCCTGGAGTGGCGGTGGCAACGGCAGCACGCTGGGCGCGCGCCGGTAGACCCGCCAGCCCTGGGCCTCGGCCCACCGCACCACGGCGTCGATCACCCGCGCGGTGACCTCGTCGGTGTCCAGGTCGACGAAGGTCACCTCGGCCAGCCAGCGACCCAGGTCCGCGGCCAACCGCTCGCCCTGCGCCGTGACCTCCACCGGCGCAGGATAACGCCTCAGCCGACGACGGTCGCGGTGGCGGCGAGGTGCCGGGTCAGCCAGGCGGTGGTGGCCGTCCGGGCCGCCTCGGCGTTGGACCGGGCCAGGAAGTCGTGCCCCTCCCCGGTGAGCACCAGGTGACCGTGCGGCACGCCCCGGGCGGCGAGGGCCTGGGCTACCTGCGCGGACTCGCCCGCCGGCACGTTTGTGTCGTTGGCGCCGTGGATCAGCAGCACCGGCACGTCCAGCCGGTCGATGTGGGTCAGCGGGGAGAGGTCGCGCAGCAGGTCGGCGTCGCGCTGCGGGTCGCCGTACTTGCTGACGGCGGCGGCGGCGATCCACGGCTCGGTGCCGGCGAAGAAGGTCCGGAAGTCGGAGATGCCGCACTCGGCGACCCCGGCGGCGAACAGCCCGGGGAAGTTCACCAGCACCGCGAGGACCAGGTAACCGCCGTAGGAGCGGCCCAGACAGCCGAGCTGACCGGGCCGGGCGACGCCGGCGTCGACGAGGTGGTCGGCGCAGGCCGCCACGTCGGCGATCGCACCGTACCGGCCGGCGAGGTTGTCGGCGGCGACGAACGAGCGGCCGAACCCGGACGAGCCACGGACGTTCGGCGCGAAGACCGCGACGCCCTGCGCCACGAGGGCCTGGAACAGCGGGTTGTAGCCGGGACGCTCCTGCGCCTCCGGGCCACCGTGCAGGCTGATCGCGGTGGGCCAGGGGCCTGGCCCGGCCGGACGGTAGAGCCAGCCGGAGAGCGGCAGCCCGTCGCGGGCGCGCAGGTCGACAAGTTGCGGCGCGACACCGGCATCGTCCGCACGCAGGGCGGCGGTGTCCGGCCGCAGCGGGCGCGGCGCCCCGGTCGACGGGTCGACAAGCCACACCTCCCGAGGCTGCACCGGCCCCTGGGCGGTGAGGCAGAGCAGGCCGCCGTCGGCGGCGAAGACGGCGTCGCCGAGCACCTCGCCGGGGGCGGTGACGGCCCGCTGCACACCGGTGGTGAAGTCGATCAGGCTCAGCTCGCTGCGCCCGCCGTAGGTGTTCCACAGCAGCGCGCCGCGGTGCCCGTCCGCGCTGGGCGTGACGTGTTCCAGCTCGGCGTCCGGTCGCCCGGCGAGCCGGGTCGGCGGGCGCTGCGGTCGGGTCAGGTCGACCCGCACCAGCGCGGCGAGTTCGGAGTACGCGTCGGTGCGGGCCAGCACGCTCGTGCCGTCCGGGCCGAACCAACCCTGGTCGGTGCTGCCCCGCCCGGTGTCCGGGAACAGCCGACGTCGAACGCCGGTCGCCACGTCGAGCAGCTCCAGCCAGCGGGCGTTGCGCGGGCCGCGACGCAGCAGCGCCACACCGGCGTCCGGGGTCACGTCCAGGAGGGTGAGCAGGTCACCCTGGGCGAGCACCCGCCGGTGCCCGGTGGCCGCGTCGACCAGGAGGGCCTGCCCGTGCTCGTCGGTCTCGGTGACCGCCAGCACCGCGCCGTCGGTCAACCAGCCGGCCAGCGCGGCGCTGCGGCGGCCGAACCCGGCGACCTGGTGGCGTCGCGTGCCGTCCGGGCTCAGCACCCACAGCTCGGTGCGGGGCGCTCCGCCCGGGGCGACGACGCAAGCCAGCCACTGGCCGTCCGGCGACCAGCTCAGCGCGAGGACCGGCTCGTCGCCCACGGGCAGCGCGACGGGCACACCCCCGTCGACCTCGCAGACCCAGACCGCGGGCGTGCCGGCCCGGTCGGAGAGGAACGCCACCCGGCGGCCGTCGGGGGACGGCGCGGGGGCGAAGTCCTCGCTGGCGGGCACCGGCGACGACGCCGGCCGGTGGCTCGCGGGTCGGGCCCGCCGGGTGGTACGCGGCGCCTCGGTCCGTACGCTCATCTAAACCCCGATCCGCTGCAACCAGAGCTCCAGCAGCCCGAGCTGCCAGAGCGCGTTGGAGCCCAGCGTGGTCCGCCGGGCGTTCGGCGCGTCCAGCAACTCCTCCAGGTAGTCCTTGCGGAACAGACCCCGCTCGCGCGCCGGTCGGGCGGTCAGCGCGTCCCGCACGTCGTCGAGCAGGGGGCCGGAGAGGTGCCGGATTGCGGGCACCGGGAAGTAGCCCTTCGGCCGGTCGATCACCTCGTCCGGGACGATGCCTCGGCTCGCCGCCTTCAGCACACCCTTGCCGCCCTGCGCCAGCTTCAGGGCGGGTGGGCAGGCGGCGGCCAGCTCGACCACCTCGTGGTCGAGGAACGGCACGCGGGCCTCCAGCCCCCAGGCCATCGTCATGTTGTCGACCCGCTTGACCGGGTCGTCGACAAGCATCACCAGGCTGTCCAGGCGCAGCGCCGCGTCCAGCGCCGTGTCCGCACCGGGCGCGCCGAAGTGCGCGGCCACGAACTCCAGGCTGGCGTCGTGGTCGAGCATCCACTCGGGCGCCAGGTGCCCGCCGAGCGCGTCGTGGCGACGGTCGAAGAACACCCGGGCGTACGCCTCGACGGCGTCCGCGCGGGCCACGTTGGCCATCGGCGGGTACCAGTCGTAGCCGGCCAGGATCTCGTCGGCGCCCTGCCCGGACTGCACCACCGTGATCCGCTGCGAGACCTCCTCGGAGAGCAGGTGGAACGCGACGCAGTCGTGGCTGACCATCGGCTCGCTCATCGCCGCGATGGCCTGGTGCACGGCCGGGACGAACCGCTGCGCGCCGATGCGGATCTGCTGGTGGTCGGTGCCGAAGTGCCGGGCCATCAGGTCGGAGTAGTGGAACTCGTCGCCGCTCTCCCCCGCCGCCGCCTCGAAGCCGATGCTGAAGGTGGCCAGGCCGGTCTGGCCCTGCTCGGCCAGCAGGGCGACGATCAGGCTGGAGTCGAGACCGCCGGAGAGCAGCACGCCGACCGGCACGTCGGCGACCATCCGCCGTCGTACGGCGGTGCGCAGCGCCGCCATGAGTCGTTCCTGCCACTCGTCGGCGGACATGGCGGGGGCGGCGGCCCGGTTGAACTCCGGCCGCCAGTAGGTGGTGTCGGTGCTCCGGCCGTCCGCGGTGATCACCCGCACGGTGGCCGGCGGCAGTTTGCGGACCCCGGCGAGGATCGTGCGCGGCGGCGGCACCACCGAGTGGAAGCTCATGTAGTGGTGCAGCGCCACCGGGTCGAGGTCGGTGTCCACGTCACCGGCGGCGAGCAACGCCGGCAGGGTCGAGGCGAAGCGCACCCGCCCCGGCCCCTCGGCCAGGTAGAGCGGCTTGATGCCGAGCCGGTCCCGGGCCAGCACCAGGGTGTGCGTGGCCAGCTCGACCAGGGCGAACGCGAACATCCCGTAGAACCGTTCGACGCAGGCCGTCCCCCACCGGTGGTACGCCTTGAGGATCACCTCGGTGTCCGAGGTGGACCGGAAGGAGTAACCGGCGGCGGTAAGCTCGTCGCGCAGCTCACGGTAGTTGTAGATGCAGCCGTTGAAGACCAGGGCCAGGCCCAGTTCGGGGTCGACCATCGGCTGGGCGCCCGCGTCGGACAGGTCGATGATGCGCAGCCGGCGGTGCACCAGGGCCACCGACCCCTGCTGCCACCGGCCCTCGCCGTCCGGGCCCCGGGAGGCCAGTTCGGGGAGCATCCGCTCGACGGCGGCCACGTCCGGTGGCGCCCCGTCGAGGCGGAACTCGCCTCCGATACCGCACATGGCACGCACCTCTCATCGGCTGGGGCCGCTGACCGGTCCAGGCTTGGCGGACCGGGTTGCGTCCCGATGACGGATGGGTCAAGCGTGGGTTACACCGACGGTTCGTCGGCTCCGCCGAGCAGCCAGGTGTCCTTCGACCCGCCACCTCGCGACGAGTTGACGATCATGCTGCCGGCCGGCGCCACCCGGGTCAGCGCCACCGGCGCGACCTCGGCGGTGTCACCGAGGAACACGAACGCCCGCAGGTCGACGTGGCGGGGGGCGAGCGCCGTGCCGTCGAAGACCGGGTGCGTGGTGAGCGCGATCATCTCCTGGGCGATCCACCGGTGCGGGGCCGCGAGGATCTGCTCTCGGACGGCGTCCAACTCCTCCGCCTCGGCCCGGGGGCCGATCACCACCCGGTCACCGCCGTACCCGTCGACCGGCTTGAGCACCAGCTCGTCGAGCCGGCCCAGCACCTCGGCCCGCTGCTCGGGCAGCCCACACAGGTACGTCGGCACGTCCCCCAGCAGCGGCTTCTCGCCCAGGTAGTACTCGATCAGCCGGGGCACGTACGCGTACAGCGCCTTGTCGTCTCCGACACCGTTGCCCAGCGCGTTGGCAAGCGTGAGCCGCCCGGCGTGCACCGCGGCGAGCAGCGGCCACCCCAGCGGCACCCCGTCGGCGCCCGGCGCGTGCAGCAGCGCCTCCTCGTCCATCCGCAGGTAGATCACGTCGACCTCGCGGCGGCAGCCCTCGCGGACCAGCCGGACCCGGCCCTCCTCCACCAGCAGGTCACTGGTCTCGGTCAGCGGCACGCCCATCTCGTCGGCGAGCAGCCGGTGCTCGAACCACGCCGGGTCACCCGGGCCGCTGCTGAGCACCACCACGGCGGGGTCGTCGGCCGCGGCGGGCGCCGCGGCGACCAATGCCCGGTACAGCATCGCCGGCGTCTCGTCGGCGGGCAGCAGATCCTCCGGCACCGGCAGCTCCGGCAACACCGCCCGGGTCAGCCGACGGTTCTGCACCGCGTAGCCGATCCCGGAGGGCACCCGCAGGTTGTCCTCCAGCACGTACCAGCCGCCGTCCGGGTCCCGGACGAGGTCGGTGCCGGACACCTGGGCGCGGGTGCCCCGCCGGCCCATCAGCGCCCCGGTCGGGCGTAACCCGGGTGAGGACTCCACCACCCACGCCGGCACCACGCCGTCGGCCACCACGGCCCGGTCGGCGTAGACGTCCCGCAGGAACGCGTCGAGGGCGCGGGCGCGCTGCACCAGGCCGGTACGCAGGGTCCGCCAGTCGGCGGCGGGCACCACCCGGGGCACCAGGTCCACCGGGAAGAGCCGGGTGCTCGCCTCGCCGGCCACGCTGAACGTCACCCCACGGGCCCGCTGCTCCTCGTCCCGGTCGTGCTCGCGTTGACGCAGGACGCCGGCGCCGAGCTGGCGCAGGGCCGCGAGCATCGGGGCGTACGCCGGTTGCGGCCCGGCCGGTCCGAAGACCTCGTCGCCGGCGTCGGCGTACGTGGGCAGCGCCGGCGGTGTGGGCGCACCCGGCAGCGGCCCGCGGACCCGGCCCCGGGTCTCGTCGAGCAGCAGGTCGACCACGTCGGCCAACCGGCCACGTCGCTCGTACGCCCGCCGCTGCCGGGCCGCGGAGCTGCCGCGTTCCAACGCGTACCGGGTCAGCTCACTGACCTGCTCCCAGTCCCCGGTCGCCGCCAACTGTGGGCGCAGGTCGGTCACCAGGCGGCGGACCGCCTGGGCGGCCGACACCGGTCGGGCCGACCGGGGCAGGTCGAGCAGGTCGCCTTCCAGCCCGGAGCGGGCCGCCCGCCACACTGCGGCGCGCAGCACCGGTGGTCGCACGGCCGTGCGCTCCACCCCGGCGCGCAGGGCGGCGACCTCCCGCCGGACGAGCGCCCGGAACAGGCCGGTGAGCAGGACAATGGTCTCCACGTCGGCGTTGGCGTCGGTGATCCGCAGTTCCACTGTGGGCACGTGCGCCGACGGCCGGACGTCGAAGTAGATCATGGCGGGGTCGCTGATGGTCTCGGAGGCGATCAGCTCGGCGACCAGCGCCTCGTGGTCCGCCGCGCTGGTCACCTCGCCCGGGTCCCCCGCGGTGGGCCAGCGCTGCCAGACCAGCGATCGGACGCTGGCGTAGCCGCTGTCCTGGCCCATCCAGTACGGCGAGCTGGTGGAGAGGGCGAGCAGCACCGGCAGCCACGGCTGGACCCGACGGGTGACCGCCACCGCCAGGTCCCGGTCGGAGACGCCGACGTGCACCTGCGCTCCGCAGATCAGCTGCTCCCGGGCGAGCATCTGGTACTCGTCGAGCATCCGCCGGTACCGGGAGGTGGGAGTGACACTGGGGTCGCCGTCGGCGCGCAGCGGCACCGTACCGGCCGCCACGATGCCCAGCCCGGCGCGGTCGGCGACCTGGACGGCGGCCTGCCGCAGCCGGGTCAGCTCGGCGCGGATCTCGTCCAGGGTGCGGCAGACCGCGGTGTTGGTCTCCACCACGCTGCGGTGCAGCTCGGCGGTGAACGAGGCCGCCGGCAACCGGTCGAGCAACTCCCCGGCGCGGGGCACCAACTCCCGGGTGTGCAGGTCGACGACGTGGAACTCCTCCTCCACACCGATCGTGGCCAGGTCCGCCGGATCGTCGTCGTCCAGCGACAGGGCCGGGTTCGGGCGGGGGGTGGGCAGCGTCCGGCCGTTGCCGGACCGGCCCACCGGCCCGTCGTACGTCGGCGCGTTCGTGGTGTTGTCGGCCATGGTCACCCCGGTTCGCGTGTCGGTGGTCTCGACTGTCCGACGAGCGTTCCCAGGGTTGGTACCGGGGGTGTTTCCGGCGCGTTAAGGTGGCGCGCCCGTTCTGTCCGGGCTGCTCAGCGACGGGTGATCGGGGGCTGCGCTCCGCCCTCGCCGAGGCCGAGGCCGAGCAGCCGTCATCGACACGGAGTTGGTGATGTCGGGGTGTCCCGCCGGCCTGGACACCCCGACACCAGCAGTTCCGATTCGATCAATCGCGGTCAAGGAGCGCCCGGCGTCACCTCATGTTCGCCACCACGAACGGCGCGTGGCCGTGCAGGTAGTTGGTCCACCCGCCGGTCACCGGCGCGCCCGGGCTGAGCAGGTTGGTGGTGTCGGTGCCGACGTCGAGCTTCCAGGCCGTCCAGGAGATGCCGTTGGTCTTCATCCAGTCGATCCAGGACTGCGCCTCCGGCAGGCAGGCCCGGCCGTCGAGGCCGCCATCGGCGTTACTGGCGCCCCACTCCGTGACGAACAGCGCCAGACCCGCGCGGATCGCCGCGTCGCCCTTGGCGCGCAGCGAGGCCCCGTGCGTGCAGGAGTAGAAGTGCAGGGTGTACATCAGGTTGGTGCCGGTGACCGGGCTGGCCGCCGCGACGTCCACGTCCTGCGACCAGGTCGGGGTGCCGAGCACGATGATGTTGTCCGGGTCGGCGGCGCGGATCGCGGACACCACCGCCTGGTGGTACGGCTTGATGACGTTGGTCCAGCTGACCTGGAGCGGCTCGTTGTAGGGCTCCCAGATGACGTTGGGCAGGTTGCCGTACCGGCGGGCCAGGTCACCGAAGAACGCGACCGCCTGGGACTGGTTGTTCTGCGCCTCGTGCGCGTGCCAGTCGACGATCACGTACACCCCGGCGGTGACCGCGTTGTTGATGATGGTCTCCACCTGCGCGCGCGCCTTGGCCGGGTCGCTGAGGTACGCCCCCGCCGGCTCCACACCCATGGCCGCGCGGATCACCTGGAGGTTCCAGTTGTCGCGCATCCAGGTCAACGCGGAGAGGTTCTCGGCGTACGGGGCGGTCTCCCAGTTGAGCCACATGCTGCTGATGCCCCGCAACTGCACCCGGGCGCCGGACCTGTCGCACATCGTCGTCCCGCAGACCCGCAGCTGCCCGTACCGCTCGACCGGAGTGCCGGTGGTCGGCGGCGGGGTCGTGGGCGGCGGGGTGGTCGGGGGCGGGCCGCCGGCGCAGGACGCGCCGTTCACTGTGCAGTTGAGCGGCGTGCCGGTGCCGTTGACGAGGAAGCCGAACGAGGTGGAGGCGCCGGCGGCGAGGGTGCCGTTCCAGGACACGTTGGCGAAGGTGTAGTGGCTGCCCGAGGTGGTCTGCTGCGCGTTCCACGACTGGCTGACGGTCGAGGAGGACGGCAGGTCGAACTCGACCCGCCAGCTGGTGATCGGTGCGGAGGTGTCGTTGGTGACGGTGACCTGCCCCTGGTAGCCGTTGCCCCAGTTGTTCGTGACGGCGAACACGGCGGTCGCCGCGCTGGCCGGTGTGGCGGCGACCAGGGCCACCCCACCGGCGAGCAGGCCGGCGACGGCCAGAGTCGTGACAAGTCTCAGTGTGCGCATGCTGAACCCGCTTCGGATCGACGGTGGTGGTCTGAGGCGGGGCGGCGCCTTCGCGCACAGTATCGATCAGCGCCTATGCGAGCAAGGTGGGGGCGCTGACCGCAGGGGTCAGCGCCGCCGCCAACGGAACCGACGTGGACCGGCCACGCCACCCGTGGGCACGCTGTCCCGGCCCAGCAGCTCGGCGGCCACCCGGAGGTTCTCGGCGGGCTGTTCGGCGTCAGCCTTGCGGCGGACGGCGCGCCCGACCTTCGGCGGGCGCAACGGGGACCGGCCCCGAGCGGGCCGGCCCCCGAGGCGTTCAGGCCGCTGGGCGTACCCGGTAGGCCAGGTGGGTGACACCGTCGCCCTCGACGACGTTGAACGGGCCGTCCAGCTGGAGTGGCGCGATCTTCAGGTCGGCGAAGAGCGGGACGCCGGCACCGAGCAGGACCGGCACGAGGTCGACGTGCACCTCGTCGAGCAGGCCGGCCTCGACGACCTGGGCGGCGATGGTGCCGCCGTTGACACCGACCTGCTTGTCGCCGGCGATCGCCTTGGCCCGGGCGATGGCGCTCTCGATGCCGTCGGTGACGAAGACGAAGGAGTCGTTCTCGGGTGCCCAGCCCTCGGGCACGCTGTGCGTCACCACCACGACGGGCACGTCCATCGGATGCCGACCGCCCCACCCGCTGGTCATGTCGAAGAGCCGCCGGCCGACGACGAGGGCGCCGGTCCGCTCGTTGAGATCCCGCAGGTGCCGGGCGCTCGCGGCGGACGTCCTAAAGGTCATCTCGGGATTGGCCGTCGGCGTCTCGACGTCGCCGTTGGCGTACCACTGGAAGAGGTACTCGAAGCCACCGTGGGACGCGTCCGCGATGTAGCCGTCCAACGACATCGTCGCCCCGGTCGTCACCTTCGTCATCGATCCACTCCTCGGTCCGTGCCGTGTCGGCTCGTCGGCGGGACCGGGTATCCCCGGCCCTCACCCATGGTCGAAGCCGGCGCGGCAGTCCTCGACACGTACGCCGAATTTTCCGACCGGCAGATCAGGACCCGGTCGGACTGGGCCCTGGGCGGGTGCGGGTCGGCGGCTCCGGTCGTAGCGTGGGGCGCATGCGAACCACCACGTTGGGCAGCACCGGACCCGAGGTCGGCGTCATCGGCCTCGGCTGCATGGGCATGAGCCACGGCTACGACATCACCGGCCCTCGCGACGACGACACGTCGATCTCGGTCATCCGTCAGGCACTGGACCTGGGCGCGACGCTGATCGACACGTCGGACGTGTACGGGCCGTACACCAACGAGGAACTGGTCGGGCGGGCGCTGGCCGGAGGTCATCGGCAGCGGGCCGTCCTGGCCACGAAGGTCGGCCTGGTGGCCACCTCCCTCTCCGGCGGCCCCGGCAACTCACCGAAGATCGGTAACAACGGCCGCCCGGAGCACATCCGCGCGGCGATCGACGAGAGCCTGCGCCGGCTCGGCACCGACCACGTCGACCTGTACCAGTTGCACCGGGTCGACCCGGAGGTGCCCATCGAGGAGTCCTGGGGTGCGATGGCCGAGGTCGTGGCGGCGGGCAAGGCACGGCAGCTCGGGCTGTCCGAGGTGACTGTCGCGCAGATCGCGCGGGCCCAGGCGGTGCACCCGGTGGCGTCGGTGCAGTCCGAGCTGTCACTGTGGACCCGCGACCCGTTGGCCGAGGTGCTGCCGTACTGCGCCGAGCAGGGCATCGCCTTCCTGCCGTTCTCCCCGCTGGGCCGCGGTTTCCTCGCCGGCCGGTTCACCTCGTTCGACGACCTGCCCGCCGACGACTTCCGGCGCGGCCTGCCGCGTTTCCAGCAGGACGCGCTGCGCGCCAACCTCGCCATCGTCGCCCGGGTCCGGGAGATCGCCGACCGGGCGGGCTTCAGCCCCGCGCAGGTCGCCCTCGCGTGGGTGGTCGCCCAGGGTGAGCAGGTCATCCCGATCCCCGGCACCAAGACCCCGAAGTACCTGGTGGACAACTGCGCTGCCGCCGACGTTCGGCTCAGTGCCGAGGACCTGGCCGACCTGGACGCGCTGCCCGCCCCCGAGGGTGGCCGCTACTGAGATTCGGGCGGCCCGGCACCGCGCGGCCGGGCCGCCACCGGCGGGCCGAACCTCACCCCGACACCGGGCGAGTAGAGCACGCTGACCGGCGGTCCGACCGGCGCCGGCAGCCCGGCGGCGGCGACCAACTCGTCGTCCAGGTGCAGCACCTCGGCCCGGTGCAGCGGCCAGCTCGGATGCCAGTTCGGCAGGTGCAGGGTGCGCCCGTACGCCCGGGTGTGCAGCCCCCAGCGGGCGGTGACGAAGTGTTCGAGCGGGGTCGGGTCGACGATCCGCTCCCCCACCCGCACCACCATGCGGCTCATCGTACCCGCCGGCCCCGGCCAGCGCCGCCGGCAACGGTAGGTGCGACGGTCGCCGTCGCGGTCCATCCGCATCGACGACCAGAGGTACGGCAGGCGCAGCGTCACCCGCGCCACCAGCACCGGCAGCAGGCGCGATGCGTCGAGCGACCGGAACACGACCGCTCGTCTGCCGGCGTCGTCGACCGAGTAGAGCCGGACGTTGGTCTCCCAGAAGGTGCCGAAGTACGGCACTCCCGGGCCACGGCCGAAGCCCAGCCCGACCATTCGGAAACCGATCAGGCCGACGTAGCTGACCCCGTCCACCGTGTCCGGGCGAGTGCCGGCGGGAAGCAACGGCGCGACCGCCTCCGGAGCGACGGCCCAGTGCAGGAAGGTGAGGTCCTCCCAGCGCTGGCGCAGGAGCGCCCAGGGGAACGTCTGCCGGGGTGAGTGGTCGACCGGTTCGGGGTGCACGCTCTCATCGTGGCCCAAGCGGTGGGCCGGTGTGGTCTCAGGCGTGCGGACCGACACTGACGGTGCCGATGGTCAGCGACGCCTTGCCCTCCAGGATCTCGCCGATCCGGTCCACCTCCTCCGCCAGCGCCCGCTGCTGCGCGGCACCGAGCGTCCGCAGCGGCTCGACGGTGACGCGGATCGAGCGGCCGGAGCGGCGTTGATGCCACACGCCGGCGACCACCCCGTCCACCAGCAGCACCGGATAGTTGCCGGCCTGGCCACCGGCGAGCGCCCGCTCGGCGGCGGCACCGGGAAAGAGCCGCTCGCGGGGGTGGCAGCCGACCGCGTACGCGTCGAAGTACGGCAGCAGCCGCAACCCGGACGGCCGGTCGTCGGGGAACTCGGTGTCGTCGGCGGCCACCCAGGCCCGGGTGCCCTCCACCGTCACCTCGGTCAGGTCGAGCGAGTCGAACAGCAACGTCCCCCACCCCGACGGAACGGCCAGCCACCGGGCGAACTGTGCCGGGGTGGCCGGCCCGTACGCGTGCAGGTAACCACGGACGAGGGCGGCCAGGGCGGCGGGGCCGGGCATCGGCGTGAAGTCGGGCAGCCATCGGGTCGGGCTGGTGTACGTGCTGACCCGACCGCGGTTCGGGCCGAAGCAGATCACCCCGCCCCGGGTGGCGGCGGTCATCGCGGCCATCCACCGGGGCCATTTGTCCTGGAACGCCTCCATGACCAGGTCGCCCGCCCACGAGCCGATGCGGGCGACGATCTCCTCGGTCAGCTCGGCGGTGGTCAGGTCGGCCTCGGCTACCGCGTCGGCGATGGCCGCGAGGACCTGCTCGGTCTGCCGGGGCGTCAGCAGGACCACACTCCGCTCCCACGACGGCGTCGGCAACGCGGTCAGCGCGCCGACCCACATCGGCAGGTCCGCCGCGGCGAGCAGGTGCACGGTCCCGCGCGGCCCACGGGTCTTGACCAGGGTGCGGTCCCTCCACAGTGCCCGGCGCACCAGGTCGCGGGACGCGCCCGGCACCCGCAGCCCGATGGACAGCTCGGCGGCCGACGCGATCTGGGCGTGCGCGCCGCAGATCGCCGACACCACGTCGGCGACGTGTCCGGCGGCCGGTGCCACGCCCGCCGCCGGTGCGCAGAGCCGGTGCCGTGCAAGACGTCGGGCGGACACCTGAGCCCAGCTCAGCTCGGTCATCGCCGGCGCCCGTCGCAGGGGCGGACGCCGACCGCGCAGCACCGAAGGGCTTCGACAGGGCAGGTCCTCATGCCGCCCACGCTACGACCGACGTGTGTCACTTTCCGGCGACCGTCGTCGGCCTCGGCGGCGGTGACCCTCGCCTCTCCCGCGGCTCAGAACAAGGACGTTCACCCGTCGTAGGCTGGTAGCGGCGGCGGGCACCAAGCAAATCGCCCAAGACCCCACAAATAAGAAGCCCGGGAGGACGTACGCGTGACGCAGAGCGACGCGGAGCTGGTCGTGCTCGCGCAGGCGGGCGACGCGGCCGCACTGGGGGCGCTGCTGGCACGGCACGAGGCCGGGATGCGGGCCGTCGCGCTGAGCGTCCTCGGTTACGGGCCGGACGCCGAGGACGCGGTGCAGGACACCATGGTCGTCGCCCTGCGTCGCATCGGCGAGGTCCGCGACCCGAGCGCCGTCGGCCCCTGGTTGCGGGCCATCGTCCGCAACAACAGCCGGATGGCGTCGCGCGGCCCCAGAGCCGTCCCGGTCGCCGAACCGGAGTGGTTCGCCCGGCCCGCCGACACACCCACCCCGGAGGAGGCGCTGGACCGGGCCGCGATGCGCGACTGGGTGTGGCACTCCGTCGGGCAACTGTCCGAACCTGACCGGCTCGTCACCCTGCTGCGCTACTTCAGCGACGCGTCCTCGTACGAGCAGATCGCGGCCGTGTGTGGCGTGCCGGTCGGCACCGTCCGCAGCCGCCTCAACCACGCCCGCCGTGCGCTCGCCGGCGGCCTCCGGACGGCGGCGAGCGCGGCGCACGCGGACGTCACCACCTCGAACGACTCGCGGTGGCGCGAGGGCCGCGACATGATCGCCACGGCGATGGACGGCGACTTCGAGCGGGTGGTCCGCGAGAGCTGGTGGCCGGACGCCGAGATGGTCGTGCCGGGCGGCCCGCGCGGTGGCCGTGACCTGGCGATCAACGGCATGAACCGCGACCTGGCCGCCGGGGTACGTCAGCGGCTGCGCAACGTGGTGGCCAGCGGCGACGTGCTCATCTGGGAGACCGACCTGATCAGCCCGCCGGACGACCCGGAGCACTGCCCACCCGCTGCGCTGTGGTTGCAGGTGCTGCGCCAGGGCCGGGTGCGCCAACTCACCCTCTTCCACCCCGTCCCGGCGCGGGTCTGAAAAAACTTCCCCGACCGAGCGAACTTTCCCCTCGACCCGCGCATCTGGTCCGCGTCAGGCACCAGTTGCCGCGCCGGCGGACGCCGCGCGGGTCTCGGATCGGGAGATAGTTCATGGGTTCCACCAGCCACGACGTCAGCGCCCTCGCACCCGGTGCCCACACGTTCACCGTGGATGGCGTTCGGCAGGTCTACCACGTCGCCGGCACCGGCCCGGTCTGCGTGGCGCACTCCGGCGGCCCGGGCATCGAGTGGGCGTACCTGCGCACGCCCAGCCTTGAGGCGCACTTCACCATGGTCTACGTCGAGCCGGTGGGTACGGGCGCGTCGGGGCAGCTCGACAATCCCGACGACTACCGTCTGGACACGTATGTCCGGTTCCTGCACGCCGTCGTCGAGCACCTCGGCGAACCCCGGGTGTACCTCCTCGGGCACTCGCACGGCGGTTTCGTCGTCCAGCGGTACGCGCTCACCCACCCGGGCCGGGTCGCCGGCCTCGCCCTGTACGACACCTCACCCGTCACCGGCGCCGAGTTCTGGGCCGAGGCCATGGCCGGCCTCGCCGCCTACCCGCAGCGGCACCCGGACCGGCCGGAGGCGGCGGCGGTGCCGGCCGCCTTCGGGCAGATCGGCGGCGCGACGGACGACGAGTCGCTGGGGGCCGCCCTGCGCGCCGCCCTGCCGGTTTACTTCGCGGACTTCTGGGGCCGACAGGACGAGTTCGCCCCGTTTCAGGCGGCCGTCCGGATCTGGTCGACGCCGGCCGGCGCGCAGGACCCCACGCCCTTCGACGTACGGGAGAACCTCGGTGAGATCACCGTGCCGGTCGTGGTGATCGTCGGGGCGTACGACTTCATCTGCGGCCCCCGCTGGGCCGAGCAACTGCACGCGGGGCTTCCGGACTCGCGGCTGGTGACGCTGGAGCGAAGCGGACACTTCGCGCATGTCGAGCAGCCGGTGGAGTTCACCGACGCCGTGGCGGAGCTGCTGAAGCGTTGACCCACGGTGGCAACACCCGCCCCGAGGTCCGTTCGTCACAGCGGGCAGGCCTCGGGGTGCGGGGGCGTTGCACGGTCATAGGCTGAGCGCTTTGCTGCACCGTGACGAAGAGGAGACCGCCGTGAGCCAGACCGAACGGATGGATTCCGTCGACGAGTGGAACGTGGCCGAGGACGACGGGGTGCTGGACGCCTCCGACACCCTCGACGACGACCGGGTCGGCGACCCCCTCGACACCGGCATCATCGCCGAGGACCACTGGACGGCGGCGAACCGGTTCGGCACCACGCCGGCCGAGGAGCGGGCGGGCGAGTCCCTGGAGCAACACCTCGCCCAGGAGGTGCCGGATGTCGACCCGTACGCCGAGGGTGGCGACGACGAGGACGAGCTGACCCGTCGGGGGTACGAGGCGGAGGCGCGCGCCGGCCGTCTCGTCGCCTACGACGAGGGAGTCCGCGAGGACGACGAGGCCGAGTCGGTGGCGTGGGACGCGGGCATCGACGCGGGTGCCGCCAGCGCGGAGGAAGCGGCGATCCACGTGGTCGAGGACCCGGACGGAACCGGCGACGGCCCGTTGCGCTGACGCCGTACCCGCCGCGCCCAGCACCTCGCGGGGTGCCGGGCGCGGCGGGGCCGGTCAGTGGATGACGACCGGCGTCTTGACCTGCTCGCCCTGCGGGTCGTCGAGCTGCGCCGGCTGACGTCGGCGCGGCAGGAACGCCGCCGGGATGATCGTGAGCACGACCAACGCGAACGCGACCCAGAACGTGTTGGCGAACGACTTGGCGGCGAAGTCGAGCCCGCGCTCGATGATCGACGGGTCAACCGGCATCTGCTGAAGCAGCTCCGGCCGCTGCTGGGAGGCGATGGCCAGCCCGGCCTCGGTGACCGGCTTGCCGCTCTCGTCCACCAGGCCGGGGATCGGCCGGGAGCCGTTCAGCTCGTTGGTGAGGATCACCGACATCACGGCGGCACCGACCGAGCCGCCGATCTGCTGGAGGATGTTGACAAGCGTCGAGCCGCGAGCCACGTCGTTGGCCGACAATGTCCGCAGGGCCGACGTCATGATCGGCATCATCGTGCCGCCCATGCCCAGGCCCATCACGAACAGCGAACCGCCGAGCAGCCAGTACGAGGTCTGCGGGTCGACCTGGGTGAAGCCGAAGAACCCGACGACGATGAGACCCAGCGCGAACGGGACGGTACGCCCGATCGGCACCCGGTCGGCCAGCGTGCCGGCGATCGGCATGGTGATCATCGCGCCGATGCCCTGCGGGGCCATCAGCAGACCGGCGGCCAGCGTCGACTCACCGCGCACCTGCAGGAAGTAGCTCGGGAACAACAGGCCGGCGCCCATGAACGCGATGATGAACACGAACATCGTCACCGACGCGATGGTCAGGCTGCGGTTGCGGAACAGCCGCAGGTCGAGCAGCGGGTGCCGGGGCTTGAACGAGTAGAGCACGAACGCCACCACCAACGCGCCGCCGACCAGCATCGGGGCCCATACCTTGGCCTCGCCGAAGGTGCCCGCCTCCGGCAGGGACGACACGCCGTAGAGGAACAGGGCGAGGCCCGGCGAGAGCATCAGCATGCCGACGAAGTCGAACGACTCGGACGGCTCGGGCGCGTCCTTCGGCAGCGCGAACTGCGCGTAGATCAGGGCGATCACGCCGATCGGCAGGTTAATCAGGAAGATCCAGTGCCAGCTGGCGGTGTCGATGAGCCAACCACCGAGGATCGGGCCGCCGATCGGCCCCAGCAGCATCGGGATGCCGAGGACGGCCATCAACCGGCCGATCCGGTGCGGGCCGGCCGCCCGGGTCATGATAGTCATGCCCAGCGGCATGAGCATGCCGCCACCGAGGCCCTGCAGGACCCGGTAGCCGATCAGCTCACCGATGGTGTCGGCCATGGCGCAGAGGCCCGACCCGATGGTGAACAGGGTCAGCGCCACCATGTAGAGCCGTTTGGTGCCGAACCGGTCCGCCGCCCACCCGCTGAGCGGGATCACGGTGGCGAGGGCGAGGGTGTAGGCGGTCATGGTCCAGGCGACGCGGGCGTAGGACGCGTCGAACTCGCTCTGGAATTTGGGCAGCGCCACGCTGACCACCGTCACGTCGAGGATCGACATGATCGCGCCAAGGACGACGACGCCCGCCACCTTGAGCACCGCAGCGTCGAGTTTGTCCGATGTCGCGATGGATTGCTGTGTCACTAACTCTCCCGAAGTCGATTGAGCCGGCCGATGGTGGGCGGTGGCGGCGATGCCGCGCCTACCGGGCGCGGGGCGCGACGTGCCGGAGCAGCGACGCGCCGAGGCAGACTAACCGCCAGTTGTGACGATTCGCCGCCGGATTTCGTGACCGGCCGGCCGCGTATCCGAACGGCCGCCCATTTACAGCCGCTCGTCGGGGTGGCGTTCATCCGGCAGAGCCGCGAGCTAGGGACGGGTCGCGGTCCGGATTAGCGCGGTGAGGGCCGGGGATCGGCTGGCGCGTCCACCGGCACAGCGGCGAGGTCGAAACGACGATCGCGCTGGTCCCGGCGCGGACATGCGAATCGGGTACGAGATCGCGGCCGACCTGCGTGCCGAGTCCTGGTCGCGCGCCTCTCACCGCCTCGGTAGCTGAGGCGGAGTGGCGCGTGGCGACCTTGGCCCCGCGCCTCCCACCGCCTCGACAGCTGAACCGGAGTGGGGCCCTGGTCGCGCGCCTCTCATCCCGTCGGTGGCCGCGCGGGATTGGGGGCGTGCTGGGCCGGCCACTCGATTGGCCCGCTGACCGGGGTGATGGTTGTGGGCTGGTGGTGCTCACGTTCGTCGGTGGTAGTGGTTGCGGCGGGGGACCTGTTCGGGGTCGAGCCAGGCCGGTGGCACGAATTCGGGGTGGCCGTCGCCCGCCAATCGCACCGCCCAGTCGCTGTGGTGCAGGTAACGGTGGTGGTGTCCACAGAGCAGGACGGCGTTGGTGAGGTTGGTGTCGCCGCCGTCGGCCCAGTGGTGGAGGTGGTGGGCGTCACACCAGCGCGGTGGTCGGTCGCAGCCCGGGAAGGCGCAGCCTCCGTCCCGCAGCACCAGAGCTCGCCGGAGAGGGCCGGTGATGAGACGACGTTGTCGGCCGAGGTCGAGTGGTTGGCCGGCTCCGCTGAGAACGGCGGGAAGGATGGCGGCGTCGCAGGCGAGACGGCGCACGGCCTCGGGGGTGAGGTGCAAGCCGGTGTCGAGGGTGCCGGTGCCCAGTTGCCGGGTTAACCCGTCGTAGCTGGTGGTGACGACGATCTGGGCGGGATCACCGCCGTGCTCGGGCAACTCGCCGGTGCGCAGGGCGAGGCGGCACACGTCGCCGAGAGCGTCGTGCCGGCGTTGCCCGGGAGAGCGCTGGTCGTCGGGGCCCGAGGGTGCGCCGAGTGGGTCGATGGCGGCACGGAGCAGCCCGGCGGTCTCGCTGTCGAGGATACCGGTGAGTCGCAGGCGGCCGTCGGTGAGGGTGGAGAGGGTGAGGTGACGGTCGCGGGTGGCGCGGCGGGCCTCGGCGTCCAGGGCGGCTTTGGCGGCGGCGTCGGCGATGTCGGGTGCGACGTGGTCGAGGACGCGGGTGCTGAGTTTGCGTAAGAGGGTGGGATCGAATTGCCCGGCCCAATCGACGAGCACTCCGAGGGCTTTGTCAGCGGCCTCGGGACCGGCGGCGGTCTGCACGCTGTCGACCGTGTCGGCGATGACCCGAGCCTGGTCGACGGTGATGTGGCCATTGGCCAGTGCGTGGCGTACCCCAGGGTTGCCGACGTCCAGGACGGCGGCGAGGTCGACGAGGCGGCGGGCGGCCGGGACGGTGAGGCGTAACCGTTCGCGGAGCCAGACCGCGGTGGAGGAGGCGCCCTGCGCGGTGGCGGTGCCTCGACCGTCGAGCTCACGGATCAGGGCCAGCTTCAGTGCGGCGAGACGCTGCTCGATGCGGTACGCGGTGTCGAGCGCGGCGATCAGCTCGCCCTCGGGGTGTGCCCAGGCGGCCGTGTCGGCAAAGGCCGCGATGGCGCCCTCTGCCTGCGTCAACTCTTCGACCACGACCCGAATCTAGAACAGGTGTACGACATTTTTCAGTCATCATGATCAATCCGCGGCGGGCCCGGCCCAGCGGCAGGCCAGCGGGCTGACGGGGACTCCGCGCCGCCCTAGCCACGCTGGTTCTGGGGCCCCGCCTGCCGATCACCTGGGCCCCGGCGAAACCGATGCTCGTCTAGGTCGTGACCACCGGCACGGCGGCGGTGAGCGCCCAGTCGTGCCCGATGTCGGCGGCCGCGCGCAGCAGCCTCGGGAGGTGCTCCTCGCGCAGGGTCTCCAGCGAGGTCTCGGCGGCGTGCACTGTCACGTTGATGGCGGCGACGACCCGCCCGTCGCCGTCGCGTACACCGGTGGCGACGGACCGGATGCCCGGCGCCAGGTCCTGGTCGGCGAGCGCCCAACCCTTGGCCCGGACCTCGCGCAGCACCGCGTCGAGGTCGCCCGGTGCGGGCTGCCAGCGCGGCGTGATGCCGGAGCGGCTGGGTTCGGCGAGGACGGCCGCCAGCGTGTCCGGTGGGAGGGCCGCGAGCAGCACCTTGCCCATCGACGTCGCGGGTGCCGGGAAGCGGGTGCCGATGGTGACGCCCAGGGTGACGATCTTGGGCACGGCCACCCGGGCGACGTAGACGATGTCGCTGCCGTCGAGCTGGGCCATCGAGGTCGACTCGTTGGTCTGCGCGACGAGCTTCTCCATGTGCGGCCGGGCCACGTCCCACATGTTCAGCGCGTTGACGTACGCCATCCCGAGCTCCAGGACGCGCGGGGTGAGGGTGTGGCCGCGGCCGACCGCGCGGACGTAGCCCAGCGATTCGAGCGTGATGAGGATGCGCCGGACGGTGGGGCGGGCCAGACCGGTGGCGGCGGCGAGCTCGCTGAGCGTCATCGAGGGGCAGGCGGGACGGAAGGAGCGCAGGACGTCGAGGCCACGGGCGAGGGCCTCGATGAAGTCGGGCCCGGCGCCCCTTCCGTTGTCACTCATGTCCTTAATGCTTCCATTGCGCCGACCCGGCGTCCCACTCGGTGTACTGGTACGGGTTCTCCAGGATCGCGGTCTCGGGGACGTCCGGGTTCATGCCCCGCTGCCACGCCTCCTCCCCCATCGTCTCGCGGAGGTGGTCGATGGTCGCGGCCACCCTGGCCCGCGCGGCGGCGAGGTCGACGCCGACGAGGCGGCCGTCCCGCTTCACGACCCGGCCACCCACCAGCACGGTGTGCACGTCGGCACGCTGGGCCTGGAAGACGACGTGACCGTGCGGGTTCAGGATCGGGAACATCACCGGCGAGGCGTCGTTCTTGATCAGGACGACGTCGGCCTGGCGGCCGGGGGTGAGCGCGCCGATCGTGGCGTCCATGCCGAGCGCGCGGGCGCCGCCTCGGGTGGCCCACTCGACGACCTGCTCGGCGCGCAGGTGGCAGTGGGTGATGGTCTCCTGCTTGGCGTGCGCCTCCAGGTGCTCCCGGGAGCGGTCCGCGCCGAGCGTGCTCCGCATCGCGGAGAAGAGGTCGCCGCTCCACCACACGCTGGTGTCCATCGACAGCGACACCGGGATGTCGTGGTGGCGCAGCTGCCAGGTGGGTGGGTAACCCTGGCCGGCGCTCTGCTCACTCTCGGTGGAGACGGAGACCGAGCCGCCGGTCGCGGCGATCCGGTTGTACGAGTCCTGGGTGAGCGTCGCCGCGTGCACGTACACGGTCGAGGGGTTCATGAACCCGTTCTCGTGCATCAGCCGGATGCCGTCGTCGTTGGTGGCGCCCCACACGCCCGCGTGGGTGGTCACCGCGACGCCCAGCTCCCGGGCCACCTCGAACGCGGCCCGTTCCGGGAAGGCGGGGTCGCCGGTGACGTCGAACGCCAACTGGAAGCCGGCCAGCTTGCCACCGTCGACGCGGCGGCGGTGGAAGTCGCGGAACTCCGGCGAGGTGGCCCACTCCCACGGCCCCTGCTGGATGTTGCCGTAGGCGAGCACGAACCGTCCGTCGACCGCCTCCAGGGCGTCCACGGCGGCGTCGGCGTGCTCGGGTGTCTGCAAGCCGTGCGACCAGTCGACGGTGGTGGTGACGCCGGCGTCGATCGCCTCGATCGCGCCGAGCAGGTTGCCGGCGTAGACGTCCTCGGGTCGGAACAGCCTGCCCGACTCCAGGTAGTACCAGACGAAGTACTGGGTCAGGGTCCAGTCCGCGCCGTACCCGCGCATCGCGGTCTGCCACAGGTGCCGGTGGGTGTCGACCATGCCGGGCATGAGGATGCCGTCGGTGGCGTCGATCTCCAGGGCGTCGTCGGGTGCGGTGAGGCCGACGCCTACCTGCGCGATCCGGCCGCCGATGACCAGCACGTCGGCGCCGGGCAGCACCGTGTGCGCGTCGTCCATGGTGAGAACCAGGCCGTTACGGAAGACCACCGGCCGGTCGGTTGCGCTCATCGCCACCCATTCCTTTCGGGGGTACGAGGGGGATCCGGACCGTTGTCCGCTGTGCGGTCAGCCCGAGTGGCACGAGTGTGGCTCCGGTCACGATTGGTGTCAAGGGCGTGGTTTCGCACGACGAACGGGCCGTTGACAGGCACCCTCCGGTGTCGCAAGCTGTCCCGGCGGACAGGTGTCCGCAGGACGGGCGGAAACATGGTGCAGCATTCGACAGGCCCACTGGCCGGCCTGCTCGTCGCGGACTTCTCCCGGATCCTCGCCGGGCCGTACGCGACGATGCTCCTGGCCGACCTGGGCGCCCAGGTGATCAAAGTGGAGAGCCCCGGTGGCGACGACACCCGCACCTGGATGCCGCCCACCCGCGACGGGGTCTCGACGTACTACCTCGGCATCAACCGCAACAAGCGGTCGGTCGCCCTGGATCTCAGGAAGCCCGACGACCTGGCCACCGCGCAGGAGCTGGCCCGCCGCGCCGACGTGCTGATCGAGAACTTCCGGCCCGGTGGCCTCACCCGGTTCGGCCTCGACTACGACACCGTCACCGCGACCAACGACAAGATCGTGTACGCGAGCATCAGCGGCTTCGGCACCGGCGCAGGTAGGGACTTCCCCGGCTACGACCTCATGGTGCAGGCCATCTCGGGCCTGATGAGCCTCACCGGCGACCCGGACGGCTCGCCGTACCGGGCCGGGATCTCCGTCTTCGACGTGATGGCCGGGCTGCACGCGAGCATCGGCATCCTCGCCGCGCTGCACCACCGCGGCGAGACCGGACGAGGCCAGCACGTCGAGGTCAACCTGCTCAGCTCGGCGCTGTCCGGGTTGGTCAACCACTCCAGCGGCTACGTGGCCGGCGGCACCGTCCCGTTCCGGATGGGCAACGCGCACCCCAGCCTCTTCCCGTACGAGCCACTGCCCACCGCCGACGGGGAGCTGATCGTCATCGCCGGCAACGACGGGCAGTTCCGCAAGCTCTGCCAGGTGCTCGACCTGCCCGACCTGCCGGACGACACGCGTTTCGGCCGCAACCAGGACCGCACGGCCAACCGCGAGCAGTTGCGGCCCCTGCTGGTCGAACGGCTCGCCAAGCGGACCAAGGACGAGTGGTTTCGGGACCTGCTCGCCGCCGGCGTCCCGTGCGCGCCGATCAACACCATCGACGGTGGTGTGGCGCTCGCCGAGGAGTTGGGGCTCGACCCGGTCGTCACCGTCGGAGACGTGCCCGGTGTCCGCAACCCCATCACCTTCTCCGACACCCCGGCCCGGTACGAGCTGCCGCCGCCGGGGCTCGACGAACACGGCGAGGAGATCCGCGCGTGGCTGAAGAGTTGAGCTTCCCCACCGGGATCGGCACCTCCGACCCGACCACCATCTCCCTGCTCGGGCAGGATCTGGCCGCCGACCTGATGGGCACTGTGGGCTTCGGCGAGCTGGCGTACTGGCTGGTCGCCGGCCGGCGCCCCACCCCGGGTGAGGTACGGGTCTTCGAGGCGGTGCTGGTGGCACTCGCCGACCACGGCTTCACCCCGACGGCGATCGCCGCCCGGCTGACGTACCTGTCCGCGCCCGAGTCGTTGCAGGGCGCGCTCGCCGCCGGCCTGCTCGGCGGCGGCTCCCGCTTCCTGGGTGTCACCGAGGACTGTGGACGCTTCCTCGCCGACACGCTCGCTCAGGCCGGCGAGGTGACCGACTACGACGCGGTGGCGCTCGACGCGGTCACCCGGGCCAAACAGGAACGCCGGCTGGTCCCCGGGCTCGGGCACCCCGTGCACAAGGAGCAGGACCCGCGCACCCCCGTCCTGATCCGGATCGCCACCGAGGAGGGTCTGCACGGCCCGCACCTACGGCTGTTCGAGGCGATCGGCCGCGTACACCCGCAGGTGCTCGGCCGCACCCTGCCGCTCAACGGCGCCGGAGTCTGCGGGGCGGCCCTCGCCGACCTCGGGCTTCCCGTCGAGATGCTGCGCGGCTTCGCCCTGCTGGCCCGTGCGGCGGGACTGCTCGGGCACCTCGCCGAGGAGCGACGCCGGCCGCTCGGCATGGACATCTACCGCACCGTCGACCGCAACGCCGTCTACGAACCCTGACCCCTCTTCCACCCCCGAAAGGAGCGGGAATGGCCTCCATCGTCGCGGTCATCGCCTCCACCCACCACCCCTTCTACTACCGGGCGAGCACGGCCACCGGCGAGGATCGACCACCGTTCGCCGACGAGTGGACCCGCAAGATCCTGGCGTTCCGGGAGACGTTGACCCGGGCCCGACCCGACGTGCTGGTGATGGTCGGCTCCGACCACTTCCACCAGCTCTGGCTGGACAACATGCCGCAGTTCCTGGTCGGCAAGGCGCCCCACTACGACGCCAACTGGTACAACGAGGAGCGCGAGTTCGGGCTGCCCCGGATGCTGCTCAAGGGTCAGGAGGACCTGTCCGGGCACATCCTGCGGGCCGGGCTCGACGCCGGGTTCGACCTCGCGTTCAGCAACGAGCTGCGCATCGACCACAGCATCACCTGCCCGATCATCACGCTGCGGCCTGAGGCCGACCTGCCGATCGTGCCGATCTACACCAACATCTTCGCGCCGCCGCTGCCGCAGCCGAAGCGCTTCGTCCAGCTTGGCCAGAGCATCCGGGAGATCGTCGAGTCGTGGCCGTCGCACCTGCGGGTGGCCGTCATCGGCACCGGCCACCTCTCACTGGAGCTGGGCGGCCCCCGGCAGTTCGGCCCGCACGGCCCGGACCCGGAGTTCGACAGGCGGGCCGTCGAGTGGATCGCCAACGGCGACCTGGACGAGTGCCTGCGCGAGGTCACCCTGGACAGCCTGCACTCACCGGGCAACGCCACCCACGGCTTCATGGACTTCATGCTCATGATGGGCGTGGCCGGTGCCGGCGTGAAGGCCGACTACGTCGACACCCTCGACCTGTTCCACACCATGGAGGCGTACTTCACCTGGTACCCGGACGGAGCGCCGACGGCATGAGCAAATATCTGCTGAACAAGTTCCTCTTCATGGTCGACCGGGACCCGGAGCTGGTCGAGCGTTACCGCAGCGAGCCGCGCGAGCTGGTCGCCTGGTGGGAGGCCGAGTGCGCCAACACGGTGCTGAACTGCCACACCGGCGAGGCGAGCACCTGGCTGCGCTTCGACGACGTGGAGCGCGAGGCGTTGGCCACCCACGACCACGTGAAGCTCTTCGAGTTGGGCGCGCACCCGTTCCTCACCCTGACCCTCTTCATCGCCCTCTTCGAGCGGGACAACACCGAGCCGTTGGAATACCAGAAGTCCTACGGCGCACGGCTGGCCCACTTCTCGATGCCCTACCCGGACATCGCGACGTGATCCGCGCGGCAGTGCTCACCACCTGCGGCACGCCGCCGACGATCGCCGAGCGGCCGGTGCCCGTGCCGGCCGACGGCACGGTGGCGGTCACCGTCGAGGCCGTGCCGATCACCCCGCTGGACGTGCTCTGCTCCAGCGGCACCAGCTACTTCGGCCCGCCGAGCACCCCGTACGTGCCGGGCGTGCAGGGGGTTGGTCGGCTCGCCGACGGCACAGCGGTCTGGTTCGGCACGTCGGCCGGGATGCGCTCCGGTGTCGACGGCAGCATGGCGAGCACGGTCACCGTGCCCACCGCCGACGTGGTGGCGCTGCCGGCCGGCGTACCGCTGACCCTTCTCGCGGCCCTCGGTCTCTCCGCGGTCGCCGCGCACGCGGCGCTGACCCACGCCGGCGGCCTGGCGGCCGGCGAGCAGGTCATCGTGCTCGGAGCCGGGGGTGTGGTCGGTCAGGCCGCCGTCCAGCTCGCACTGCTCGGCGGCGCCCGCCGCGTCATCGCCGTGGCCCGGTCGGCCGCGGCGCGGGCCCGCGCCGAGAAGCTCGGCGCCGCCGTCGCCGTCCCGCTGTTCCCCGACGACGATGTCGCGTCGATGGCCGACCGGCTGCGCCACGCCGCCGACGGGCCGGTCGACCTCGTCCTCGACCCGGTCTTCGGCGTCCCGGCCGCGGCGGCGCTGCGGGTGCTGCGCCCGGGTGGGCGGCTGGTCAACCTGGGCAGCGCCGCCGGCGCGACAGCACCCATCGAATCCGCAGTGCTGCGCAGCGGCGCCCTGCGGATGGTCGGCTACACCAACAACGGGTTGTCGACCGCCGAGCGGGCCGCGGCGCTGACCGTCGTGGCCGGGCATGCGGCGGCCGGCCGGCTCACCGTCGACCACGAGATCGTGCCGTTCGAGGCCATCGCGGACGCCTGGGCCCGGCAGGACGCTGGCGCCACCGCGGGGCGGATCGTCCTCGCGCTTTGAGGGGGGCCGGGCGCCAGCCAGGGATCGCGGAACCGTGGATAAACCGCACCTGGTTGGGGTTCGGCAGCGGTGCGACGGTCGGTCCATGACACCTTCCACCTACACCGTCGCCGGCCACTGGATCGGTGGCGAGACCGTCACCGGCTCCGCCGGCACCCTTCCCGTCGTGAACCCGGCCACCGGCGAGGTCGTCGCCGAGACCCCGGCCGGCACCGCCGCCGACGTCGACCGCGCCGTCGCCGCCGCCCGAGCCGCCTTCCCGGCCTGGTCGGCGACCACCCCGCAGCACCGGGCGGACGTGCTGCGCCGCGTCGGCGCCGGCCTCGCCGCCCGCACGGAGGAGATCGCCCAGGCGATCACCGCCGAGATGGGCTCTCCGATCGGTATGTCCCGGACCGCCCAGGTCGCCTTCCCGGCCGCTGTGGTCGAGTCCGTCGCCGGCCTGGCCGACGACTTCGCCTGGACCGAGGAGGTCGGCAACTCGCTGATCGTCCGCGAGCCGATCGGCGTGGTCGGCGCGATCACGCCGTGGAACTTCCCGCTCCAGCAGATCGTCTCCAAGCTGGCGCCGGCCCTGCTCGCCGGCAACACGATGGTCTTCAAGCCGTCCGAGAACGCCCCGCTGACCGCGCGCATCCTCGCCGAGGTCGCCGCCGAGGCCGGCGTACCGGCGGGTGTCTTCAACGTCGTCTACGGCACCGGCGCGACAGTCGGCGAGGCGATCTCCGCCCACCCGGACATCGACATGATCTCGTTCACCGGATCCACCCGCGCCGGGCAGCGCATCTCCGCGGTGGCCGCCGCGACCGTCAAGCGGGTCGCGCTGGAGCTGGGTGGCAAGGGCGCGAACATCATCCTCGACGACGCCGACCTGCCCGCCGCGGTCGAGCGGGGTCTCATGATGGCGTTCAGCAACGGCGGTCAGGTCTGCGGCGCGTGGCCGCGGATGCTGGTGCCCGCCTCCCGTCAGGACGAGGTCGTGGCGTTGGCAGTCGAGGCCGCGAAGCAGTACACCGTCGGGGACCCGGGCGACGAGGCCACCCGGATCGGCCCGATGGCGTCCGAGACCCACCGGCAGAAGGTTCTCGGCTACATCGAGCGGGGCATCGCCGACGGCGCCCGGCTCGTGTTCGGCGGCCCGCAGCGGCCCGAGGGGCTGACCGTCGGGGCCTACGTCCAGCCGACGATCTTCGCCGACGTCGACCCGGCCTCCGCGATCGCCCAGGAGGAGATCTTCGGCCCGGTGCTGACGATCATCCCCTACGCCGACGAGGAGGAGGCCGTGGCCATCGCCAACGGCACGCTGTACGGCCTGACCAGCGGCGTCTTCGGTGCGCCGGAGCACGCACTCGCGGTCGCCAAGCGCCTGCGGGTCGGCCAGGTCGACGTGAACGCCGGCCACTGGAACCCGCTCGCCCCATTCGGCGGCTACAAGCACTCCGGCAACGGCCGCGAGTTCGGCCGCTTCGGCCTGGAGGAGTTCCTGGAGACCAAGTCCATCCAGCGCTGACCGAACCTTCCCCCCGCCTGCCTCAAGATCGTGCTGGATCCGGGATGTAGTGGTCGGCACCCCACTACCACCAACATCCAGTGCGATCTTGGGGAGGCGGAACACCAACCCGGCGCTCGCCTGTTGCAGTGAACAGGCCGGACCCTGCCGGCACGCAGTGATCGGAGACACCGTGGACCGCGCCCAACTCGCCAGCTTCCTACGCACCCGCCGCGAGGCGCTCCAGCCCGAGGACGTCGGGTTGCCCCGGGGCGCGCGTCGACGCACCGGTGGGCTACGCCGCGAGGAAGTCGCCACGTTGAGTGGGATGTCCACCGACTACTACAGCCGGTTGGAGCAGCAGCGCGGGCCGCACCCGTCGGAGCAGATGCTCGCCGCCCTCGCTCGGGGCCTGCGGCTCTCCCTCGCCGAACGGGACCACCTGTTCCGGCTCGCCGGACACGCCGTTCCGCACCGCGCGGTACGGGCCGACCACGTGAACCCGGGCATGATGCGGATCCTCGACCGGATGCCCGACACCCCGGCCCAGGTGGTGAACCACCTCGGCGAGACCCTGGCGCAGACCGCGCCGGCCGTCGCCCTGCTCGGTGACGAGACCCGGTACACCGGCCTGGCGCGCAGCGCGCACCACCGCTGGTTCACCGACCCGACGGCACGGCGGCTGCACCCCGCCGAGGACCACCAGACGCAGAGTCGCCTGCTCGTGGCCCACCTGCACGCGGCGTACACCCGTGACGGGCGCGGCTCGCGGGCCGCCGCGCTCGTCGACGACCTGCTGGTCAGGAGCCCGGAGTTCGCGCAGCTGTGGCGGGAGCACCCGGTGCCGGGCGGCTACTGCCCGCCGAAGCACTTCGTGCACCCGGAGGTCGGGGCGTTGGAGCTGCACTGTCAGACGCTTGTCGACCCCGACCAGTCCCAGACCCTGTTGGTCTTCACCGCCGTGCCCGGGTCGCCGAGCGACGAGAAGCTGCGGCTGCTCTCCGTCATCGGCGCCCAACTCGTCTGAGCACAGGCCAACTCCGGGCGCCGACGTCCAGGCGGTCGGTCGGGAGAGGCTCGACCTGCCGGGCCTGGCGCCGCACGCGCCGCGCACCGTGGTGGACAAGGTGCTCAACGGTGCGTCCATGCACCCGTAACGGCATCCGTGGCGACGAAGACATTGATATCGGTGTGTACGACTGTAATGATTAACACACTTTACAGTTGTTTCGCCGCCCGGAAGGACCCCCACATGGCGCGACGATTGGCCGGGTTCGTACCCCGCCGCCCCCGCACCAGACTGACCATCGCGCTCGCCGCGGCCCTGCTCGCCGTACCGACCGGCCTGGTCGTCGGCGCGTCGCCCGCGACGGCGGCCGCGACCGGTGCCATCACCGGGTACGGCGGCAAGTGCGCCGACGTGGCCGCCGCGAGCCCGGCCAACAACACCCCGGTCCAGCTCTTCACCTGCAACGGCTCCGCCGCGCAACAGTGGACGGTGGCGGACGACGGCACGATCCGGGCGCTGGGCAAGTGCCTGGACATCGCCGCCGCCAGCACCGCCAACGGCGCCCGGGTGCAGATCTACGACTGCAACGGCACCGGGGCGCAGCAGTGGTCGCCCAGCGCCGGGCAACTGGTCAACCCGGCCTCGGGCAAGTGCCTCGACGCGACCGGCCCCAGCTCGGCCGACGGCACCCCGCTACAGATCTGGAGCTGCACCGGCACCGCCAACCAGGCGTGGACGCTGCCCACCGGCGGCGGCACCACACCACCACCGTCGTCGGGCGGCTTCACCCACCCCGGCGTGCTGGTCAGCCGGGGCCAGCTCGACTTCGTCCGCGGCCGGGTGCAGGCCGGCGCGCAGCCGTGGGCGGCGGCCTACAACCAGATGATGAGCAGCCGCTACGCCTCCCTGTCGCGCACCCCGGCGCCCCGCTCGGTGGTCGAGTGCGGTTCCTACTCCAACCCGAACAACGGCTGCACCGACGAGCGGGAGGACGCCATCGCGGCGTACACCGACGCGCTCGCCTGGTACTTCACGGGGGATGCCCGGTACGCGCAGAAGTCGATCCAGATCATGGACGCGTGGTCGGCCACCATCACCGCGCACACCGGCAGCAACGCCCCGCTGCAGACCGGCTGGGCCGCCTCGGTCTGGCCCCGGGCGGCCGAGATCATCAAGTACACGTACACGAGTTGGCCCAACGCCAACCGCTTCGCCACCATGCTGCGCAACGTCTACCTGCCGATGGTGCGCAACGGCTCGAACAGCAACGGCAACTGGGAACTGACCATGATGGAGGCCACCGTCGGCATCGCGGTGTTCCTGGAGGACCGGGCGGCGTACGACGCGGCGGCCACCCGCTTCCTCAACCGCACCAAGGCCTTCGTCTACCTGCCCAGCGACGGCGCGTTGCCGTACACGATGCCCGGCAGCGGCCTGGACACCAGTGCGGAGATCATCGGCTACTGGCAGGGCCAGTCCACCTTCGTCGCCGGCCTCGCCCAGGAGACCTGCCGCGACTTCGTGCACACCGGGTACGGGATCTCCGCCATCTCGCACGTCGCGGAGACCTCCCGGATCCAGGGACGGGACCTGTACCCACAGGTCGGTGAGCGGCTGCGTCAGGCACTCGGCTTCCACTCGCGCTACCAGCTCGGCGAGGCGCCGCCCTCCTGGCTCTGTGGTGGCAGCCTCACCCGGGGCCTCGGACCGATCACCGAGGTCGGCTTCAACGCGATGAGCACCCGGTTCGGCAACGTCATGACCAACACCCAGACCCTCACGCTGCAACAACGTCCGGCCGGAACCAACAACCTCTTCGTCGCCTGGGAGACGCTTACCCACGCCAACAACCCCAACTGACCAGGCCGCCGTGGGGTGGCGCCGAACGCGCGGCGCCACCCCACGACGGTGTTCAGTTGTCGGCCCCCAGGGCCACCACCGGGCTGACCCGCGACGCCCGACGGGCCGGCAACACCCCGGCCAACGCGGTCAGCACGACCAGGGCCACGAAGAGCCCGGCCAGCGGCAGCAGCGGCGCGGTCAGCGGCGCCTCGATCCCGAGGGTCTGGACCGCCAACCAGGCGTACGGGATGCCGAGCACCAGGCCGATGGTCGCGCCGATCACCCCGTACAGGCCGGACTCGACGGTCAGCATGGTGCGTAGACCGGTCCGGGACAGCCCGATCGCCCGGAGCAACCCGGACTCGCGGACCCGCTCCACCACCGAGAGCGCGGTCGTGGAGCCCACGCCGACGACCGCGATCAACACGGTCAGGCCGACCAGACCGACCGCGATCCAGACCAGGGTGCGCACCAACGCGTCGTTGCGGTCGCGTTCGTCGGCGAGCACCGCGAGGCCCACCCCGTCGCTGCCCCCGATCGCCTGCCGCAGCGCCCGCACGCCGGCGGTGCGACCGTCCTCGCCGGCACCGGCCGCGTCGGCCAGCAGACCGGTGTACGCGGCCCGCACACCGAGTCGGTCCAGGTCGGTCGGATCGGCGAGGATGCCCGCGTGCAGCGGCCCGTCACCGGGCAGGACGGCGGCCACCCGCACGTCGACCCTGCGGGTCGCGACGGCGAGCGTGACGGTGTCGCCGGCCCGCAGACCCGCGTCCCGCGCGACCCAGCTGTTGAGCACGATCCGGCCGGGGCCACGATCGGTCAGGCTGCCCTGGGCCACGTCCAGGTCACCGGTGCTCGGCAACGCCGCCAGGTTCAGGTCGCTGGTCGGGTAACCGGACTCGACGTCGCCGAGCTTGTCGGCGGCGCGCAGCAGCCGGGCGTCGTCGACCATCCGGTACGGCACCACCCTCGCCAGCGCGCCGTGTGCCGCCTCGGCCCGGGTCACGACAGCCGGCGGCAGCGTCCCACCGTTGCTGGTGACCTCGAAGTCGGTCGGGGCCGACAGCGCCATCTCGCGGTCGGCGAGGATCTGCAACGACGCACCGCCGATGACCACCCCGGAGATCAGGGTCACGCCCAGCGCGACCACGACGGAGACCGCGGCGGCCCGGCGCGGCGCCCCACCGATCCCGCCGACCGACATCCGCCCGAGCGGCCCGAGCTGGCGTAGCGGCCAACCCACCACGGCCAGCACCGGGCGTACCAGCAGCGGACCGAGGGCCACCAGCGCGAAGAACGCCAGCGTCCCGGACCCGACCAGCAGGAGCAGGGGCATCGACGGGTCGTAGTTCGACTGGTCCGGCTTCGGCAACTGGCTGACCGTCGCGACCGCCGCCAGGATCGCGCCGACGGCCAGGAGCAGCCCGAAGACCAGACGCAGTACCCCGATGCCGCGCCGGCCGGCGGTGGTGCTCGCCGCCCGCAGTGCCTCCAGCGGGGAGACCCGGGCCGCCGAGAGCGCCGGTGCCAGCACGGCCAACACGGTGATCACGACGGCGCCGATCACCACCGTGACCGCCGCCGCCAGCGGCAGGCCCGGCGAGGAGACCGCGCGGCCGGTGGCGCGCAGGATGGCCGGCAGGGCGTACCCGAGAGTGAGGGCGCTGGCGACTCCGACGACGCCGGCGACCAGCCCGGTCAGGGCTCCCTCGGCGGTCAGGGCCGCCACCAGGGTGCCCCGACCCGCGCCGACCGCCCGCAGCAGCGCGAGCTGCCGCATCCGCTGGGCGAAGACGATGCGGAAGGTCGAGGTGACCACCAGAGCCGCCGCGACGACCGCGATGGAGACGAACATGCCGACCAGGATGAAGAGTTTCCCGACCTGTTCGGCCGCCGCGTTGGCCTCGGCCTCGCGTACCTCGGCGCCGGAGCGGATCGGCTGGCCGGCGACCGCCGCGGTCACCCGTTGGCGTACCGCGTCGGTCGAGGCGCCGGGGGCCACCCGCACGTCGACGCGCTCCACCGTCGTCAGCCGCGCCCAGGCGATCACCGCGCTGTCCGGGGCGTACGCGTCGTAGCCGGCGTCGGCGGCGGAGTCCACCACGCCGGTCACGGTGAGCGGGGCAGGCGCGGTGAGTTCACCGCCCATACCGCTGGTGGTGGTGCCGACCGAGAGCCCGAGCCGTTCGGCGGTACGCGGCGTGATGGCGATCTCGCCGGGCTGGTCCGGGTAGCTGCCCTCGATCACCCGGACCATGGTCAGCGGGCCGGTGCCCGGATCGGACTGGAGGTTGAGGTATCCCTCGCCGACGGACACCCCGGACGAGACCCGGGCCACCGCCTCGGCCACACCGGGCACGGCCCGGATCTGCCGCACGTCCGCGACGGTCGGTGGCGGCACATCGACGCTGCCGATCACCAGGTCGGTGACGGCCGGGGTGCCGCTCAGGTTGTCCCGCACGGTCCGTTCGGTGATCTGTTGCACCAGCACGGTGCCGAAGACGACGAACGACGCGACCAGGATCGCCAGACCGGTCAGGATCAGCCGGCCGGGCCGCCGGGCCGCGGCGGTCGTCTGGGTACGCAGCACGGTCGCCCTCATCGGCGGGCCGCCAGGTCACGCAGGGCGTCGGTGACCGACACCTGGTTCGGCTTGTCGATCTCGCCGGCCAGCCGCCCGTCGGCGAGCAGCACCACCCGGTCGGCGTACGCGGCGGCGATCGGGTCGTGGGTGACCATGACGACGGTCTGGCCGAGGTCGCGTACCGAGTCGCGCAGGATGGTGAGCACCTCCGCGCCGGAGCGGGAGTCGAGGTTGCCGGTCGGCTCATCGGCGAAGACCACCTCGGGTCGTGCCACGAGCGCCCGGGCCAGCGCCACCCGCTGCTGCTGGCCGCCGGACAGCTCGCTGGGCCGGTGGTTCAGGCGGTCGCCGAGGCCCAGCACCCGCACCAGGTGCGCGAGGAGTTCCGCGTCGGGCTGCCGACCGGCGAGGTCCAGCGGCAGGGTGATGTTCTGCGCGGCGGTGAGCTGCGGCAGCAGGTTGAAGGACTGGAAGACGAACCCGATCCGCTCCCGGCGTACCCGGGTCAGCGTCCGGTCCGACTGGCCGGTCAGCTCGGTGCCGCCGAGCAGGACGCGACCGGAGGTGGCCGTGTCGAGGCCGGCGAGACAGTGCATCAGGGTCGACTTGCCGGACCCGGACGAGCCCATGATCGCGGTGAACTCGGCCCGGCCGAAGCCGACCGAGACCCCGTCCAGGGCACGGACGGCGGTGTCGCCGCTGCCGTACACCTTCACCAGGTCGACCGCGGCGACCGCGGCGTGGCTGGTCTCCGGCGGGGCGTGGGTTGTCATCGTTCCTCCAGTGGCTGCGTGGTGACCCGGAAAGACTCGCCGCCGTCGACGGGTGGGCGCATCGGCCCGGGGCCGGGTATCGCCGGTGCAGGGTCTGCCTTTCGGCCGATCCGCCACCTCCACCCGGCTGGCTACGCTGGGTCACCATGAGCACGCCGGATCTTCGACGTCTGTGGGTACGCCTGGCCCAAGCTGCCGGGCTGGTGGCCTTCGGTCTGCTCGCCCTCTTCGACTTTGCGGCCAGCACGGCGGATGACTCTGGCATCGGTACGCTCCTGCTCCTGCTGGTGCCGATGGGGTTGGCGGTGGCGACGGTGCCGCTGTGGCTGCCGGTGCACCGGCTGGGTTCCCGCCGGCTGCCGCTGGCCGCGCTGGCACTCGCCACCGCCTCACTGGCCGTGACCGCAGGGGTGGTCCTCCTCTCCGGAGGCGGCGGCATCCTGCTCGCCCGCACCTGGGGGCTCGCCGAGTCGGCCGGGCTGATCGGCGTGGTCTTCGTGGTGAGCCGCTGGGGCGCGCCGCGGCTCGCCCCGTGGGCGGCGGTGGCCGCCGGGCTCGCCGTCGCCGCGATGCCGCTGCGCGTCGGCACCGGGAACCTGCTGGTGATCTTCGGCCTGCTCCAGGTGCTCGCCGCGGCCGGCGCCGCCGGGGTGGGGCTCTACCTGCGCATCGTGGCCGCCGGCCGGGAGCGGGCGATCGCGCTGGTCCGGGCCGAGCAGCGTGCCGAGTTCGCCCGGGATCTGCACGACTTCATCGCCCACCACGTCACCGGCATCGTGGTGCAGGCACAGGGCGCCCGGTTCGTCGCCGAGCAGGACCCGCACCGGGTGATCGTCGCCCTGGAGCAGATCGAGCGGGCCGGAGCGGAGACGATGGCCTCGATGCGGCGGATGGTCGGGATCCTGCGCAACCCGGACGCCCCGCCGGACGCGCCGCTGGCTCCGCTGGCCGGGGTGACCGAGTTGGAGCCCCTGCTGACCGGGTTCAACGGCGCGGCGAACGCGCCGGCACGACTGCACGTCGACGGCGACCTGAACGGACTGCCGGTGGAGGTCTCGACGTCGGCGTACCGGGTGGTGATGGAAGGGCTGACCAACGCCCGCCAGCACGCGCCCGACGCGCGGTCCGTGGACGTGGCCGTGCGGCGTACCCCGGACTGGTTGCTGGTCCGGGTCGCCGACGACGGCGCGTCGCCACGCACCGCGCCGGCCCGTGGGCACGGCTTCGGCCTGATCGGTCTCACCGAGCGGGTACGCGCCCTCGGCGGCACGATCACCGCCGGGCCCGGCGTGGCCGGTGGCTGGGTGCTCGACGCGGCGTTCCCGCTCCGGGTGGCGGTGGCCCGGTGATCCGGGTGCTGATCGCCGACGACCAGGCCATGGTCCGGACCGGCTTCGGCATGATCATTGGCGCCCAGTCGGACATGGAGGTGGTCGGCGAGGCCGCCGACGGCGTCCAGGCCGTCGAACTGGCCCGACGACTGCGCCCGGACGTGGTGCTGCTGGACATCCGGATGCCCCGCCTCGACGGTCTCGAGGCACTGCGGCTGCTCGCGGGGCCGGGCGTCGCCGACCCGGTCCGGGTGGTCGTCGTGACGACCTTCGACCTCGACGAGTACGTGCACACCGCGCTCTCCAACGGCGCGTGCGGCTTCCTGCTCAAGGACTCCGGCCCGGCCCTGCTGGTGGAGGCGGTCCGCGCGGCCGTGTCCGGCGACGCGCTGATCAGCCCCTCGATCACGGTACGGCTGTTGGAACACCTCAGCTCACCGGCCCCGGCGCGCGACGCGGGTGGCCTGTCACCACGGGAACTCGACGTGGTGAAGCTCGTCGCCCGGGGCCTGACCAACGCCGAGATCGCCACCCAGCTCTTCATCGCCGTGGGCACGGTCAAGACCCACCTGGCCAGCGTGCAGATGAAACTCAAGGCCCGCAACCGGGTCGAGATCGCCGCCTGGGCCTGGGAACGCCGCCTCGTCGGCTGACGGGACACCGGTGCGACCGACACTGCCCTAACATCAATGGCAGTCAATTACTGGTCCGCTGCGGTCAACCGGAAGTGAGGTCATCACCGTGCCCAATCATCCGTTCCGCAGAATCCGTTCCACGGTCGCCGCGCTGGCGGCCGGCGCGCTGGCAGTGACTCTGGTGGCGGCGGGCGCGACCCCGGCGTACGCCGCCGACGACACCGAACGCCCCACCGCCCCCGGCCCGATCACTGTCGTCGCCATCGACACCACCTGGGTCGAGCTGACCTGGGCAGCCTCGACCGACGACGTGGGGGTGGTCCGCTACCCGGTCGGCGCGCGATTCGAGGACACCGGCGCCCAGTATTCGACCGACACCAACAGCATCCGGATCACCGATCTGCGGCCCTCGCGCACGTACACCTTCTCGGTGTGGGCTCTGGACGCGGCCGGCAACAGTTCGCTGTCCAACCCGACCCTGCGGCTGACCATGCCACCGGGGGACGACCAACCGCCGAGCGCGCCGGGTCAACCGGTGGCGTACGACGTCGCCGCCACGGCGGTCCGGCTGCGGTGGGCGCACTCGGTGGAGAACGTCGCGCTCGACCGGTACGAGGTGTTCCGGGTCGACGCCGGCGGCACTCTCACCCGGGTCCGTGAGGTGTACCAGTACCCGCCGGTGAACAGCGCCCAGATCAGCGGGCTGACGCCGAACACCACGTACACCTTCGTGGTGCAGGCCCGCGACGAGGTCGGACACCTGTCCCCCCTGTCCGCACCGGTCACCGTGACCACCCTGCCGCCACCACCGAGCTGCGCGGTCCGATCCGTCGTGCGGCAGTGGCCGGACGGCTTCGTGGCCCACCTCGTCGTCGAGAACACCGGGTCGACGGCGGTCGACGGGTGGACGATGACGTGGCGATTCTGGGCCAGCCAACAGGTCCAGGGCATCTGGGGCGCGAAGGTCGTCGACCGTCTCAACAACAGCTACCTGCGGGTGGGCAACACCAGCCGCAACGCGGTGATCCCGCCGGGCGGCACCGTGTCGCTGGGGCTCGTCGCCACCGGCACGCAACTGCCCGAGGAGATCACGCTCAACGGCGGCCTCTGCACGGTGGCAGACGAATAACGCTCGACTCCGGGGTCTGGCGCCAGCCACGACATCTTGCGACGCTAGCGGTTGTGTATGACTACGACCTGTTGGTGCTGGGCTCCGGACCCGGCGGTCAGAAGGCCGCGATCGCCGCCGCCAAGCTCGGTAGGCGGGTCGGCATCGTGGACCGCCGCGACATGATCGGTGGGGTGTGCATCAACACCGGCACCGTCCCCTCCAAGACCCTGCGCGAGGCCGTGCTCTACCTGACCGGCCTGAGCCAGCGGGACCTCTACGGCAGCAGCTACCGGGTCAAGGAGGAGATCACGGTCAGCGACCTGGCCGCCCGGACCCAACACGTCATCACCCGGCAGACCGACGTCATCCGTAACCAACTGGCCCGCAACCGGGTCGCGATGATCACCGGCACCGGGCGTTTCGCCGACGCGCACTCGATCTGGGTCGACGGCGGCTCCGGCCGCGAGTCCAAGGTGACCTTCGACAAGATCGTCATCGCCGCCGGCACGCGCCCGGCCCGCCCGGACAGCGTCGACTTCGACGACCGGACGATCGTGGACTCCGACGGCGTCATCAACCTTCAGGCCGTACCCCGCAGCATGGTCGTGGTCGGTGCGGGCGTGATCGGCATGGAGTACGCCTCCATGTTCGCCGCGCTCGGCACCAAGGTGACCGTTGTGGAACGCCGCGAGCGGATGCTGGATTTCTGCGACGACGAGGTCGTCGAGTCACTCAAGTACCACCTGCGCGACCTGTCCGTGGCGTTCCGCTTCGGCGAGGAGGTCGCCGCCGTGGAGAAGCACCAGACGGCGGCGCTGTGCATCCTCAAGAGCGGCAAGAAGATCGTCGCGGACACGGTGATGTACTCGGCCGGGCGGCAGGGTCAGACCGACGACCTGGCGTTGGAGGCGGCCGGGCTGGAGGCGGACCGACGTGGCCGGATCACGGTGGACGCCAACTACCGCACCTCAGTGGACAACATCTACGCCGTCGGCGACGTGATCGGCTTTCCCGCGCTCGCGTCCACCTCGATGGAGCAGGGCCGGCTGGCCGCGCAGCACGCCTGCGGCGAACCGATCCGGGAGATGCACGGCCTGCAACCGATCGGCATCTACACGATTCCGGAGATCAGCTTCGTCGGGCAGACCGAGGCGCAGCTGACCGAGAGCTCGACGCCGTTCGAGGTGGGCATCGCCCGGTACCGCGAGCTGGCCCGGGGTCAGATCGTGGGCGACTCGTACGGCATGCTCAAGCTGCTCGTCTCCCCCGACGACGGTCGACTGCTCGGGGTACACGTGTTCGGCACCGCCGCCACCGAGATCGTCCACATCGGTCAGGCGGTGATGGGCTGCGGCGGCACGATCGACTATCTGGTCGACGCGGTGTTCAACTACCCGACGCTGGCCGAGGCGTACAAGGTCGCCGCCCTGGACGCGTCCAACAAGATCCGCAACATCACCCGCATCGACGGCTAGTGCGTTGTCCATGAACGTTCACCGGGTTGGTGACACGCCGGGTGGCATCCGTCCGGACGGTGGTGGGTGTTGATGGCCACGAGAACGGGACGCATGCGTTATTTTCCCCACAGATCCAACATATTGACGCAGCGTTATCTGTCGATCACTGTAGTCGCATGAAACCACGGCTGTTCCTCATCGCCGCACTCGCCGCTGTCGTCGCCACCCTCACGGTGCCCTCGGCCGCCCACGCCACCCCCGACGACAGCAACCGCGCGAGCGTTGCCGGAATCTCCGCGCAGGCCCTCCGGGCCGGCCCCGACGACAACAACAACGCAAGCGTTTCCGGGATCTCCTCGCAGGCCGCTGGCTCCTGCCCCTACACCGCCCTGTGCCTCTACACCGAGGGCGATTTCCGCGGCCGCATGTTCGTGATCTACGCCTGTGGCAACTACGCGCTGTTCAACTGGAACGGCTGGGGGTCCGTCTACAACAACCAGACTCCGAGCTACTGGGCCTATCTGCTGGACCAGAACGGCAATGAGGCCCACGGCTTCGTCGACGGAGCCGGCGCAAGCTGGGTGGAATTCGACCCGTACTGGTACGCCAAGCCCTGCTAGTGCTCTGACCATGAACGTTCACGGTGTGGGTCAGGCTGCCGTTCGTACGGCGGGCTGACCCATCGTCGTTGGCGTTCCGGCCACTGCGCGGTCCTGCACGACGCCGAGGGGCAAGCCGGAGGAAGTCCCCGGTGATCAAGAGGTTTGCGTCATGACACGCCAGGCAGGATGACGCAAACCTCTTGATCAACGAGGCCGAGGGTGGGGCCCGGGGGGGGGGGGGGGGGGGGGCCCCCCCCCCCCGGGGGGGGTTTTTGGGGGTGGGGGTGGGGGGGGGGGGGCGGGGGGGGCGGGGGGGGGGGAACCCGAAAAAGTGGGTTGTTAAGGGGC
>NZ_JBIAFG010000001.1:0-293559 GCF_042869175.1 Micromonospora sp. NPDC007208 | reverse complement strand
ACCTGCTTTTTTTTTTTTTCTGTCCCCCCCCCCCCCCCCCCCCAACCCCCCCCCCCCCCCCCCCCCGGGGGGGGGGGGGGGGGGGGGGGGGGGGGGGGGGCCCCCCCCCCCCCGCCCGGTGGGGTTTAGCTGGCTGAGCAGGTGGGGCTGAGGCTGCCGGCGGTGCCGTTGGCCTGGAAGCCGTACTCGGTGGATTGTCCGGCGCCGACCTGGCCGTTGTACGCGACGTTCGTCCAGTTCGTCGTGCCGGTGCTACCGCTGCGGTTGACGTTCCACGCGTTGGTGACCGTCGCGCCAGACGGCAGACCGATGGTGACCGTCCAGCCGTTGATGGCCGACGAGCCGGCCGTCACCTTCACCGTGGCCACGAAGCCACCCGTCCACTGGTTCAGCGACACCGTCGCCGTGCAGCCACCCTGCCCCGGAGGCGGAGTCGTGGGCGGGTCGGTCGGCGGGTCGGTCGGCGGGTCGGTGGGCGGGTCGGTGGGGGTGGTGCCGTTGTTCAACGCGGTGAGCACCGCGTCGTACGCGGGCTTCTTCTGACCACTGCTGTTGAACAGCAACGGGGTCTGCGACGCCCGCCACGAGTCACTGTCGCGGATGCCCCACACCGTGATGCCGTTGCAGCGGGCCACGGCCAGGCAGTCCTCCACCACACTGCGGTACGTGGTCGCCGACGCGCCCTGGATGTCCAACTCGGTGATCTGCACATCCACGCCCAGTGCCGCGAAGCTCGACAGCGTGGTGCGGTAGTTACTCACGTACGGGGACTCGTTGTTGAAGTGCGACTGGAACCCCACGCAGTCGATCGGCACGCCACGAGACTTGAAGTCGCGCACCATGTTGTACACGGCCTGGGTCTTCGCGTGCGTCCAGTTGTCGGTGTTGTAGTCGTTGTAGCACAGCTTCGCGCCCGGATCCGCCGCATCCGCCGCCCGGAACGCCGCCTCGATCCAGTCGTTGCCCGTGCGCTGCAAGTTCGAGTCCCGACGCGCACCCGAACTACCATCGGCGAACGCCTCGTTCACCACATCCCACGCCACCACCTGACCACGGAAGTGGGTGGCCACCTGCGTCACGTGGTTGAGCATCGCCTGCCGCAGCGCACTGCCGCTCATGCTCTGCATCCAGCCGGGCTGCTGCGAATGCCACGCCAGGGTGTGACCCCGCACGTTCATCCCACGGCTACGCGCATGATTGACGATCTGCTCGGCCGCCCCGTAACTGAACCGACCCTGCTGCGGCTCCGTCGCGTCGATCTTCATCTCGTTCTCGGGCGTCACCGAGTTGAACTCACGATTCAAAATCGTGGTGTACGCACTATCGGACAACCTGCCCGCCGCCACCGCCGTACCGAAATAGCGACCCTTCTCGGCGGCGGACGCGCCGAGGGTCGTCCCGGCGGCGGCCGGCGCTGTCAGGAACAGCGCCATGCCGGCGGCGAGGGCGCCCGCGCCGGTCAGCGCGATGGCGGCTCTCGATGCCGCCTTCCATCTCGCGTTTCTCATCCTGTGACTCCTCTTTGTGGTGGTGGGGTGGAAGGGGAAATCAGGACACCGAACAGGCGGCGCCGTTGAGGGCGAACGACGTGGGCTTGCCCGTGCCGCCCTCGTGCGTGGCCTGGAAGCCGATCTCGACCGACGCGTTCGGGGCGATGCTGCCGTTGTAGGAGACGTTGCGGGCGGTCACCGCACCGCTCGCCGGGGCGTACTGGGCGTTCCAGCCGCTGGTGATGCGCTGCCCGGTGGGCAGCGTGAAGGTCAACGCCCAGCCGTTCACGGCGGTGGTACCGGTGTTGGTGATGGCCACGCTCGCGGTGAGACCGCTGTTCCAGGCGTTGACCGTGTAGCCGACCCGGCAGGGACCCCCGGTCGGTGGCGGAGTCGTCGGGGGCGGCGTGGTCGGTGGTGGAGTCGTCGGCGGTGGGGTGGTCGGGGGCGGGGTCGTCGGCGGCGCGGTGCCGTCCAACCCGAAGAAGCGGATCACCTGCGCGGCGTCGACCGGCAGGTTGTGCGTGACACCCTGCATGCTGATCGCCTCGACCGGCGCCATCGGGCCGCTGCTGCCGTACCGGGTGCGGGTGTAGCCGGACTGCGGGGAGTCGGTGTACGTCGGGGTCTGACTCAGCCCGTGCACGTTGGTCCACTGCTTGACCTGCTCACCGAAGTTCGGGTAGCGCAGCGTCTCATCGTTGGTGCCGTGCCAGATCTGCATCCGGGGCCGCTGGCCGGTGTAGCCCGGGTACGCCTCCCGGACCAGGTCACCCCACTGCTGTGCGGTCCGGATCAGTTGCCCGTTGGCGCACTCGCTGTTCCACTCCGAGGTGCCGCCGGTGGCGAAACAGGCGAACGGCACCCCGGCGAACGAGGCGCCCGCCGCGAACACGTCCGGGTAGACGCCCAGCATGACGTTGGTCATCATCGCGCCGGAGGACGTGCCGGTGGCGAAGATCCGCGCGGGGTCGGCCGAGTAGCGCTGCCGCACGTAGTCGACCATCGACATGAGCCCGACCGGGTCGCTGCCGCCGCCCCGGCGTAACGCCTGCGGCGAGTAGACGTCCCAGCACTTGCTACTACGGGTGGCCGACGGGTAGATCACGATGAACCCGTACCGGTCCGCGAGGGAGGCGTACTGGGTGCCCGAGTGGAACGCGGGGCCCGTCCCGGTGCAGTAGTGCATTGCCAGCAGGATCGCCGGTCGGGTCGCTACCCGGTCCGGGACGTACAGGTGCATCTGCAGGTTGGTGGGGTTGGTGCCGAAGTTGGTCACCTGCGTGAGCGTCGCCGCCGACGCGGGGGTGGCGAACGTCAACGCGGCGGCGGCCAGTGTCACAGCCGCCATGACGGCGCCAAGCATTCTCGTCTTCAGTGTCATCGTCGCGATCCCTTGCGAAAAAGGCGCGTGGAAGGGGACTTAAGTCGAGGACTGCCCTTCGCCCGACCTTGACCGCGGCTCGCGTGACCATGTCAGCTTCAATCGAGCACACTCGATTGTCAAGACTTCCGGAAACCTTTCGCCGCAACGGTTCCGGCGGCCACCTGCGCAGCAATGGGCATCGACGGGCATGGTCAGCGACGATGGGTCGCGATAAATTATCGGGACGTTTTCGGAACCTGCCAGGCCGCTGGGGCACGGCACGCCTGCGGCCCGACCGGATGGCCGGACCGCGCCGCACCGCTACTCAGTAGATGTCCCGCCCTCGCTCGTCCGGCACCCCGGACTTGCGGAAGAAGTACGTGTTGATCTGGTCGCGCCACTCGGTGGCACAGCGCACCTGCTCGTCGAGGCGTTCGGCGACCCGCTCGTAGACGCTCGGGTCGATCATGCCGGTCAACGCCTGCCACCTCCGCCGCATCGCCGTCACCTCCTCGACCCCCGCGAAGTGGGTGTCGTAGATGTGCTGGATGACTGTCGAGCCGCTGTGCAGCACACGCCCGTACGGCACGTGGTGGAAGAAGAGCAGCAGCTCGTCGGGGCAGGTCTCGGGTGACTCGTACACATCGGCCCAGTACGGCGGGTACTGGCCGGCGAAGCCGGTGCCGGACGTGCGACTGCGGTCCACGCCGACGCCGTCCCGGTCGGCGAAGTGGTAGGTGCCCCACCGCGTGTACTCGTACCCGTCGACGCCGGGGCCGTAGTGGTCGCCGGGGTTGACCATGAAGCCGACGCCCAGCGGGGCGGTGTAACGCTCATAGGTGCGCCACGAGTCGTCCATGATCTCGTGCAGTGTCCGCCGCACCAGCTCGGCGTCGGCGGTCGCCGACGGTGGAAAGGTCAGCGTGATCCACTCGTCGAGGATCGCCGTCGGGTCCCGCCGAGGGTCCCAGGCCAGCCGGCCGAACGTGTACAGGTTGGCCTGCGCCAACGGGTGCCCGGTCCAGAACGGGTCGTCGCCGACGTTGGCGACCGCGACCATTCCACCGCCGGCCGCCGACTCTCCGGTGACCACGTCGGCGATCGTCCGTCCGCCCGGCCCCCAGGGGGCGAAACGCAGCACCTCACTCCACCACGGGCCGAGGTGGCAGACGTGCCGCTGTTGGCCCGTGTACTCCTGCGTGACCTGCAACTCCACCGCCAGCCGGGTGGCCGGCATCGCGGCCAGCACCGGTGAGACAGGCTCGCGCGTCTGGAAGTCCACCGGGCCGAACTTCACCTGGACGACCACGTTGGTGCGGAACCGCCCGTCGAGCGGGGCGAAGTGGTCGTAAGCGGCCCGAGCCCGGTCGGTGGACCGGTCCCGCCAGTCCTGGTGGTGGTTGTAGACGAACGCCCGCCAGTGCACCACTCCCCCGTGCGGGGCGAGCGCCTCGGCCAGGAGGTTCGCCCCGTCGGCGTGGTCCCGGCCGTACGTGAACGGGCCGGGTTGCCCCTCCGAGTCGGCCTTCACGAGGTAGCCGCCGAAGTCCGGGATGCGGTCGTACACCCGCCGGGTGGTCGCGGCCCACCAGGCCCGCACGGTCTCGTCCAGGGGGTCGGCGGTCGGCAGCCCACCGAGGACCACAGGTGCGGCGAAGCTGACCGACAGGTGCACCCGGATGCCGTACGGGCGCAGCACGTCCGCGATCTCGGCGACGTCACCGAGCCGTTCGGTGAGCAGCAGCGCTTCCGTGCGGGCCACGTTGACGTTGTTCACCGAGATCGCGTTGACCCCGCAGGACGCCAGCAGCCGCCCGTACTCCCGCACCCGGGCCAGGTCGCCGCGCGGACGGCCGTCCTGCCAGAAGATCGAGCCGCCCGCGTACCCCCGTTCGACCTGGCCCATCACCGGGTGCACGGCCACGTTGTCCCAGTGGTTCAGCATCCGTCGGCGCAACGCCGGCCGGTGCCGCTCCGGTGGTCGGGCCGGGTCGAAGGCCGCCGCGCAGAGCCGGACCACGTGGAAGAGCCCGTACAGCAGGCCGGCCGGAGCGTCGGCCAGCACCGCGGTCACGTCGCCGGCCCGCGCCAACACGAAACCCTCGTCGCCGAGCGTCCCGCCGTCGCCCAGCTCGACCAGCGCCGCCTCGCCGGCGGCGCGCGCCGCCTCCACCGCCGGGTTGGGCAGCTCACCGGCGTCGCGCAGGGCGAACACCAGGTCGACGTCGACGTCCCAGGACGGGGAGTGCCACACCCGCCCGCCGTACCGCGCGCAGGCGCGCGATACCTCGGTGAGGACGGTGTCGACGAGCAACCCCTCGCCGTGCAGGAGGACGCGGCGCGCGCCGAGGGACCGGAACGCCTCTCGGGGCAACCAGGCCGGATGGACGCGTGGCTCGTCACCATCCATCGGCTCCTCGACGAACATCAGCTGCTCCAACTCCACCGACTCTTCGGCGTTCACCGGTCCTCCTCCAACACGACAACCCCGTACGCCGGCAGCCGCAGGGCAGCGCCGGCCGCCGTGCGGTCGCCGGTGAGCAGGTCGACGCCGCCGGTCCGGGCGGTCACCTCGACCGGCTCGGCGCGGTGGTTGAGCAGAAACAGCAGCCGCGACCCGTCCGCCGCGACTCGGACGGCGGACTCCAGGTCCGGTACGTCCGGGTAGGGCCCGAGCAGGTCATGCCGGTCGAGCACCTGCCGCACCACCCAGGACACCCCGGCCTGGTCCAGACCGGCGGCCACGTACCAGCCGTCGCCGGCGCCGAAGGAGTTGCGGGTCACCGCCGGGGTGCCCGCGTAGAAGTCGGCCTGGTAGGTGCCGACGACCTGCGCGCCCTGCGGGATCACCAGCTCGAACAGCAGCCGCGCGTCGACGTCGACCTGATCCGCGCCGTCGCCCAGGCGGACCGGGTTGACCACCTCCGGGCCGCGCGCGTCCCACTCGTCGACCCGGACACCCAGGAGCTGCCCGAGCGGACCCGGCACGTCCATCAGGAACGCCTGGTCGTTCTCGTCCACCCGTCCGGACAGGTACGTGGTCAGCACCGACCCGCCGCGCGTCGCCACCGCCTCCAGCCGCTGCGCCAGGTCACCCTTGAGAAGGTGCAGGGCCGGGGCCACGACCACGTCGTAACGGGACAGGTCGGCGGTCACCGCGACGACGTCCAGGTCCACACCGGCGTCCCAGAGTGCCCGGTGGTAGACGAGCACCACCTGCTGGTAGCGGACCAGCCGGGACGGGCCGTCGGACAGCTCCAACGCCCACCAGCTGTCCCAGTCGAACAGCAGCGCCACCCGGGCCGGCGTCCGCGCGCCCAGTGACACCGGGCCGAGCCGTTCGAGTTCGGCGCCCAGCTCGGCGACCTCCCGGAACACCCGGGTGTCGGAGCGACCGGCGTGGCCGATGACCGCTCCGTGGTACTTCTCGCTTGCCCCGCGGGAGGCGCGCAGCTGAAAGAAGAGCACCGCGTCGGCACCGTGTGCCACGGCCTGCCAACTCCACAGCCGCATCAGACCGGGGCGCTTCAACGGGTTGACGTCGCGGCACGCGGTGCAGCTCGGGGTCTGTTCCATCAGCCAGAACGGCTGGCCGTCCTTGAGCCCGCGCATCAGGTCGTGGGTCAGTGCCATCCGGGCCGCCGACTCGTCGTCGGGCGGGTAGTTGTCCCAGGAGACGAAGTCCAGATGAGGGGCCCAGCGGTGGTAGTCGATCGGCCGGTACATGCCCATGAAGTTCGTGGTCACCGGCAGCGTCGGGCTGGACTCCCGGATGGCGGCCTTCTCGTCGCGGAAGTTGGTCAGCATCGCGTCGGAGGTGAACCGCAGGTAGTCCAGTGTGATGCCCGGGAACGCGGTGTGGTCCGGGCCGCGCCAGTGCTCGGTCAGCGCCGACGGCGGCTCGATCTCGTCCCAGTCGGTGAAGGTGTGCGACCAGAAGGTGGTGTACCAGGCCTCGTTCAGCTCGTCGAGGGTGCCGTAGCGGTGGCGCAGCCAGTTCCGGAAGCCGGCCGCGCACAGCGCGCAGTAGCAGGCGCCGCCGTACTCGTTGCCGACGTGCCAGGCGAGCACCGCCGGGGTGTCGGCGTAGCGGCGGGCGACCCGGCGGGCCAGCTCGGTCGAGAGCCGGCGGAAGACCGGCGAGCTGGGGCAGGAGTTGTGTCGCTGCCCGAACCGGTGCTTGCGGCCCTCGAAGTCGGTCCGGGTCACCTCGGGGTACGCCTTCGCCAACCACGGCGGGTGGGCTCCGGTGCCGGTGGCCAGGCAGATCCCGCGTCCCTCGGCACTGGCCCGCTCGACGATCCTGTCCAGCAGCGCGAAGTCGTAGGTGTCCTCGGCGGGTTGGGTGAGCGCCCAGTCGAACACCCCGAGGGTGACCAGGTCGATCCGTGCGCTGTCGAAGAGACGGTAGTCCTGCTTCCACACGTCCTCGGGCCACTGTTCCGGGTTGTAGTCGCCCCCGAAGGGCACCTTGGCGCTGAGGGGCAGGCTCATGCGACGAACTCCTTCCGGATCAGGTGGATCATCGGGTCGCTGACGCGCAGGTACGCCAGCACCGCGATCGACGCGAGCAGCATCAGCACCGCCTCGGAGAAGACCGCGGTGATCCCGGCCGCCGCGGCCAGCAGCAGCGCGTTGCCGACGGAGACGCCGGGGGTACGCAGCAGGAAGTGCACGGCCAGCCGGAGCACGTCGCGGGTGCGGAAGTCGAACAGCGAGGTGATCACCAGGGCGTTGGCCGCGCAGAGCGTCACGCCCACTCCGATCAGCACCAGCGGCACCGCCCACCAGCTCGACAGGCCGACCGCGCCGCGGTAGGCGAGGTTCACGGCGAGCACTGTCAACCACAGCAGCGTCGGCACCCAGACGCGCAGCACCCCGAACGCGTTGGCCCGGTAGCCACGCCAGAACAGGGCTGCCGGGTGCAGGTCGGTCAGGTCGGTTCGCTGGTGGCGCAGGGCGTACAGGGCGGCGGAGATCGCCGGGCCGACCGGAACCAGGAGGAGCGCGGCCAGCGGCAGGTTGCTGGGGTCGCGGCCCAGCGCCAACAGCGGGAGCAGGGCGGGCACTGTGGTGAGCAGGAGGAGCAGCTCGACGACGAGCAGGATGTAGACGCGCGAGGTGATCCGCGACAGTGGTCCGTCGCCGAACTGTCGCCAGGTCTGGGCCGCGCCACTCACGATCGCTCCCTCTGCTCGGAGACGGTGGTGCGCACTGCGGTCCCGCTGGTCGCCCGGCCGAGTGGCGGGCGGACCGCACGCACCGGGACCGGCCGGGGGTCCGGTCGGGCCGCGACAGGCCGCCCGACCGGACTCCCCGCTGATCAGCCGTTGTTCTTCTGGAACCGCTCGTACGCCTTGTTGACCAGGTCGATGTACTGGTCGGAGTTCTTGGCCTTCAGCTCGGCCACGTACGCGTCCCACTCGCTGAGCGGGCGCTGGCCCAGGGCGAACTTCAGCGTGTTCTGGGTGACGAAGTCCTTCAGTGGCGTCTCCCAGAGGGACACCTGCTCGCGCTCCTCGTCGGTCAACGGGGCGGGCGGGGGCACCTCCCTCGGTTTGCGGGCGTCCATCACCTTCTGGAACTCCAGCTCCTCCGGGGAGAAGAAGCCGCGGACCAGGTCGGGGCTGCCGCCGTAGGCGAAGACGCCGTTCTGGAAGCCGAAGTCCTTCTGCAGGTGCTTGGGGGCGTTCGGGTTGAGGCCGAGGAAGTCGACTCCGGGGTTGAGCGTGCGCTTGCCGGACGCGTCCTTGGTGAAGGTCGTGCCCTCGATGCCCCAGCGGGCGAACTCCAAGCCGGCGTCCGAGTACCAGAGCCAGTCGATGAACTGCATCATGGCCACGAAGTTCTTGCTCTCCCGGGCCTTCGAGGAGATCATGATCCCGTTCTCCAGTCGGGGGAACGGGTTGATCTCACCGGCCGGGCCGACCGGCAGCGGGATCTTGGCCAGCTTGGCGTTCGGCAGGGTCTTGGCCAGGTCGGGCCGGTGGTTGTTGACCAGGGTCTGCGCGTTGCCGGTGACCACGAAGGACTTGCCGTTGGCGAGCTTCTGGCGGGCCTGGTCGTCGGTCTGGGTGAAGCTCTCCGGGTCGAGCAGGCCCTCGGCGACGAGCTTGTGCAGGTACGTGACCATCTGCTTGTACTGCTCGGAGGCGCCGGTGTAGTTGAACTTCTTCGCCGCCGGGTCCCAGGTGGCGTGCTGGTAGTCCCAGCCCGCCTGGGTGCCGTGGGCCGAGCCGAGGATGTTCAGCAGGGCGCCCGTCGGGTTGGGCTTGCTGAACAGGTCGGAATACGGGTAGACGTTCGGGTACTTCGCCTTCATCGCCTTGAGCACCGTGTACAGCTCGTCCCAGGTCTTCGGGACGGGAAGGTTGAGCTCCTGCATGATGTCGGTGCGCACCAGCACCGTGTAGTCCTGCGTGGGCTTCTCGTGGACGCCGGGCAGCAGGTAGAACTTACCGTCGGCCTGCCGCAGGTTGTCGATCTCCGGCTTGAGGTTCCACTTGGTGATCTTTTCCTTGAGGTTGGGCATCAGGTCCAGGTAGTCGCTCACCGGGAGGATCGCCCCGGAGGACACGAATGCGTCCTCCTGCGGGTGGTACGTCTTCGGGATGATCAGCGGTGCGTCTCCCGCGCCGATCAGCAGGCTGCGCTTCTGCTCGTAGTCGCTCAGCGGCACGGCCACCGGTTCGATCTTGACATTGGTCCGCTTGGTGAGCTCCGACCAGAACAGCCAGTCTTCCTTGAGCGGATAGAACGTGTGGTTGTTGTAGAGGGTGGAGAACGAGAGCGCCTCGGTGGCCTTGAACTGGTCACCGACGCCGTAGTTTTCCATCGCGCCGACCCGGTTCTCGGAGAGGTCGGTCGACTCGCCGGGGTCCTCGGAACAGGCGGTGGCAAGGGAGAGCGCAAGCAGACCCGCGGTGGCCAATGCCACGCGGCGCCACGTCTTGTGGAGCATGGCTCGTCCTTTCGGTGGTGGGGGTTTCGAAGGGGAAGCGGTGCGGCGCCGGCGTCATCCCTTGACCGCGCCGAGCATCACGCCGCGGACGAAGTACCGCTGAACGAAGGGGTAGATCGCCAGGATCGGCAGGGTGGTGAGCACGATCGTCACGGCCTGGAGGGTGGCCGCGGCCTGGACCTTGTCGGCGTCGGCCGCGGCCGACTCGGCGCTCGTGGCGCCCGCGATGAGGTTGCGGAGGTACACGGTGACCGGCAGCAGATCCTGCCGGTCGATGTAGAGGAACGCGGTGAACCACGAGTTCCAGAAGGAGACCGCGTAGAAGAGCACCATCGTCGCGATGATCGCCTTCGACAGCGGCAGCACGATCCGCAGCAGCGTGCCGTACGTGTTCAGCCCGTCGACGGCCGCGGCTTCCTCCAACTCGCTCGGCAGACTCTCGAAGAACGCCTTCATGACCAGCAGGTTGAACACGCTGATCGCATTGGGGATCACCACGGCCCAGATGGTGTTCTTCATGCCCAGGCTGGTGACCAGCACGTAGTTGGGGATCAGGCCACCGGAGAAGAACATGGTGAACAGCGCGACACCGATGAGAAAGGGGCGCCCCTTGAGCTGCGGCTTCGACAGCACGTACGCGTAACACGTGGTCAGCACGATCGAGACGAGCGTGGCGACAACCGTGTACACCACCGTGTTGCGGTAGTTCGTCCAGAACATCGCGTCCGACATCAGCAGCTTGTAGGCGGTCAGGTCGAACCCACGCGGGACGATTGTCACCTCGCCGGCGATGATGTACGCCTCTTCGCTGAGCGAGCGGGCCACGATGTTGAGGAACGGGTACAGCGTGACCACCACGACGCCGAGCAGGACGACGGTGTTGACCACCCGGAAGATCCGGTAACCCCGGCTGTCCACCGGCCCGCGCGTCTTCGGGGCGTCGATCCTCGTACCGAGGGTCACCACAGGCTCGTCCCCACCGTGCGACGGGAGATGACATTCGCCGACAGGACGAGGATCAGCCCGATCACCGCCTCGAAGAGACCGATGGCTGCCGCGTAGCTGAAGTTGCTCGACTGGAAGCCCATCCGGAACAGATAGGTGGAGACCACGTCGGCGGTCGGGTACGTCAACGGGTTGTAGAGCAGCAGGATCTTCTCGAACCCGACCGCCAGGAAGCTGCCGATGTTGAGGATCAGCAGGGTCACCATCGTCGGACGGATGCCGGGCAACGTGACGTGCCAGGTCTGCCGCAGCCGGCCGGCGCCGTCGATCCGGGCGGCCTCGTACAGGTCCTCGTCGACGGTGGTGAGGGCGGCGAGGTAGAGGATCGTGCCCCACCCGACGGTCTGCCAGACCTCGGACGAGACGTAGATGGTGCGGAACCACTCGGGTTTCTGCAGGAACGCCACCGGGTCGCCACCGAACAGGTTGACGAGTTGGTTGGCGGTGCCGTCGATCGAGGTGAACTGCATGACCATCGCCGCCACGATCACGATCGACAGGAAGTGCGGCAGGTAGGACACGGACTGGACGAACCGCTTGAACCGGCGGGCCCGGACCTCGTTGAGCAGCAGCGCCAGCACGATCGGCAGCGGGAAACAGAACAGCAGGGTCAGCGTCCCGAGCACCAGGGTGTTGGTGAACACCTCCCAGAACGTCGGGTCGCTCAGGAACATCCGGAAGTAGCGCAGCCCGACCCAGTACTCACCGAAGATGCTGCCGCCCGGCTTGAACCGGCGGAAGGCGATGATGTTGCCGATCATCGGCAGGTACCGGAAGACCAGGAAGAACAGCAGCGGCAGGATGGCGAGGGAGTAGAGCTGCCAGTCCCGGCGCAGCGCCTGCCGCCAACTGCGACGGCGTCGTGGCGAGCGCGGGGCGGGGCTCTGCGCCTGCTGCGCAGAATTCGGCGGCGCCGGCGGCGGTGGCCGCAGGGTGGATGTCATCCGTGGCCTCCTATGCCGACTGTGGAACAGCCACGAGGGGCTCGATCCGTACCGAGGTGAGCAGTTCCCGCTCGTAACCGACCTGGCGTTCGGTGCCGACCAGTCGCAGCGGCAGGGCCGCCGCCACGTCGCCGCTCGATCGGCCGAACCGCAGTTCGACGTCGCCGGGCTCGACGATCCGCTCGCCGGTCAGCCCGGTGAACGACGCCACATCGGCTGGTACGCCGAACGTCACGTACGCCACCTCGCCGGGCGCCAACGGCAGTCGGGTGTAGCCGATCAGCCGGACCACCGGGCGGGTGGTCTGCGCGACCGGGTCGTGCAGGTAGAGCTGCACGACCTCGGTGCCGGCCCGCTCACCGGAGTTGGTGACGGTGATCCGGACCCGTACCTCGCCGTCGACCGGCCAGGCAGCCGGATCGTCGCGCGGCTCGACCACCGTCGCGTCGGACCACTCGAAGGTGGTGTAGCTCAGCCCGTGGCCGAACGGGTACGCCGGGGTCGGGTCGACCGAGGAGACCTTGTTGCGCCGGCCGAGCGGTGGGGCGAGATAGGTGCTCGGCAGGCCACCGGCATCCCGGGGAACGCTGACCGGCAACCGCCCGGAGGGGTTGACCTCGCCGGTGAGCACCTCGGCGAGCGCCTGCCCACCGAGCTGACCGAGGAAGAACGCCTGCACCACGGCCGCCGCGGCGTCGAACTCCGGGCCGAGCGCGTAGGGGCGGCCGGTCATCAACACCAGGACCACCGGGGTGCCGGTGGCCAGGACGGCGCGGACGAGGTCGGCCTGCACGCCGGGTAGTCGCAGGTCGACGGCGTCGCAGCCCTCACCTGAGGTGCCCCGGCCGAACATCCCCGCCCGGTCGCCGACGGCCAGCACGCACACGTCGGCGGCGGTGGCCGCGGCGACCGCGGCCGGGATGCCCGAGGTGTCCTCGCCGGTGATGGCGCAGCCCGGCTCGTGGGTGAGCAGCGGGACGCGTCGGGTCAACTCGTCGCGCAGTGTGGGGATGTCCACGCCGAGCCCGAAGTCGCTGTGGTTGACGCCCACGTGGTTGGGGAACGAATAGCAGCCGAGCATGGCCATCGGGTCGTCGGCGACCGGACCGACCAGGGCGACCCGGGTCGCCACGGGCAGCGGGAGGACGCCGGTGTTGCGCAGCAGGACGACGGACTCCCGGGCCAGGCGTACGGCCACATCCTGGCTGGCCTCGTCGTCGAGGCGCAGGGACGCGACGTCGTCGGGCAGCTCCTGCCAGCCCTCGTCGAGCAGCCCGAGCTCGATCTTCTGGATCAGCACCCGGCGCAGCGCGCAGTCGACAAGCGCCTCGTCGACCTCGCCGCGGCGCACCGCCTCCACGAGCGGTTCGCCGAAGGCGTCCACGGTGGGCAGCTCGACGTCGATCCCGGCCCGCAGGGCGAGCCGGGCCGCGTCGGCGCTGTCCTCGGCGACTCGGTGCAGGGTCTGCAGGAACCGTACGGCGAAGTAGTCGGCCACCACGGTGCCGGTGAAGCCCCACTCGGCGCGCAACAGCCCGGTCAGGAGCCCACGGTCGGCCGCGACGGGCAGCCCGTCGATCTCGGCGTAGGAGTTCATCACCGAGCGGGCGCCGCCGAGGCGCAGCGCCATCTCGAACGGCGGCAGGATGACGTCGGCCAGTTCGCGGCGGCCCATCGGCACCGGCGCGAGATTACGTCCACCGCGGGAGGCGGAGTAGCCGGCGAAGTGCTTCAGTGTGGCCACCACCCCGGCCCGCTCCAGGCCCCGCACGTACGCGGCGCCGGTCGTCCCGACCAGGTAGGGGTCCTCGCCGATCGTCTCCTCGGTACGGCCCCAACGGTAGTCCCGGGTGACATCCAGGACCGGGGCGAGACCCTGGTGCACGCCGGCGGCGCGCATCGACCGTCCGATCCGGTCGGCCATCGCCTCGACCAGTTCCGGGTCGAAGGACGCACCCCAGCTGAGCGGAGTCGGGTAGACGGTGGCCCGCCAGGCCGCGAACCCGGTGAGGCACTCCTCGTGCACCTGTGCGGGAATGCCGAACCGACTGGCGGCCACGATCTGCGCCTGCGAGGCCGCCAGCGACCGGGCGCCGAGCACCGGGTCGACCGGGGCGGTGCCGAACGGGCGGGTGAGCTGGCCCAACCCGTACCGGATGACAGTGCTCCACGGCGGCAAGTCGCTGATCATGTCCGATTGGTGCGGTGCGACGCCCTCGCCGCTGGCCTCGGCGCCGACCCAGACCCCGACGAGCTGGGCGATCTTCTCTTCGAGGGACATCTTGGGCAGGAGCGCCTCGGCCCGCTCGGTCGGCGACAGCCGCTGATCACGCCACGGCGCGGCGTCGCCGTCCCCGAGCGACTGACTTCTCATGCCATGACCCCTTAGCTCCGGCCGCATCCCCGTGCCCTCGTGAAACCGGCTCCGTGGCGGACGTTTCTCACGATCCGAAACTTTCCGGAAACCTGCGTAACCTTTTCGGCAACCTAAGTGCCCCATCGATGCCTGTCAAGAGTCCCAATCGGACTACCAGGAGGTGTTTCCTGCACACGGTGACTCCGCAATCGGCGCTCCGTCGCCGATGAGCCGCACGATGAACCGCGAATGGGAAGCCCGGCCACGGCACCGACTGGCGTGAATGTCTGATCGTGTTAAGGTCGCCCGAAACTTTCGGATGTTGTATGAGGCCGCGATGACAGAGCACCGCCCGCTCGACCCACCCGCCTCCACCACCATCGCGACGATCGCCAACGATGTCGGCGTCTCGGTCGCGACTGTGTCCAAGGTCCTCAACGGACGCGGCGATGTCGCCCCCGGCACCAGAGCCCGGGTGGAGGCGAGTCTCGACCGCCACCAGTACCAACGCCGTGCCCGGCGACACGCGACCAGCGGCGGCCGGGTGGACCTCGTGTTCCACGAGTTCGACACGGGTTGGGCGATGGAGATCCTGCGGGGTGTCGAGGCGGTGACCTCCGCGGCCGGCATCGGGTTGTCGGTCGCCCAACTCGACGGCGCGCACCGCCCGCCGGCGCGGTGGCTGGAGGCGTTACTCGCCGACCGCCCGCTGGGCGTGGTGTTCGTCCTCTCCCACCTGGCCGAGGCGCAACAGCAGCACCTGCGCCGGCAGGGCATCCCGTTCGTCGTCGTCGACACCGACAGCGCGACCTCGGCCTCGGTTCCCACCGTCGGGTCGAACAACTGGAACGGTGGCCTGCTCGCCGCCCGGCACCTGTTGGAGCTGGGGCACCGACGGATCGCCATCATCTCCGGGCCACCCGACGTGCTGTGCAGCCGCGCCCGCGCCGCCGGCTTCCAGTCGGCCCACGACGAAGCCGGAATCGTGGTCGACCGCGAGCTGATCCGCTACGGCAGCTTCTCCGCCGGAGCCGGGCACGCCCACGGGCTGCAACTGCTCCAGCGGCCGGACCGGCCCACGGCCATCTTCGCCGGGTCGGACATCCAGGCCATGGGGGTGCTCCGGGCCGCCCGTCAGTGCGGCCTGCGAGTCCCCGAGGACCTCTCGGTGATCGGGTACGACAACCTGCCGGTCTCCGCCTGGACCGACCCGGCCCTCACCACGATCAACCAGCCGTTGCGCGACATGGCCGGCATCGCCACCCAGATGTTGCTCGACCTGACCAGGGGCAACGAGCCGGCGACCAGCCGGATCGACCTGGTGACCGAGTTGGTCGTCCGGGAGAGCACCGCGCCCCCCGCCGACCCGCACTGACCCCGGCCCCTGCGAGGACCCGTGCCCCACTCCGCCTTCACCTTCGACGAACTCCAGCGGTACGCGCCCGAGGTCGCCGAACCCGACGACTTCGACGAGTTCTGGCGGGACACGCTCGCCGGGGCGGCCGCCGTGCCGGTGCTCGTCGACGTCCGCCCCGAGCCCACCGACCTGCTGCTGCTCGACTCCTGGGACGTCACGTTCGCCGGCTTCGGCGGTGACCCGGTCCGCGCCTGGTACACCCGCCCGGCCGGCGTTCGAGAACCGCTGCCGGCCGTGGTCGAGTACGCCGGCTACGGTCGCGGCCGGGGCCTGCCCCACGAACGGCTGACCTGGCCGGTGGCCGGGTACGCGCACCTGCTGATGGACAACCGGGGCCAGGCGGGGCAGTACGGCGCCGGGGACACCCCCGACCCGCACGGCGCGCCCGGCGGTCCCTGGCCGGTCACCTGGGGGATCCTCGATCCGCGGAACTACCACTACCGCCGCCTGATCACCGACGCGGTCCGGGCGATCGAGGCGGTCCGTGCGCTGCCAGGCGTCGAGGGTGACCGGGTCAGCGTGGTCGGCAACAGCCAGGGCGGCGGCATCGCCCTGGCGGCGGCCGGTCTCGTCGACGATCTCAGCGCGGTGCTGACCACCGCCCCGTTCCTCTGCGACATGCGCCGGGCGGTCGCGCTCACCGACCTCGCGCCATACGGCGAGATCGCCCGGTACCTGGCCGTGCACCGGGAGGCCGAGGAGTCGGTGTGGCAGACGCTGTCCTATGTGGATGCCGTGAGCTTCGCCCGACGTGCCACGGCACCGGCGCATTTCGGAGTCGGCCGGCGCGACACCGTCTGCCCACCGCGAACCGCCTTCGCCGCCTACAACCACTACGGCGCCGCGAACGGGCGGCCCGTCCCACCCGAGCGGGAGATGCACGTCTACCCGTTCAACGGCCACGAGGGTGGCGAGGCCGTGCACGTCAAGCGTCAGCTGCGCTGGCTCGGCTCGGTGCTCCAGCCAGCGCGAGCCTGAGCGGCCCACCGTCGAGGCGTGACGGTGCTATGTTCGATCGTCATCGATACCGTTCCGTCGGCCGCCTATTTCGACACGAGCGTCGACACCTCAGCGACGGGGAGATCATGACGAGCCAGAACCCAACGCGCCGTGCGATCTGGTCCCGCATCGTTCCCACAGCCATCGCGCTCGGCTCGCTGGTCGCGTCCACGATGACCGGGCCGGCACCCCGCGCCGAGGCCGCGGCCCCTGGCACCGGTCCCGCCAATCCGGTGGTCACCTGGGACCTCAATGCCCAAACGGCGATCTGGGACGTCGCGGCTCAGCAGCCGAACGAACAGGTGCGCAGCTTCGCGATGGTGAACGGGGCTGTCTACGACGCGTTGAACGCGACCGCCGGCACCCCCTACCAGCCGTACCTGACCGCACCGCCGTCGACGGGGACCGAGTCGGCGGACGCTGCCGTCGCCGCCGCCGCCCACGACGTACTCGCCGCCCTCTTCCCCGCTCAGCAGGAGCGGCTGCGCGCACAGTACGACGCGGCTCTCGCGGTCATTCCCGACGGGCGGTCGAAGCAGGGCGGCATCGTGATCGGAGCACGAGCCGCGGCCGCGATGGTCGCCGCGCGGCAGGACGACGGCGCGTTCGGGGACCAGCAGTGGAAAGACGGGACACGACCCGGCCAGTGGCGTCCGACGCCGCCGCTCTTCCTGTCCCAGGGCGCATGGACCGGCCACATGCGGCCGTTCCTCATCCCCCGTGCGTCGACGTTCCGCACACCCCCGCCGCCACGATTGAGCAGCAGCGCATACGCCCGCGACCTCAATGAGGTGAAGGAGGTCGGCTCCGCGACGAGCACGGTGCGGACCCAGGACCAGACGGAGGCCGCGATCTGGTGGCACGACCGGCGCTCCGCCTCCTGGGAGATCAAGCGACAACTCGCCACCACCCAACGACTGGACGCCCTGCAGACCGCGCGCTTCTTCGCGATGACCGACCTCGTCGTGGCCGACTCGGGAGTAGCGTGCTTCAGCCAGAAGGACCTCTGGAGCTACTGGCGTCCGGTCACGGGGATCCAATCGGCCGACACGGACGGCAACCCAAGGACGGCGGCCGAGCCAGGCTGGCAGTCGCTGCTCGTCACGCCCCCCTTCCCCGAATACCCCTCCGGCCACGCCTGCGGCACCGGCGCGCGTATGTCGCTGTACCGGTACTTCTTCGGCCGAGACGACATCGCGTTCAGCGGTTCCAGCGTCGACTCCGGCACGACCAGGCACTTCACCAGCTTCTCCCAGGCGCTCAACGAGCTGATCGGCGCACGTGTCTGGGGCGGGGTCCACTTCCGCACCGCTGACGTCGAAGGGGCGCATCTGGGTGAGGAGGTCTACCGCTACGCGGTCCGGCACTACTTCCGCCCCCTGAGGTAAGGGAGTTTTCGAGACCTGGCTACCGGCGCGGACGGAACCTCGGCCGGCCCCCGCCGAGCTGGGCGGTCACTGCTCCACGGCGCGGTAGAGCCGGCTCACGGTCTCGGCCACGCAGACGGGCTTGCCGCCGCTGTCGCTCTCCACGGTGACCGTCACGACCAGCTGCACCCCGCCGCTCACCGGCGACACGTCGGCGATGGTGGCGGTGGCGCGTACGGCGGCGCCGACCCGCAGCGGTGCGGGGAAGCGCACCCGGTTCAGCCCGTAGTTGACCCCCATCGCCACCCCCTCGACCCGGTAGAGCCCGCTCGCCAACGCCGGCAACAGCGACAGGGTGAGGTACCCGTGCGCGATCGTGCCGCCGAACGGCCCCGCCGCGGCGCGGACCGGGTCGAGATGGATCCACTGGTGGTCGTCGGTGGCGTCGGCGAAGAGGTCGACGCGGCTCTGCTCGATGCGCTGCCACGGGCCGGGCCCGAGGCTCTCACCGGTCGCGGCGGCCAACTCCTCGAACGAGGTGAACACTCTCATGCCAGGTCTCCCCTACAGCTACTAGAAGGCGTTGACGCCGGTGAGCGCGCGTCCGATGAGAAGTTGCTGGATCTGACTGGTGCCCTCGTAGAGCGTGGCCACCCGGGCGTCGCGCAGGTACTTGCCGACCGGGTACTCGTCGATGTAGCCGTACCCACCGAACACCTGGACCGCGTTGTTGGCCGCGCGGACGGCGGCCTCGCTGGCGAAGAGCTTGGCCGTCGACGCCTCGGTGGCGAACGGCTGGTCGCGGTCGATCAGGTCGGCCACCTGCCACACCAGCAGCCGGGCGGCGGCGGTGTCCACCGCGATGGCGGCGAGCAGTTGTTGGACGAGCTGGTGCCCGGCGATCGGCTTGCCGAACTGGGTGCGCTGTCCGGCGTAACCGACCGCCGCGTCGAGGCAGCCCTGGGCGATGCCGACACACCCGGCGGCCACCGACATCCGACCCTTGGCGAGGGTGGCCAGGGCCAACCGGAACCCGGTGCCCTCGGCGCCGAGGCGGGCCGTGTCCGGCACGCGTACCTCGTCGAAGCCCAGCTCGCCGGTGGCCTGACCGCGTAGGCCGAGCTTGCCGTGGATCTCCCGCCGGGTCAGCCCCGGGCTGTCGGTGGGCACCAGGAACGCGGTGATTCCTCGGTGCCCGGGGCCGCCGGTGCGGGCGAAGACCAGCGCGACGTCGGCGGTGGTGCCGTTGGTGATGAACGTCTTCGTGCCGGTGAGCAGCCAGTCGGTGCCGTCGCGGACCGCACGGGTGCGCAGGGCGGCCGCGTCCGAGCCGCTGTCCGGCTCGGTGAGCGCGAAGCAGCCGAGTGCGCTGCCGGCGCAGAGCCTCGGCAGCCACTCGGCCCGCTGTTCGGCACTGCCGTGCGCGGCGATCGACTTCGCGACCAGGCCGAGGGAGACCGAGACGATGCCACGCACCGCCGAGTCGCCCCGGCCCAGCTCTTCGAGGACCAGGCAGTACGCGAGGTGGTCGCCGCCGGAACCGCCGTCGGCCTCGGCGATGGTCAGCCCCAGGAAGCCCAGGTCACCGAGCATGCCGACGATGGCGGGGTCGACCGATTCGCGGCGGTCCCAGGCGGCCGCGTGCGGCAGCAGCTCGCGGTCGGCGAACTCGGCGGCCAGCTGGCGGACCGCCGCCTGCTCGGCGGAGAGGGTGAGGTCCATGACGCTCAAACTAGCGGTGATAGTTAAACGCGTCCAGACCGGACGGTCACCGGTCGGAGGCCAGACCGACGTGCCGTTCGGCGGTGAACGCGCGGGCCAGCTCGGTCCGCGAACGGATGCCCAGCCGGTGGAACACGTTGCGCAGGTGGTGGTCGACCGTACGGGTGGAGAGGAACATCCGGGCGGCGATCTCCCGGTTGGTGGCGCCCTCGGCGACCAACTCGGCGATCCGCAGTTGCTGGCCGGTCAGCAACCGCGCCGCGGGCAGGTCCGGCGGACCGATCGACTCCCCGGCCGCCCGCAGCTCCGTGGTGGCCTGCTCGGCCCAGCACTCCACCCCGAGCAGGCTGAACATCTCGCGGGCCTGGTGCAGGTGCGTCCGCGCGTCGCGAGGGCGTCGACTGCGGCGCAACTCCTGGCCGAAGAGCAGTTCGGTGCGGGCCCGCTCGAACGTGCCGGCCTCCGTGGGGTGCAGGCGCAGCGCCGCCTGGAAATCCCGTTCCGCCTCGGCCCCGCCCCGGGGGGCGAGCAGCGCGTGGCACCGCGCGGAGAGGGCCCGGCGCAGCGGGCTCGCGGTGCTGCTGGCCCACCTGTCGAACGCGGCGAGCGCGGCCGTCGCCGCCGGCCGGTGCGCCAGGTGCGCCGCCGCCTCCACCAGGTACGGGGTGGCCATCACCTGCACGAGGACCTGACCTCGACCCGTGCCGATCCGGGCCAGCGACGCCAGCCGGTCGGCGGCCTCGGCGTGCCGGCCGTCGACCAGGTCGAGCACCGCCAGGGCCCACGCGGCGAACGCGTGCGGACGACTGCCCGGCGTCGGCGACTCGCCGATCTCGCGGATCCGCCGCAGGCTGGTGTCGCGGTCGGCCCGGATCGCGGCGAGGACGGCGAGCATGCCCAGATGAACGTTGGCGCAGTTGACCTGGCCGGTGGCACGGGCGACGCGCAGCCCGTCGCGGGAGGTCTCCGCCGCCGCCTCGTGTCGACCCAGCCAGTACTCGGCGACCGCCCGCAGCTCCAACGCCCGCGACAGCATGGACAGCTCGCCGCGTTCCCGGGCCAGCTCGACGGCACGCTCGGCGAGCCGGTGGGCCGCGCCGTCCACGGCCACCAGCAGTCCGGCCGCCGCGGCACAGCTGAGCGCGGTGGGGGTCAACGCCCAACCGGTCAGCCGGCCGCCCAGCACCACGGCGCGGCGCAGCGCGGGCCCGGCTCGTTCGTGGTCACCCCGCAGGGTCGCCGCCACCCCGGCGATCAGACAGCCCATGACCTCCAGGGCCGGTGGGTCGTCCGGGCGCCGCAAGGCCGACGCCCGGCGGCCGACCTCGGCGTACCGGTGCTGGTCGCCGGTGAAGCAAACCACCTCGCCGGCCCGCACCAGCCCGGCCAACGCCAGGGCGCGGTCGGTGCCGGCCACCGCCGCGGCGGAGGCCAGCAGCGTGACCGACGCACTCGACGCGGTGCCGCAGCGCAGCTCCAGCTCACCGCGGAGCAGGTCGGCGCGTCCTCGGACGACCGGGTCGGCGGTGACGGCGCGGAGGCGGTCGAGCAGCAGCCGGGCCTCGTCGGGTTGTCCCCCGGCCCAGGCGTACCGGGCGGCGGTCAGCAGGCGGGCGGCGGCCAGCGTCGGATGGTCGCTCAGCTCGGCGGACCACCGCAGGGCCACCGAGGCGGCGGCCCAGCCGTCGGGTCCACCGACCGCCGCCTGTTCCAGCTCGGCGGCGAGGACCGGATCGGCTCCCGCCGTGGCGGCGGCGAGGTGCATCGCCCGACGGAGCCGCTGCCCGTCCGCGACCAGCACCTCGGCGAGCAGTCGGTGCGCCGCGCGGCGCTCCGCGAGCGGCGCGCTGGCCGCGATCATCGCGCGTACCAGCGGCTGCGGAAAGGTGACGCCGCGTTGCTCGACGCGGACCAGGCCGGCGACCTCCGCCGGGGCGAGCGCCTCGACCTCGGCGCCGGCAGCCGCCGCGGCGCGGATCAGGGTGCCCGGCTCGCCGTCCTCGTCGAGCGCGGCGAGCAGCAGCACCCGTCGGGTCTCCGGTGGCAGCCGGTCCAGCCGGGCGCGGTACGCGCGACCCAGCGCGCCGTCCGCCGGCGGCGCGACGGGCAACGACTCCTCCCCCCGCCACTGTCCCGCGGTGAGCACCTCGGCGAGGTCCACCAGGGCCTGCGGGTTGCCGCCGCCGATCGTGGCCAACGCGGTCAGGGCCGACGCGGCGGGTCGGTCGGGGAGCCGCTCCACGCCCTCGCGTTCGATCAGTCGGTCGAGCCGGTCGGTGAGGACGGCGGTGCTCTCGGGCTCGGTCAGCGGGCGCAGTCGGTGTGCCGGTATCCCGTCGAGGTTGGCGGTGACGTCCGCGGTGAGCAGGACGGCGAGCGGCAGGTGCCGCAGTCGGCGGGCCACGAACGCCAGCACCTGCGCGGTCTGCGGGTCACCTCGGTCGATGTCGTCCATGGTGGCGAGCAACGGCCGGTCCCGGGCGGCGGCGGCGAGCAGCCCGAGCACCGCCATCGACAGGGTCAGTTGCCGATCGGCTGGGCAGCCCTCCCCGGCCAGCGCGCGCCGCAGCAACTGGCGCTGCTCGGTGGGCAGGGCGGCGGCCCGGTCGAGCACCGGGTCGACCAGTCGTTGCAGGCCGGCGTACGGCAGGGCGGCCTCCTCGGCGAGCCCGCTGCCGGCGAGCACGGTGTGGCCCTCGGCGTGCCGGTGGGCGTAGCCGACCAGCGCCGTCCGGCCCGATCCGGGCTCTCCGCGCACCAGCAGGGCACCGCCGGCGTTGGTCATGCCGTCGAGCAGGCTCCGGACAGCCCGGCACTCGTCGTCCCGGCCACGCAGCACGGTTAGTTGCACTCTTGATGCAGTAACCATGCCTGCCAGTGTTACCCATCGGAAACCGAATGGAAAGAGTCGGCGATATCGGGCCGGGCCGGAATCAGTCGGGCGCGACCTCGGCCAGCAGTGCGCCCACGGTCCGGGACATCACCGCGCGGGCCTGGTCCACGCCCAGACCCAGCCCGTAGCGCAGCATCGACCAGGCCTGCCACATGCTCGCCGCCACCAGGGCGTTGAGCAACTGCTCCCGTCCCGACCCGGCGGCGGCCAGCTCGACGGCGAAGAGCTCCTCGACCTCGTCGCGGACCCGTTCGATGTGCTTGAGACGGTTGCGGTGCAGCTGCTCGGAGACCGGCTCCCGCATCTGGGCGGCCCGCGCCGAGGGCGCGATGAGCTGGAGCAGCCGAGCCCGCTGCCGGCAGTACGCGTCGACCCGCTTCGCCAACGGCAGCCCGGGTGAGATCGGCCGATAGGCGGCGTCCTGCTGGCGGAGCACCTCCGCGCCGCTGGCCTCGAAGAGAGTCTCCATGTCCTTGAAGTTGGTCCAGAGGGTGCGCAGCGAGATGCCGGCCCGCTCGGCGATGCGTTCCCCGGTCGGGCGGAGGTCGCCCTCGGAGATGAGCGCGAGGTGCGCCTCGACGATGGCCGCGCGGGTCCGCTCGGCGCGGGCGGTGCGCCCGTCGACCCGGCCCGCCACATCGACCCCGTCCATCCGCCCCCGCCCCCTCACCGCCATGGCGTCCGCCGACGCACCGCCGAGTCTAGACAGGCGTTGATCAGCGGCGACGGACGCTCCGCCGACGTCGTCATCCGGCTCGGCCGGTCAGCGAGACTCCGCCGTCACAGACGATGGTCTGCCCGGTGATCCAGCCGGCGTCGTCGGAGGCCAGGAAGGCGACCGTGCCCGCCACGTCCGACGGCAGGCCGAGGCGCCCGAGCGGGTACCGCGCGGCGACCTCGGCCTCCCGCCCGTCGTAGAGGGCGGCGGCGAAGCGGGTCTTCACCACGCCGGGGGCGACCGCGTTGACCCGCACCGTGGGCCCCAGCTCGACGGCGAGGCTGGCGGTGAGGTGGTTGAGCGCGGCCTTGCTGACCCCGTAGCAGGCGATGCCGGGCGACGGGCCGAGCCCGGCGATCGACGACACGTTGACGACGCTGCCGCCGCGCTCGGTCATGCCGGCGGCGCAGACCTCCTGCACCCAGCCGAGCGCGGCGACCACGTTCACGTCGAGGATCTTGCGGGCGGCGGCCAGGTCCAGCTCGACCAGCGGGCCGTGCACCGGGTTGATGCCGGTGTTGTTGACCAGCAGGTCCACCGGCCCGAACGCCGCGCCCACCTGGCGCACCGCGGCGGCCCGGTGCGCGGGATCGTCGGCGCGCCCCGGCACCGCCAGGGCGTGCGCCGGGCCGCCGAGGGTGGCGACCGCCTCGGCCAGCCCTTCGGGGCGGCGGGCGGTCAGACCCACTCGCGCGCCCTCGGCGACGAGGCGTTGGGCGATGGCCAGACCGATGCCCCGACTGGCGCCGGTGACGATGGCGACCCGGTCCGCGAGTCGGCCCGAATATGCATTCACGGTGCAGATAGTAGGAGCGTCGATCGGTATCGGTCAACGCCTCCGACGATCGGCCGGCAGGCCACGCCAGCAGCACGCGCGCAGCCGTCCGACCGGGTGTGGCCACGCGGGACCACACCCGGTCGGACGTCGGGGCTACGGAACCTCAGGAGACGGTCGGTACCCCGTTCGCCGGCGGCGCGGCCGGGGTGGCCGTGTACTCGTTGACCGACCCGTCCGCCTCGTCCGTCTCGTACGCCGGCCCGAAGTAGCTCTGCACTCCCCCGCTCACCCGGCTCAGCCGCTGGCCGCCGTACCCGGAGTGGTCCTTGGCGGAGAAGCGCAGCGGCACCAGCCCCGGGCCCTGGAATCCGCCCTTCTGCACGGCGTCCAGCACCTTCTCCCGGGTGAGGTCCTTGCCGGCGGCGAGCAGCACCTGCACGAAGAGGTAGCCGACCGACATGCCGTAGACGGTGTTGCCGTCGAAGGGCGCGTCGCCGTTGTGCTCCTTGTTGACCTTCGTGAAGAGCTGGATCCACGGGTTCGCGGTGTCGTTCTGCATCGGCAGGTAGTTGGTGCCGACCATGCCCTCCAGCAGCGGTGCGGCGGCGCCGAGCTGCTTGGCCAGGGTCGGGTGGTCGGCACCGACGTTGGAGACCAGCCACTGCGGCTTGAAGCCCAACCGTGCCGCGGTGCCGATGGAGAGCGCGGTGAAGCCGGGCACGGTGGCCAGCACGACGACCTGGCAACCGGCCGCCTTGAACGCGCCGATCTGCGGCGCCACGTTGGTGTTGCTGGTGACGTACGTCTGCTTGACCGCCACGGCACCGGCGCCGAGCACCTTCTCCACGCCGGCCAGGCTGTCCCGGCCGAAGTCGTCGTCCTGACCGAGGAAGCAGACCTTCTGCCCGGCCAGGTCCCGCTTCGCGTAGTTGGCGAGGATCTTGCCCTCGACCGTGTAGTCCGGGTTGAACCCGAACGTGCCCGGATACTTGTCCGGCTGGTCCCAGCTGCGGCTGCCGGAGGCGACGAAGAGGTCGGGCACCCGGTTGCTCTTGAGGAAGTCGAGCACACCGGTGTGCGTCGGCGTGCCCAGACCGTTGAGAACGGCGAAGACCTTGTCCTGCAGGACGAGTTGACGGACCACCTGCTGGGTGTTCGCCGGGTTGTAGCCGTCGTCCATGATCTTGTAGGTGATCTTTCGGCCGTGCACTCCGCCGTTGGCGTTGACGTAGTCGAAGTACGCCTTCGTCGCCGGGGCGATCTTCGAGTATCCGGCCGAGGCCGGCCCGGTGAGCGGCATGTGGGTGCCGACAACGATCTCGGTGTCGGTGACGCCCGGCACCGACGCGCCGCCGGAGCCGGGGCCGTCGTCGCCGCTACAGCCGGCTGCGGTGATGAGCAGGGCAAGGGTGCTGGCGATCGCGAGGCCACGATGCGCTTTACGGTGCATGGGAAACACCGACCTTTCTCGGTCCGGTTTTCTGTGGGAACGGTGTGGTGGTGGGGCGCCCGGCCGAGGCCGGACCGAGGACAGCTCAGGAACGCCGGGTCGGCCGCCTGGCCAGCAACGCCCGGCCGAGACGCGACAGCAGACCCTGCACACCGCCGGGGGCGGCGATCATGACGACGATCAGGGTGAGTCCGAAGATCGCCAGGGGGAGGTTGCCCTCCAGCCGCTGCGCCAGCGCGGGCGAGAGCGTGAGCATCTCGGTCACCGAGTGGGTCAGGTCGGGCAGGGCGACCAGCAGGACGGCCCCCCACAGCGCGCCGGTCAGTCGACCCAGGCCACCGATCACCACGGCCATCAGCAGGAACAGCGACAGGGTCAGCGAGAACGCCCCGGGTGAGACGCTCTGCGCGAGCACCGCCAGCAGCGCGCCGCCGAGCCCGGCGGTGGCGGCGCTGACCACGAACGCGAGGACCTGGGTGCGGGCCACGTGGATGCCGGCGAGGCGGGCGGCCACCTCGTCATCGCGGACCGCCCGGAAGGTACGCCCGTACCGGCTGCGGATCAGGTTCGCCAGCAGCAGCAGGGCGAGCAGGGTGGCCGCGCCGGTGACCCAGAGCTGCCACCGCTCGTAGGGAAAGTACGGGCCGAGCGACAGCGGCGGCGGCTCCACCGGCACCGACAGCCCCTGCTCGCCGTTGAAGACGCCGTCGAAGGTGACGGCCAACGCCGGCACCACCACGGCCACCGCGAGGGTGACCCCGGCCAGATAGGGGCCGCGCAGCCGGGCCGCGGCCACACCGACCACCGCGCCGACCGCGACGGTGCTGAGGATCGCCGCACCGAGCGAGAGCGGCAGCAACCAGCCGCCGGTCATGCCCCGGTCGGCGAACGCGGTCTGGCACAACGCCACGGTGTACGCCCCGGTGGCCATCAACGCGCCGTGCCCGAGCGACAGTTGACCGTTGAGCCCGGTGAGGACGGTCAGGCCGCCAGTCGCGCAGAGGTAGGCGGCCACGGTGGCGAGCTGGAAGTTGCGGAACGGCTCGACGGCGTAGCTGAGCATCACCAGCAGCAATCCGGCGGCCAGCACCACCGCGAGGTGACGCAGCAGGGTGGAGCCGCGTCGCCGGTCGACCGGTCGGCCGCCCGGGTCGTCGAGCTGGTGTGTCGGCGGCAGGGCCGCCCTCGTGGCGCTCACACCCGCCTCGCCGCGACCGGGGCGAACAGCCCACCGGGCCGGACCAGCAGCACCGCCAGCAGCAGGACCAGCACCGCGAGCGGGGTGAGGTCACTGCCGGCGTAGCCGCTCACATAGGAGAGCAGTAGACCCACCACCAGACCACCGACCACCGCCCCCGGTGGACTGTCCAGCCCGCCGACCACCGCCGCGGTGAATGCCGAGACGAACACCAGGTCCATCGCGTGCGGGTGCAGGCCCAACTCGGTCGGCAGGACCAGCATGGCGGCCAGCGCGCCGACCCCGGAGGCGAGCGCCCAGCCGAGGGTCAGCATGCCACCGACGTTGACCCCGAGCAGCCGGGAGACCTCCGGAGCGAAGGCCGCCGCGCGCATCCGCAACCCCACCGGGGTACGCGCGAACATCCAGGCCAGGCCACTCACCACCACGCCGATCGTGGCGAAGACGAACAGGTCGTACGGGGACAGCACGGCGACCCCGCCCACGGTGAGGGCGGACCGGCTGAAGGGTGCCTCGGCGGGGCGGAACTCGCTGCCGTACACCATGCCCAGCACTGCCTGGATCAGTAGCACCAGCCCGAGCGCGACGATCACCGGGTTAAGCGGTGAGGCGTGATCGACGTGCCGCATCACCACGCGGTCCACCAGCGCACCGAGCAGCAGGCCGGCGACGATCGCGACCACGAAGCCCAGCCAGTAGGAGCCCGTCGCGGCGCTGACGGTGTAGGCGACGTACGCGGCGGCGACGGCCATCGCCCCCTGGGCGAAGTTGACGACCCGCGCCGCCCGCCAGATGAGCACCAGGGCCAGTGCGAACGCGGCGTACACCGCGCCCCGGGACAGGCCGTCGACGGTGAGGAAGACGAAGCGGTCCAACAGTTCTCCCTCCGGGGGACGAGGTGGTGGTCAGAAACCGAGGTACGCGTGGCGCAGGTCGACGTCGTCGCGCAGCTGCACCGCCGGGGCGGCGATCACCACCCGACCGAGGGACATCACGACGCCCTGGTCGGCGACGGCGAGCGCGCTGCGCACGTTCTGTTCGACCAGCAGGACGGTCAGGCCGGTGCGGTCGCGCAGCTGGCGCAGCAGGGCCATGGTCCGGGCGACCACCCGTGGCGCCAGGCCGAGCGACGGCTCGTCCAGCAGCAGCAGACGGGGTCGGCCGACCAGGGCCCGACCGAGCGCGAGCATCTGCCGCTCACCGCCGGAGAGCTGGTGGCCGAGGTGCCGGCGGCGTCGGGCCAGCGGCTCGAAGAGCTGGTAGACCTCGTCGAGGGCCCGCCCCGCGTCGGCCCGGTCGCGCCGCCACAACCCGCCCAGCCGCAGGTTCTCGTCGACGGTCAGCTCGCTGATCACGCCCCGGCCCTCCGGGACGTGCGCCATGCCGCGTCGGACGAGCTGCTCCACAGGCGTACCCCGAAGATCCTCCCCGGCCAGCAGGACCTGGCCGGCGGCCGGGCGGATCATGCCGCTGAGCGCGCGCAGGAGGGTGGTCTTGCCGGCGCCGTTGGCGCCGACGACCGCGGCGATCGTGCCGGCCGGGACGGTGAGGTCGATGGCCCGCAGCACGGGCGCGGCACCGTAACCGGCGACCAACCCCCGCACCACGAGCAGGTCGGTGCCGGTCACGGCGTGCCACCTTTCGTTCGCGACTGCGGGGCTCGCAAACCCGGCTCACTCCTCGCGCTCACGGGGAGACCTCTTCCTCGACGGTGGCACCGAGGTACGCGTCGGTGACCGCGGGGTCGTCGCGGATCTCGTCCGGGGTGCCGGCGGCGATGACCCGGCCGAAGTCGAGCACCACGAGTTCGTCGCAGACGGCCATCACCAGGTCCATGTGGTGCTCGACCAGGAGCACGGCACAGGGGTCGCTGTCCCGCCGGGGCAGTTGCCGGACCAGCTCCGCCAGCTCGGCGATGTCGTCGGCGCCGAGGCCACCGGCGGGCTCGTCGAGCAGGAGCAGTCGGGGCCGGGCGGCGAGCGCGCGGGCCAGGGCGACCCGCTGGCGTACGGCGAAGGGCAGGGTGGCCGGCGCGGCCTCGGCGTGCCCGGCGATCCCCAGCTCGTCGAGGATGGCCAGGGCCTCCCCGCGGAGCCGGCGCTCGTCGCGGTCGCTGGCCGGCAGCCCGAGCAGCGCCGGGACGAAGCCGGCGCGGGCGGTGTGTGACGCCCCGGTCATCACGTTCTCCAGCACGCTCAGCCCGGCGAAGAGCCCGGTGCCCTGCAGGGTCCGGGCGATGCCGAGCCGGGTCAGCCGGTGCGGCCGTGGTCGCAGCGGCCGGCCGTCGAGGGTGAGTGAACCCGTCTCCGGTGCGACGAAGCCGCAGATCACGTTGAAGAGCGTGGTCTTGCCGGCGCCGTTGGGCCCGATGACGCCCACCACCTGGCTGGGTGGCACCCGCAGGGAGACGTCGTCGAGGGCGGTGAGGCCGCCGAAACGGACGCCGATGTGGTGCAGTTCGAGGCCGCGCTCCATCACCCATCCCTCTGTCGTGGCGGGTGTTTATTTACACTCGCAGTGTACGTTTCTCGGGTTTGGCGTCAAGACCTTCAATGCCGCTGCGCGCACGTGGACGGGGCGGCCGCCAGCGGCGACCGCCCCGTGACCGCCGTCAGGCGCTGGGACAGGTGTTGCGGTACTCCTCGATCTGCGATCCGCTCGGGCCGGGGCAGAGGAACTGCTCGTAGCGGGTGTCGTCGTCGACGAACCGCTTCAGCCAGGCCACCATCTGCCGCGCGGTCGGCGTGTTGGTGGTCTGCGGGAAGAAGTGGCTCGCCCCGTTCAGCTCCAGGTACGCCTTCTCGGCGGAGGCCGGGATGCTGTTGTAGAAGGGCACGGAGTGCGACGCGACAGGCGCGACGGTGTCGCTCTCGCCACCGATGATCAGCGTGGGCACCCGCAGTTCGGACCAGCTCTTGTCGGTGTTCCACGGTGCCAGCGGCACCGCGGCCTGCAACGACGGCCGGGACGAGGCCGCCTCCAGGGTGCCACCGCCACCCATCGAGTGGCCGGCCACCGCGAGTCGGCTGCTGTCGATCCGGGTACGCACCGAGCTGCGCTCGGTGAGGTAGTCCAGCGCGGCGAGCAACTGCCGGCCCCGGCTGTCCGGCTGGTCCAGCCGGCTGTTGGTCTCGATGCCGATCACCACGAAGCCGTGCGAGGCGATGCGGGGTCCGAGCCAGCTGATGCTGGACCAGGCGGCGGTGTAACCGGGTGAGATGGCGATGGCGCCGAAGGTGCCCTCGCTGGTGCTGGTCGGGTAGTAGATGACGCCGCCGCCGAAGCCGGTGACGCTCAGCGAGGACACGCTCTGCGAGGCCGTGGCGAACGGGCCGCGGCTGGCTTCCAGGATCGCGGTGGTCGGGGCGGGGCCCCGCTCGTACGGGCTCGCTGCCTGGGCGGCGCCGGACGATCCGGCCAGGACGCCGCCGGCGGCCAGGACGGCGGCCAGCGCGAGCCGGGTGGCACGGGCTGCGACGGAACGGGGACGGGTGGTGGTTGGTGAGGACACGTCGGGCACTCCCTAGAGTCGAGGGATATCGACGTGTGTCAGTTTTGGCTGCTCCGCCGATCCCGGCATCGGCGAAATCACCAGTCCCGGGGCAGGATGCCGAGATGAGTCGTGTTTCGACCCTCTGACCTGGGGTAGCAGGGCAGGCGCCGGCCCGCACACGCGCCATGGAGAGGTTCATTCAGTGGATTCCAGCAAGCCCGCCGAGGCGGTCAAGAACGCCGTGAAGACCGCCTCAGGAAAGATCGCCGACGCCCTCACCCCGGACGTCCCCGGTGCGCCGGGAAGCGCGCCACCGCCCCTTGAGGAGCCGACGACCCCGCACGACCCGCTGCCGCCGAAGCCGGAACAGGGTGCGCCGCAGACGCGCACGCCGACCGGCGCGGAGACCGGCGCGCCGACGATCGCGAACGGTCAGCAGGGTGCCTACCTCACGACCGCGAACGGGGCGCGGCTGCGCGACACCGACCACTCGCTCAAGGCCGGCCCGCGCGGCCCGGTCCTCCTGCAGGACCACCACCTACGCGAGAAGATCACGCACTTCGACCACGAACGCATTCCGGAGCGCGTGGTGCACGCCCGGGGCGCTGGCGCGCACGGTGTGTTCACCGCGTACGGCACCGCCGAGGCGGTCACCCGGGCCGGCTTCCTCAAGAAGGGGCGCGAGACCGACGTCTTCGTCCGGTTCTCCACCGTGCTCGGTTCGCGGGGTTCGGCCGACACGGTCCGCGACACCCGTGGCTTCGCCACCAAGTTCTACACCGACGAGGGCACCTTCGACCTGGTCGGCAACAACATCCCGGTCTTCTTCATCCAGGACGCGATCAAGTTCCCGGACATCATTCACGCCGGCAAGCCGCACCCCGACCGGGAGATCCCGCAGGCGCAGAGCGCCCACGACACCTTCTGGGACTTCGTGTCGCTGCACACCGAGTCGCAGCACCACACCATCTGGAACATGTCCGACCGGGGCATTCCGCGTTCGTACCGGACGATGGAGGGCTTCGGCGTGCACACCTTCCGCCTCGTCAACGAGGCCGGGGAGACGGTGCTGGCCAAGTTCCACTGGAAGCCGAAGCTGGGCGTGCACTCGCTGACCTGGGAGGAGGCGCAACTGATCGGCGGCATCGACCCGGACTTCCACCGCCGTGACCTCTACGACGCCATCGAGGCCGGCGCGTACCCCGAGTGGGAGCTGGGCATCCAGGTCTTTCCGGACACTCCCGAGGAGACCTTCGCCGGCATCGACCTGCTGGACCCGACGAAGATCGTGCCGGAGGAGCTGGCCGAGGTGCAGCCGGTCGGGCGGCTCGTGCTCAACCGGACGCCGACGAACTTCTTCGCCGAGACCGAACAGGTCGCCTTCCACCTCGGTCACCTGCCGCCGGGCATCGACGTCACGAACGACCCGCTGTTGCAGGGCCGACTCTTCTCGTACGTCGACACGCAGCTCACCCGGCTGGGCGGGCCGAACTTCACGCAGATCCCGATCAACCGCCCGCACGCCGCCGTGAACGACATGCTGCGCGACGGCTTCCACCAGCACGCCGTGCACGCGGGTGTCGCGCCGTACCGACCGAACTCGCTCGACGGCGGCAACCCGTTCCCGGCCGGTGACGCCGAGCACGCCTTCGTCGACGTGCCGGTCACTGTCGCGCAGGCACCGAAGGTACGCGCGAACCCGGCCTCGTTCGACGACCACTACAGCCAGGTCCGCCTGTTCTGGCTGAGCATGTCGCCGGTCGAGAAGGAGCACATCATCCGGGCGTACACCTTCGAGCTGGGCAAGTGCTACCACCAGGCGATCAAGGAGCGTCAGCTGCAGAGCCTCGCCAACATCGACCCGGTGCTCTGCGAGCAGGTCGCCACCGGCCTGGGCCTGCCCGCGCCGCAGCCGACCGTGCCGCTCCCCGACGTCACGCCCAGCCCGGCGCTGTCGCAGGTCGGTCGGGAGTGGCCGAGCGACGGCCGCACGGTCGGGATCGTCGTCGACCCCGACGGCGACCTGGACGGCGTCGACGAGGTCCGCCGGGCCGTGTTCGACGCCGGCATGGTGCCGCTGCTGATCGCCCCGCACGGCGGCATGGTGGGCGACCTGTCGGTGCAGCGCACCTTCGCCACCGGCCGGTCGGTCGAGTTCGACGCGGTCCTGCTGGCCGGAGCACCGGCACCCGCACCGGATGCCCTGCCCGCCCGCGACGCCAAGGCGGGCAGTCCTGCCCCGGCCACCGTGGACCCCCGCGTGCTGCTGCTCGTCGAGGAGTGCTGGCGGCACGCCAAGGCGATCGGCGCCTGGGGCGCCGGCGTCACCGTGCTGGAGCAGGCCGGTGTCGCCGGCACCCCGGGCGTCGTGGCGGCGGGCTCGGGCGCCGAGGCGCTGACCGCGGTACAGCAGTTGATGGCCGCGCACCGGGTGTGGGAACGGTTCCCCGCCTCGGTCGCCTGACCCAGCCGATCCGTTCGAGGGCTGTCCTCCACACCGCTGGAGGGCAGCCCTCGGTCGGCAACCGGCCAGCGACCGTTCAGGCGGGCGCCCGCACCGTCCGCAGGAACCGGGGCAGCAGCCACGGACGGCGGCCACCGATGACGATCTTGCGGGCGAGTACGCGACCGGTTGATCCGCCCGAACATCATCAGGTTCATCGTCGGCGGGTCGAAGGACACCCGTACATCCAGGTCGCGTCCGGGCTCGTCCACCGACACCCGGCCGTCCCGCAGCACCAGCGTCGTCGTGGACGTGTACGCGGAGCGGAACTCGACCGCGATCCGGCCCGCCCGAACCGGCTCCGCCGAGTCCAACAGCCGCCCGTGGTCATTCGTCAGCAACCCGATCAGGAACAGGTCGAAGTACAGTGCCGCGTCCCGCGGCGGGATGGACCACGGGAGCCGCGCCACCCGGGCGATGTCCCAGCCGTGGATCAGCAGTTCGTTAAGCAGGTGGGCCAGCACAGCGGCGACCGGCAGTCGGGAGCCACCGAGCCAGGGCACCGGCGTCGCGGGATCGACGTTCTCCGTCGTACCGAGGATCTGGTCGACATCGGCGCGAAGCCGCTGGGTCAGGATCTCCGGGTCGCGCTCGGTGAAGTGCCGCATCACCACGTCGTTGAGGTCGGACACAGTGTCGATGGTGGTCGCCTGGAGCTGATGTCCGATCGCGGGCGCCGCGAGCGCGGACGGTGCCGTACCAGGCCGGACGATCGAGGTGTACAGCGCGGCGATGGCGACCACGTGCGCGGCGGTGTCGACGATCGACCAGCGCGCGGTCGCCAATGCCGCCGGATGCTGGGCCGTCCGAACCAGGTCGCCGAACCGGTCAACGGTCGCGTCGAGGCTCTCGCGCACCCCGCCCCACCCGTCATCACTGCGGTTGACAGTCACGCTCCCCCTCCGCCGACCCTCGCTGCGCGCAACGTACCGCACCATCGCCGCCGCCAAGACCCCGCGAAGTGGAGCAACGAACCGAGATCCGCCGCGCGGGCGGTGTTTCCGGCGCGCCCAACGCAACCCGGGATCAGCCGATGTCGGCCAACCGGGGCAGCACCTCGTCGCCGAGCCGCTGGGCGAACTCCACCGGGTGCCGATCCGGCGTCACCTGCACCTCGCTCACCCCGAGCGCGGCGTACTCGGACACCTCGGCGAGGAACGCGTCGGTGTCGTCCAGCGGCGCCTGGGAGGCGACCACCGTCTTCTCGATGGTGTCGTAGTCGCGGCCCTCCGCGGCGCAGTGCCCACGCAGCACATCCAGCTTGCGCGCGACGTCGTCGATGCCGCCGCGGCCGAACAGGTTGCAGGCGTCGGCGTACCGGGCCACCAGCAGCAGGGTCTTCTTCTCGCCCCCACCACCGATCATGATGGGCGGGTGCGGGCGGCTCAACGGCTGCGGCGAGTTGATGGTCTCGGCGAGCTGGTAGTGCTTGCCGTTGAACGGACCGTCGTCGGCACTCCACATCTGACGGCAGATGCGCAGTGTCTCCTCCAACCTCTCGAACCGCTCGGCCACCGGGACGACCGGCACACCCAGCCCGAGCTGCTCCCGCTCGTACCAGGAGGCGCCGATGCCGAGACGGGCCCGGCCGCCGGAGAGCACGTCGAGGGTCGTCACGGTCTTGGCGAGCAACCCCGGATAGCGGTACATCACGCCGGTGACCAGCACGCCCAGCGTCATCCGCTGGGTCCTCGCCGCGACGTAGCCCAGCGTGGTGTACGCCTCCAGCATCGGCTCCTCGGCCGCGAACACCGCGTCCATCTGGAAGAAATGGTCCATCACCGTGAACGACGCGACGCCGGCCTGCTCGGCGGTGGTCGCCGCCTGCGCCAGGGTCGGTGCGATCGCGGCGGGGTCGGCCGGGGTCGAGTAGTTCCAGTAGTGCAGCCCGAGCTTCATGTTCGGCACCTCCGCAACGAGCCTAGTGCCCCCGGCGTCCGCCGGCAGCGGCTCGGATCCACCGACGAATCGGGTCCGGCGACGTCCATTACCGGACCATGACATTTCGTGGATCACCTGCGGATATCCGGCTGGCAGCTTTCGGTGGGTGATCCAACAGCTGACCGAGTCCCGGCCCGCCGACCGGAGCCCGGGCGCGACGCGCGTCCGACCCCGTCACCGGACCATGCCCGCCCCCGCCGGGGGACGACCACAGCGGGCCGAGTGGGCCGATGCCGCGAAGGGCTTCTGCATCATCCTCGTCGTCCTGTGGCACGTCGTCGTCAAGGACTACCTCCAGATCGACTGGCACGTCGGCGTACCGGTGCCGGGCCTCTGGGGAACGCTGGGTGAGCAGTTCCTTCCGCTGCGGATGCCGTTGTTCTTCACGATCTCGGGCGTGTTCGCGGCGAACGCCGCCCAGCGGCCGTGGCGAGTGGTGGCCCGCAGCCGGATCGCCGGGTTCCTCTACCTGTACGCCATCTGGCTGCTGATCCACACAGTGGTTCTCGCCGCCGCGCCGGAACTGCCGACCGACCGTGCCAACTCGGCTCTCGGCCTGCTGGAGCAGCTCACCGTCACGCCGTCCAACCTCTGGTACCTGTACGCCCTGGCGCTGTACTTCACGATCGCCAAGGCGACCCGTCGGGTGCCCCGGGCGCTGGTCCTGGTCCCCGCCGCCGCTTTGTCTGCCGTCGCCGCGGCCGGCCTGCTCGACACCCCGGGCAACCGCGCCGGTCTCTACCAGAACCTGCTCTTCTTCCTCGCCGGCCTGTACCTGCGGCCGCAGATCCAGCGGTGGGCCGGTACCGCCAGCCGCCGCCGGCTGGTGCTGACCTCGGGCGCCTACGTCCTGGCGCTCGCCGCGATGGCGGTGACCGGCGCCCAGCAGTGGTTCGGGGTATGGACGGCGGTCTCCGTGCTGGCAGTGATCTTCGGCATAACCGCCGCTGCCCGGGTGGCCCGGTGGTCGGCGCTCAGCAAACCGCTGGCTAGGCTCGGCCGCATCACCCTGCCGATCTACGTCATACACATGCCGGTCCTGGCCCTGCTGCACCGGCTGTTGCTCGTACCGGTTTCCGGGCTGGGTCGGTCCGCTCAGGACCTGATTGTGCTCGGTTATCCGATTCTGCTGACCGGCCTCGTGATCGGCCTGAGCCTGGCCGTCCACCGCGGGCTGCTGGCGGTTCGCGCCGGCTGGCTGTTCGCGCTTCCCGGCACGCGTCGGACGGCGGCGGCCGGATGAGCGCCCTCGCCGAGGCCCTGGTCGACCTGGATGCGATCGCCGCGAACGTGCGGACGATCGCGTCGGTCACCGGCACCGGACTGATGGCCGTGGTGAAGGCCGACGGGTTCGGCCATGGCGCGGTGCAGGTGGCCCGGGCCGCGCTCCGCGCCGGCGCCGCCTGGTTGGGGGTGACCTCGACAACCGAGGCGCTTTCCCTCCGCGACGCGGGTGTGACCGCGCCCACGTTGAGCTGGCTGCACGGCCCGGATGACGACTTCGGTATGTTGATCAAGGGTGGCGTCGACGTCGGCGTGTCCACGACGACGCACCTGCACGCCGTCGCCGACGCGGCCCGTCTGCTCGGCGTACCCGCGATGGTGCAGCTCAAGGCGGACACCGGGCTGTCCCGCAACGGGGCCGCCGGGGACGACTGGCCCGAGTTGGTCGGTTGGGCCCGCAAGTACGAACGGGAGGGCGGGATCCGGGTGCGTGGGGTGTGGTCCCACCTCACCGACGCCGACCTGCCGGGCGCCCCGGCGCTCAGCCGGCAGGTGGCGATCTTCGAGGAGGCGTTGCGGACCGCGCGGTCGGCTGGCCTGGACCCCGACCTCGTCCACCTGGCCAACTCGGCGGCCGCGCTGTCCGCACCACGGACCCGCTTCGACCTCTGCCGGATCGGGATCGCCCTCTACGGCGTGGACCCGTTCGGCGCGAGCGGTCCGGGCGAGTTCGGGCTGCACGCCGCGATGACCCTGCGAACGAGAGTGGTCAACGTCAAGCGGGTGCCGGCCGGCACGGGCGTGTCCTACGGCCCGGAGCACGTGACCGGCGCACCGACCACGCTGGCGCTACTGCCGCTCGGCTACGCCGACGGGCTGCCCCGGGCCGCGGGTGGTCGCGCCTCGGTGTGGGTCGCCGGTCGGCGGTGCCCGATCGTCGGGCGCATCGCCATGGACCAGTGCGTGGTCGACGTCGGGGACCTTCCCGTGGCGATCGGCGACCCGGTCGTGGTGTTCGGCCCCGGCGAGGGTGACCAGCGCCCTCCGACGGTCGTCGAGTGGGCCCGTTGGGCCGACACCAACCCACACGAGATCTTGACCGGCATCGGGGCTCGGGTGGCCCGCGAGCACCTCCACGGAAGGGCACGGAATTCATGACAACCCGACTGGCAGTGCTGTACGGCGGGCAGAGCGGCGAGCACGAGGTGTCCTGCCGCTCGGCGGCGAGCATCCTCGCCCACCTGGACCGTGAGCGGTACCAGGTCACCGAGGTGCTCATCGACCGCGACGGCGGGTGGCACGTCGACGGCCGACCGACACCCCTGCCCGCGGCGTTGCGCGTCCTGCGCGCCCAGGATTTGGTGTTCCCGGCCCTGCACGGCCCGTACGGCGAGGACGGCACCGTGTCGTCGCTGCTGGAATGGCTCGGCGTGCCGTACGTCGGCAACGGCGTCTTCGCCAGCGCCGCCGGCATGGACAAGGGGGTCACCAAGCGGCTCCTGGCGGCGGAGGGCCTGCGGGTCAGCCCGGGGGTGACCCTGCGTCCCGGGGAGGACCTGTCGCCCGAGGACCAGCGTCGACTGGAGCTGCCGGTCTTCGTCAAGCCGGCCCGGGCCGGGTCGAGCCTGGGCGTCGTCAAGGTGAACGAGTGGGCCGGGGTTCCCGCCGCGCTGGAGCAGGCCCGCCAGGTCGACCCGAAGGTGCTCGTCGAGCAGGGGGCGCGGGGGCGCGAGATCGACGTGGCCGTCCTGCAACACCCGGACGGCCGGGTGCAGGCCGGCCCGCCGCTGGAGATCCGGGTGACCGGTGCCGGCTTCTTCGACTACGACGCGAAGTACGACGGCGGGGCGATCTTCCAGATTCCCGCCCCGCTCGACGCGGAGACCACGGAGGTGCTGCAGGACCGGGCGATCCGCGCCTTCGAGGCCCTCGACTGCCGCGGGCTGCTGCGGGTCGACTTCTTCCTGCCCACCGAGGGGTCGACCGAGCCCATCGTGAACGAGGTCAACACGTTCCCCGGTTTCACCGCCGCGTCACAGTTCCCGCAGATCTGGCAGCAGGCCGGCATCGAGTTCGCCGCACTGATCGACATCCTGATCGCCGGCGCGTTGGCGGACCAGGACCGGGTTCGCCACAGCGGGTTGCCCCGGCCGGATCGAGCGGTCCACCAGCTGGTGTGAGTCGGTGCCCGGTCACCTGATCGGGCATGCCCGAGGCCCCCGGGCGCCGTCCGGCCCGACGATGGTGACGGTGGTGGCGGTGTTCGCGGCGTTGACCTGCGCCGCGGCGGCGACCGTCGTGCAGATGATCTGGTCGGCCGCGTGCGCTGACAACGTCTGCGCGGCGGCGTTCGTCCGCACCGTGAGGTCACCGGACCGACCGGTTCCCTCGGTCACCGTCACCGGGCCGAGCCCGGCCGGAACGTCGCTGGTGAAACCCTGGCCGCGTTCGTTCTCCTGCGGACCGGCCGCGAGCAGCGCGAGCGCGTCGGCGGGCGACGGGTCGACCGCGGCCGGGCGCAGGACCAGCACCAGTTCGCCCTGCGCGAGCAGGTAGAGCCAGGTGCCCTGGGCGGGGCCGCTGATCGGCGGGCGACCGATGATGACGGCGCTGGGCCGTACCCCACAGCCCGCCGCAAGCAGCGCCAGAAGCAGTCCGCCGGCGACCAACGCGCGGCCAGTGCGCCGGCCGATCACCGGGCACCGCCGGTGTCCGCCGTGTCGCGGGGCAGGCGGAGGGTGAACACCGCGCCGCCGTGGGTGCCGTTGCCCGCGACGAGACTTCCCCGTCGCTCGCCGTGGCGGTGCAGCCGCGCGTTCTCCCAGGAGATGGCGAGGCCGAGGCCGCTGCCCTCGGAGCGGGTTCGCGCGGTGTCGGCCTTGTAGAGGCGGTCGAAGACGTGCGGCAACACCTCCGGCTCCAACCCCGGCCCTCGGTCGGCCACCTGGATGGTGACCCAGTCCGGATCCGCGCTCAGGCGCACCGACACCGGCTCGGCACCGTGCCGGAAGGCGTTGCCGACCAGGTTGGCGACGATGACGTCCAGCCGGCGGGGGTCGAGTCGGGCCACGACGCCGGGTGGCAGCTCCGTTCGTACCCGGTCCAGCCACCCGCGGATCCGCAGGGTCGCGGTCACCGCCGCGGCCACGTCCACGTCGTCCAGGGCGAGCCGGGCGGTGCCGGAGTCGAACCTGCTGATCTCGATGAGGTCGTTGACCAGTTGGGTCAGGTTCTGCGTCTCCTGGCTGACCAGCCGGGCGGCGCGGCCCGCATCCCCCGGCAGGTTCTCCGCCTCCTCGTCGAGGACGTCGGTGACCGCCGTCATCGCGGCCAACGGCGTCCGGAGTTCGTGCGAGACGTCGGCCACGAAGCGGCGGGCGTCGGATTCCAACCGGCGCAGCTCGCCGACCTGTCGCTCCAGCGTGCCCGCGGTGTCGTTGAAGGTCCGCGCCACATCGGCCAGCTCGTCGGCGCCCCGGACCGTCAGCCGGGTCGTCAGGTCCCCCTCACCGAGGCGACGCGCCGCCCGGCCCAGGTCACGAACGGGTCGCAGGACTCCGCGGGCGGACAGCAGGGCCAGCAGGACGGCGAGGGCCAGGGACAGGCCGCCGGTCAGCCACGCCCTGGTGGCGAGCCGGTCGATGCTCTGCTGCTCGGGCACGAGATTGCGCACCGAGTAGACCTCCACCCCGGACGGGCGGGACGTGCCGTCCGGGCGGTCTAGCGCCAACTGGGTGCCGATGAGCAGCGCGGGCTCTCCGGCGAGTGACACACGTTGCCAGGCGATCCGACCGTCCCGGACCTTCTGCCGCAGCTCGGGGGTGAGCGGGTCGGCGAGTTCCGAGCCGCCCTGTGCCCGCAGGTCCCGGTAGACGACCACCGCGAAGCTCTCCCGGTCGCTGAGGCGCTGGGCCAACAGTTCGAGGTCGTCCTGGGTCGGCGGAAGCTGGGCGATCGGGTAGACCTTCGTGAGCTGCTCGGTCAGTGACATCACCGCCGCGTCCTGCGCCTGCTGCAGGATGACGGTCCGGGCCTGGAAGTAGCTGCCACTGGCCACGGCAACCGTCGTGGTCACGCCCAGCAGCGCGAACGCCAGCACGAGCCGGACCCGCAGACCCGAGACCCGCGCGCCGATCCGGCGCCACAGTGTCACAGCGGCCCGAACCGGTATCCGAAACCACGCACGGTCTGGATGAAGACCGGTGCCGACGAATCGGCCTCGATCTTGGCGCGTACCCGCTGGACGCACGCGTCCACGAGTCGCGAGTCGCCGAGGTACCCGTGCTCCCACACGGCCTCCAGCAGCTGCTGGCGGCTGAGCACCTGACCGGGCGTGTGCGAGAGTTCGAGCAACAGCCGCAGCTCCGTCGGGGCGAGGCTGACCGGCGTCCCGTCCTTGCTGACCACCAGTGCGGCCCGGTCGATGGTCAACGCGCCGTGCTGCTCCGGGCCGGCCCGGTCGCCGCCGCGCCGCGTTTCGGCACCGGTCCGTCGCAGCACCGCGCGGATGCGCGCCTCGAGGACCCGGGCCTGCACGGGCTTGACCACGTAGTCGTCGGCGCCCGCCTCCAGGCCCGCCACCACGTCCATGTCGTCGTTGCGGGCCGTGAGCATGATGATCGGCAGGTCCCCGAGCTGCCGGATCCGGCGGCAGACCTCGAACCCGTCCATCCCGGGCAGCATGAGATCGAGGACCACGACGTCGGACGGGGTGCTGCGCAGCCGCTCCAATCCCTGCTCACCGGTCCCCACGGCGTGCACCGTGTGGCCCTGTCGGGTGAGCGCCAACTGCAGTCCGTCGCGCACCGTCTGGTGGTCTTCGATCAACAGCACCTGGGACATGTCGTCAAGTATCCCATCATGAGATGTTTCGGGTTTCGGCCGACGGCTGCGGCCGCTCGGGGCTCCGCGCGGCGGACGGCACCGCGAAATCCGTCGAACGCACCAGGAACACCACCGCGCCCACCAGGAACATCGTCGCTGCGGCCGCGGTCACGATGGCGACCAGCAAGCCGCGCTGCACCGACGAGGCCAGGCCGGGCACGACCACCACCAGTGCCCAGACCAGCACGACCAGCCCGACTCCCGTCTCGGCCAGCCTGCGCCAGAGGCCGCCGCCGTCCGACCCGCCGGCCGCGTCGCGGTCGCCGGGCCAGGCCGCCAACGCGGACGCGGCCAGGCAGAACAGGGTCACCCCCAGCAGTACGCCACCGAGCACGTCACTGAACCGGTGCCAGCCCGCGATCATCGTGGCGGAGGCGATCACCGAGACCGCCACCGCGCCCGGCACCGCCAGCCACCGTCGGGCCCACCCGGGCAGGACCAGCATGAACGCCAGCAGCAGGGCGGTCGCCGCCGCGACATGGCCGCTGGGGAAGCTGTTGTGGGTGGTGGAACTCTCGATCTGCAGCTCCGGGCGGGGCAGCGCCGACTTCACCGCGCCGGCCACCAGCACCGCGCAGACGACCATGCCCACGCCGACGACCCCGGCCACCAGCCGTCGGCCGAGCACACCCACCAGCAGCACCACGCCGAGCAGGGCCGCGATGAGGGTCGGGCTGCCGAAGGTGGCCAGCACGCTCCGGGCCGGGCCCACCAGCACGGTCTGCTGCTCGTACCCTCCGCCCCGCTCGGCGCGCGGCAGGAGCACCCCGTCCAGCCACTGCCCGAAGTCCGTCCGCACGAAGACGGCGGCGGTGAGCACCAGGGCGAACAGACCGCACAGCGCCGCCGCGAGCAACCGAAGCCCCAGCGGCACCGCCGCGCGGGCGTGGGGCAGCGGTCGCGTCGGACCGGGCGTCGGCCGCCCGACGGAGTACGACGATCCGATGGACATGGCGACCATGCTCGCCCCGGCAGGTCCGTACGCCGTCCTCGAATTGTCTTGGTTCTGTCACAACCGCCCCCACCGCTCCCGGAAAGCGGATCGTCGGCGGTGGGACCGGGTGGGTCCGGACGGCACGGCGGGATTCACATGCTTACATGCAACGATGTTTTACCCAGCCGAGATGAGCCACCACTAGGGTCAGGACGCCGATCGATCGATGTTTCGGTCGGCGGTGCGAAAAATCCATCCGGAGCGAGTTGGGGAACCGGAAGGTGTTGGTAAATGCAGGGAGTTCCAGTCGCCAGCCTGGTCATCGGCATCGCATCCTCGCCGGCCGAGCGACGACATCTGGCCCGGCTGCTCGGCGGCAGTGACGCCTTCCTGATCGTCTCGACCGTCGACCAGGCACGAGAGTTCCTCGGGGTGGTCGAGGCCCCGCCCGTCCCGACTCCCCCGACCAGGGCGGCGCTCGCCGAGGTGGCGCCGATCCCACAGCCGCCGCCACCGGATCTGGCCGTCGACTCCGACCGTCGGGTGCTGCGGTGGCGCGACCAGGAGATCGACCTGACCCGGTTGGAGCACGATGTCCTGCTCTGCCTGGTGCACGCGCCCGGGCAGGTCTGGACCTACGAGCGGCTGCACCTTGAGGTCTGGGGCAACCGGCACCTCGGCCGGGGCTCCGACATGCACTCGGTGATCCGCCGGGTGCGCGCCAAGCTCGCCCGGCTCGACGCCGCGGCGACCATCCACTCGGTGCGCGGCGTCGGCTTCCGGCTCGCTCCCGTCTGACCACCCGGACGCGGTCCGGCCCGCCTGGTCTGCGACCAGGCGGGCCGGACTTCTTCGGCTAGCGTTCGGGCGTCAGCACCGGATGGGCGCCAACCCGAAGTTCTCCACCGTCGGAGTGGCGGTGTCGATCCTCGTCTGACGGGTCTGCGGCTTCCAGCCGTCCTTCGCCACGATCATCGTGAGCGGGTTGTTGCGGCGGTCCACCCAGTAGGCGTACTTGCCCTCGGCATCGGTGGCGAAGGTGTACGACGCCGCCCACGAGTCGACCTGCACGACCGCGCCGGTGAGCGGCGACGTCGCACCCTGGCAGCTGGTGCCGGTGACCGTACCCATGAGCTTGCCCCAGGTCTTCGGGGGGTTGGCGGTCATGGTCACCGCGACCGGCGCCACCGAGTACGGGGTGTTCTCGGAGATCGCGACCGCGCCGGAGTAGGTGCCCGGCTGGTCCACGTTCGCCGTCAGACCGACGGTGACCGTGACCTTCGCACCCGGTACGAGGGTGACCGCCGACTTGTCGATGGTCATCCAGCTGACGTCGGCCGCCGACTCGGAGCATCCCTCGAAGCCCGGGAGCACCTCACTCTCCGCGGCCGCGTTGAAGCTGCCGGACGAGCCGCCGATCTTGTAGAAGCCGCACGCCGCGCCGCCGCGGTACCGCGCGGTGTTGGCGTTGGGCAGGTTGGACCACGAACCGGCGGCTGGGTCGAAGGCGAAGCCGGCGTTGCTGATGGCCCCACCCTGCGAACCACCGACGACGAGGAGCTTGCCGCTGGCGACGGCGTACGAGCTGGCCCAGTTGTCGGCCGGCGCGTCGGCGATGGCGGTCCAGGTGTTGGCACCGGGGTCGAAGGCGTAGCTGGACTTCTGCGCGGCGGAACCGTCGTTGCCGCCGGTGCAGTAGAGGACGCCGTCGATCCCGCCGCAGGAGGCGAAGGCCACCGACTTCGGGTAGTTGGCCATCGTCTCCCAGGTGTCACTGGTCGGGTCGTACCGGACGACGCTGTTCGACATCGGCAGGCAGGCCGCCGTCGTGCAGCCACCGACCGCGTACAGCTTGCCGTCGACGACGGCCTGACCTGCCGCGGCCCGCGGCGCCGGGTTGTCGGCCAGCTCCGTCCAGGTGTTGGCCCCCGGGTCGTACGACCAGGTGGCGGAGTCCGGGCCGGCGTCGGCCCAGCCACCGGTGACAATGATCTTGCCGTTCACCACGCCCGCGGTCAGGGCGTTGCGCGCGCCGGGAAGGTCGGCGATCGCCGTCCAGGTCTGCGCGGCCGGGTCGTAGGCGTAGTTCTTGGTGGTGGAGGCCTCACCGTTGCCGCCACCGAGCGAGTACACCTTGCCGTCCAGGTTCACCACCCGGTTGTCCATGATCGTGGCCGGGTAGTTGGCGATGTCGGTCCACGGCGCCGCCTGCGGGCCGGCCGCCGCGGCGGCGGCCTTGGCCTCCTTGCCGGACGCCTTGGCGGCGAACGACGTCGGTACGGTGAGCCGCTGCTCCGGCGCGCCGCTGGAGCCGAGCACCTGCTGCCGGGTGACCGTGGAGCCGTCCGCCCGCAGGAGTTCGAATCCGTTGTCCCGCTCACCGAACTTGACCTCGACCGGCGCGCCGCCGGTGTTGGTCACCGTGAACGTCTTGCTGGTCTTGCCGTTGGGCATCTGGAGCGTCGCGCTCAGCTGCGTCGGGGTCACCGACAGCCGCCCGGCCGCGAGCTGGAAGTTCGCGGTGGTCGCCCAGTCGGCCTCGACGTCGACAGGCTTGGTCTGGCTGACGTAGTTGCCGGCGGTCGCCGTGAACGGGTGCTCGCCGGTCAGCGACGAGTAGATCCAGTAGAAGCCGTCGGCCAGCCCCGGGTCGTCCGGGGTCGCCACGGTGACGGCCTTCTCGGCGGGCCGGTCCTTGCTGGTGACGGTCGCGCCGTTGACGTAGCTGTCGTCGTTCTTGTCGCGGACGTTGCCGACGACCAGACCACCGTCGACCGGCACGCAGGTGACCTGGCTGCCGATCAGAACGTTGTCGACCTCCCACCACCACTCGTACGAGGCGTCGTAGTAGTGGAACCGAACCTGCACCTGCGCCTTGCCGGCCGCCTGCGGGATCGGGATCTCGGTCAGCTTCGGTCCCCGGACGTCGGTCTCCTGCCGGAGCACGTTGGTCCAGGTGGCACCGCCGTCGATGCTCAGGTCGACGTCGGCGGTGTCGTCGTTGAGCTGGTTGAAGTCCTGGTTGAAGCGGATGACCGGGGCCGTGACGCTGGTCAGGTCGACCACCGGGCTGACCAGGGAGGTGTCCTGGCTGGTGCCCGCTCCGTAGTTGTCGCTGTCGATCATCGCGAAGTTGCCGGTGCCGCCGGTCAGGTTGCCCCGGTCGCCGTCGTCGGTGAACGTCCAGACCTGACCGCTGCCCGCGTTGTCCACGACGGTCCAGCCGGCCGGCGTGGTCGTGGCGTCGAAGGTCTCGTACTCACCGTCGGAGCCGGTCGTGTATCCGGGCGCGGTGGTGCAGACGCTGGTGTCCACCGGCACGGCGACGTTGGCGGTGGCGTTGCCCGAGCCGACCACGACCTCCTTGGTGACGGTCTGGTAGCCCGGGTACTGCGGCTCGTACTTCAGGGTGTACGTCTGCCCGGCCGGCAGCTTGATGCTGTAGCGCCCGTTCGACGGGGTGGTGTAGTCGTAGACGCCGGACACACCCGTCACGGTCACCTTCGCGTACAACGGCCAGCCGTGACCGGAGCCGTCGGTGACCGCTCCGGTGACGTTGACACTCGGCACCGCCGTGAGGGCGACGGCGAGCGTCGTGGTCGCTCCCTTGGTGACCGTTGCCGTCTTGGTGGTGCTGGCGTACCCGAACGCCGCGACGGCGACCTGGTAGTCGCCGGTGGGGAGTTGGGTCGAGAACTTGCCGTCGGCACCGGTGGTCAGCTCACGCTCGGACGGGCCGGTGAGCGTCAGGGTCGCGCCCGCGATCGGGGCGCCGGAGGTCGCGTCGGTGACCGTGCCGGTCAGCGTGCCGATGTCGCCGGTCGGGGCGGCGTTGAGCAACGCGAGGGCGTCCAGTCGGCCTTCGCCGTAGACGTTGTTGTCGGCCGCGGTGCCACCACACTGGTCGTCGGCCTTGTCGATCGCGGCGCCGTTGAGCAGCGCACGGGTCGCGTTGATGTCACCGACCAGCGACGGTGCCGCCGAGTACAGCAGCGCGATCGCGCCCGCGAGGTGCGGTGCCGCCATCGAGGTGCCGCTGATGCTGCCGTAGGCGTTGCCCGGGATGCTCGACCGGACGTTCACGCCCGGTGCCGAGATGTTGGGCTTGATCTCGCCGTTCTGACCGGCGCCGCGGGAGGAGAAGCCGGCGATGTTGTTGTTGACGTCGTACGCGCCGGTGGAGTAGTTGCTGACGAGGCTTCCCGGCGAGCCACTGGTCTGGCAGGCCGGCCCGCTGTTGCCGTTGGACCAGGTGCCGAAGATCCCGGACGCGGTCCAGGCGTTGGTCACGTCCTCCATGAACGGCTCGTTGGACGGGTCGCGGGTGCCCCACGAGTTGTTGATGATGTTCGGTCGCTTGCTCGCGTCCGCGTTCTGACCGTTGAGGTCCAGCGGCTCGAGCATCCACTGACCGGATTCGACCAGGGCGGCGTCACTGGGGCAGCAACCGTTCGCCGCGATCCACTTGACCCCGGGGGCGACACCGATCTGGTTCGCGCCGTCGGAGCCGGCCATGGTGCCCATCGTGTGCGTACCGTGGCCGTCGCCGTCGCACGGGGCGGTGGCGCAGGCGCCGGTGGCGTTGGCGGCGTTGAACCAGTTGTAGTTGTGGTCGAACGTCCCGTCGCCGTTGTTGCCGCGGTAGGAGTTCACCAGCGCCGGGTGGTTGAACTGCACCCCGGTGTCGATGTTCGCGATGGTGATGCCCTCGCCCTTGACGCCGTACTGGGACCAGACGTCGTCGGCGTTGATGTTGGCGATGCCCCACTCCAGGGCGTTCACGGTCTTCTCGTCGGTGCCCTTGGTCGTCTCCGGCACCTTGTACGCGACCGGCGCGTAGAGGCCCTCGACCTCGGAGTGCCCGGCGAACTTCTGGGCCATCGCCAACGAGCCGCTGTTCACCTTGATGGCGTTGGTGGCCCAGAAGGTCTGGTACTTGGTGCCCGAGCTGTCGAGGTCGGCCCGGATCTTGCCCTGGCTCGCTGCGGCGGTCTTGCGCAGCGCGTCCGCCACCGCCGTGCCACGCTTCGACCAGTCCTTGATGGCGCTGGCCTTGCTCAGGTCCGCCCGGTCCTTGAACCGGATCCAGAAGTCCCCTTCACTCTTGGCCTGGAGCTGCTTGGTGAGCTCCGGTCGGATCTTGTCCCCGGTCGGGGCGCCCGCCCCCATCGCACCACCCGGCGCGGCCTGCGCGCCCGAGCTGATGGTTGCCAAGCATGTCGCGGCGAGGATCGTCGCCGCGCCGGCGCTCACCAGTGATCTGGCTGCGCGCCGCCATTGTGGACGTCTGAACATCGGTGCTGCCTCCCTCAGAACGACCCAGGGTGTAATGGGCCATGGTGGACCTCCCCATGCACCGCGCGGGTCACGCCGGTTGCCCGAGTGGACACTATGATCGAGAAGAACGGACGATCAAGAACTTGCCGTGAGCAACTTGTCGCTAAGAGTTGCCCTGGCTGGCGGCGCGCTTGCCAATCATTGTCAGGACCGTGACGAGAGCTGGGCAGGGATGCCCATCGATCCCGGGTGGTGCGGTGGCCGAGGACGAGGCAACGGTGAACAGGGGTGATCCGGCCGACGAGCCGTTCCCACTGCTGATCGCGGTGACCCCGTCGCCGGCCGAGCGCATCCGGCTCGCGGAGCTTCTCGACGGCATCGCGCCGCTGCTGCTGGTCTCCGACCTCGACGAGTTGCGCCGGCTGATCTCCGCCCCGCAGCAGGTCGCCGCCCCGTCCGAACCGGCGCCGGTCGCCGCCCTGGTGATCGACTCGGCCCGCTCCAGTGCCCGCTGCGGGAAACGCGAGGTCGACCTCACCCGCCTGGAACACGACCTGCTGACCTGCCTGATCACCGAGCCGGCCCGGGTCTGGAGCTACGCCGAGTTGCACCGGTCGGTCTGGGGTGACGAGGGGCGCGAACGCAAGGCGGACGTGCAGTCGCTGGTGAAGCGGCTGCGCCGCAAGCTGCACGACCTGGGCACCGGGGCCACCATCGATGTCGTCCGCGGGGTGGGGCTACGGCTGACCGATCACCAGCAGGCGCGGGTCGAACGGGCCTGACCACGACAGCACGCCCCATGTCGCTCCGCTGAGGGACAACCGGTCAGATCAGCCCGGCCCGGGCCCACAGCAGACGTCCCGGCCCGGCCACCAGGCCAACGCCCGCCAGGTTGGCGTGCACCCGCGCCGCCGACCAGCGAAGGGTGGCACGCCAGTGCGGATTGGCGCGGGCAGCGGCGCGGCCGACCGCCGGCGGAATGCCCACCGCCGCGTACGCGTCGGGATGGATCAGGCGGTTGGCGATCGTGTAGGCGGCGCGGCCGACCAGCAGTCGGGCGTACGCCATGCCCACCGGGCCGGTGGCCGCGACGGCGGCGGCCAGTTCCTCGCGAGCGAACCGGACGTGGCGCGCCTCCTCCACCACGTGGATGCGGGAGACCATCCGGATGAGCGGCTGGAGCGACTCGTCCGCCATGATCTCGCGCTGGAACGCGTCGAGGATCTCCTCCGCGATGAGGATCGCGGCGTACATCCGGGAACCGCTGGCGGTGGCCTTGAGGAAGCGCCCGAGGTGGTGGTCGACGGTGCTCGCGCGGTAGACCGGACAACCCATGGCCTCGATCAGCCGGCCGAACATGATGGAGTGCCGGCACTCGTCGGCGACCTCGGTCAACGCGTACTGGGCCTGCCGGCTGGTCGGGTCGGCGCGGTAGTACTCCCGGATCAGCATCTGCATGAGGATCGTCTCGAACCACACTCCGGCGCTGGCCGCGCTGGCCACCTCGTGCTTGGTGAGCTCGACGCGCTGTTCCTCGCTGAGCTGCTCCCACAGTGGCGTGCCGTAGAGGCTGCTGCGCTGTGGCGGGAGCCAGTAGGCGCCAGGGGTGTGGGGTGCCTCCCAGTCGATCTCGACGGTGGGGTCGTAGCTGGTCCGCAGCGAGGACGTGAGTAGTCGCTCGGCGACCGCCGCACGCCCGGTTTCCGTCGCCTCCATGGCTCCTCCATATTGACGTGACGGCCAGTAACTGTTACGAGTAGTAGCATGCAATTGCCGCTCACCGATGTCAATGCGTCCGACCCGTCGGCCACGCCCCCCGACGGCAGTCCGAAGGCGAAGGGCAACGGCCGCCGCGACCGCTGGGCAGACCATCGTGAGCAACGACGGCAGGAGCTGGTCGGTGCCGCCGTGCAGGCGCTGCTGCGGCACGGGCCGGAGGTCGACATGGAACAGGTGGCTGCCGCCGCCGGCGTCAGCAAGCCCGTCCTGTACCGCTACTTCGCCGACAAGTCGCAGCTCTGGGTCGCGGTCAGCGAGGTGGTGGCGGCCCGGATGGTCGACACCATCGCGCCCGCCGTCGAACAGGTCCGCGAGGAACGTGGCCTGGTCGAGGCGACGATCGACGCCTACCTGGGCGTGATCGAGTCGGAGCCGAGGCTCTACCGGTTCCTCATGCACCAGTCCGGCGACCCCGGCATCCACCAGGTGATCGCCGGCACCAGCCGGCAGGTGGCGGCCGGGCTCGCCCGGGTGATCGGCGACCGGCTTCGCACACTGGGCCTGGACGCCGGTCCCGCCGAGCCCTGGGCGTACGGCCTGGTGGGTTTCGTGCAGGCGGTCGGCGACTGGTGGACCACGCACGGCCAGCCGATCAGCCGGGCCGCCCTCACCGACTACCTGACCGCTCTGCTGTGGAGCGGCATCGAGGGGGTGCGCGCCAGCGCCGACCTGCCGCACGAGCTGACCCGCGCCCACGAACGGATCGTGCCGTGAGCTACCACGGCCCGGCGGGTGTCGAGGGCACCTCGGTCCGGGTGCACCTCAGCGGCCGGTGGGAGCCGGTCGACGGCCGCTTCCACTGGGGCGGGCGGATCGAGCCCGAGCCACGGGTGGCCCACCTGCTGCGCTCCGGCCGGCGCGACGTCGAGGTGCGCATCGCCGACCGCGTCCGGGCGGCCCGACTGGCCGAGGTCGATCCGTGGGGCGGCGTACGGGTCACCGGCGTGGGCGATCCGCCCTGGCCGCCCGTGGCCGACCCGACTTGCGCGCCCGAGCCCACGGAGGAGTGAATGGAGACAGACGTTGCCATCATCGGCGCCGGCTTCGGTGGCCTGGGCGCCGCCATCCGCCTACAGCGGGCCGGCTTCACCGACTTTCTCGTCTTCGACCGGGGTGCGGACGTCGGCGGCACCTGGCGTGACAACAGCTACCCGGGCTGTGCCTGCGATGTCCCGTCGCACCTCTACTCGTTCTCCTTCGCCCCCAACCCCCGCTGGTCGAACACGTTCTCCAGTCAGCCGGAGATCTGGGACTACCTGCGTGGCTGCGTCGACCGCTTCGGGATCCGCCCGAGGTTGCGGTTGCGCCATGAGGTGCGGGAGGCGAGGTGGGACGAGCAGCGCCAACGCTGGCTGTTGCGCACCTCCGGCGGCGACCACAGCGCCCGGGTCCTGATCTGCGCCGCCGGCCCGCTCAGCGACCCGGCCATCCCCGACCTGCCCGGGATCGACGAGTTCGCCGGCACGGTGTTCCACTCGGCCCGTTGGCGGCACGACCACGACCTGACCGGCCGGCGCGTCGCGGTGATCGGCACCGGCGCCTCGGCCGTCCAGTTCGTGCCACAGATCCAGCCGGCGGCCGAGAAACTGACGCTCTTCCAGCGCACCCCCGCCTGGATCATGCCGAGGTTGTCACGCCCGATCAGCGGGGTCGAGCAGACCGCGTTCCGCACCGTGCCCGGCGCGCAGCGGGCCGCCCGGGCAGGGCTCTATCTGGTACGCGAGAGCATGGGCCTGGGCTTCCTGCACCCGGCGGTCAACCGCCTCGCCTCGCGCCTGTCCCTGCGGACGCTGCGGCGGCAGGTTCCCGACCCGCACCTGCGGGACAAGCTCACCCCCCGGTACGCGATGGGCTGCAAGCGGGTGCTGATCTCCAACGACTACTGGCCGTCGCTGACCCGACCGAACGTCGACGTGGTCACCGCCGGCATCGCCCGGATCGCGCCCGACGGCATCGTCACCGACGACGACGTCCACCACCGGGCGGACACGATCATCCTCGGCACCGGCTTCCACGTCACCGACTCCCCCGTCGTACGGCGTATCCACGGTCGGGGCGGGCGCAGCCTGGGCGACGTGTGGACCCCCAGCATGCACGCGTACCAGGGCACGACCATCGCCGGCTTTCCCAACCTGTTCTTCCTGCTCGGCCCGAACACCGGGCTCGGGCACACCTCCGTGGTGCTGATGATCGAGGCGCAGCTGCATCTGGTGCTCGCGGCCCTGCGTCACATGCGGGCCAAGGGCATCCAGGCCATCGAGCCCACCGCCGAGGCGCAACGACGCTGGACCGAACGGATCGACCAGAAGATGGCCGGCACCGTCTGGCAGACCGGCTGTTCGAGCTGGTACCTCGACGCCACCGGCCGGAACACCACCATCTGGCCGGGCTTCGCCACCAGCTTCCGCATGCGGCTGCGTCGGTTCCGCCCGACCGACTACCAGATCGCCTCGGCCGACGGCACCCCCAACGAAGCGGAGCGGGAGCACGCCGATGCGGTATGACCTGGCGGGCAAGACCCTGCTCATCACCGGCGCGGCGCGCGGCATCGGGGCGCGGCTGGCCCGCGAGGCCGTCGCCCGCGGAGCCCGGGTCGCCCTGGTCGGTCTGGAAGGCGAGCTGCTCAGGCAGCTCAGCGCCGACCTCGACGCGCACTGGTACGAGTGTGACGTCACCGACCAGGCGGCGTTGGACGCCGCGGTGGCCTCCACCGTGGACCGCTTCGGTGGCATCGACGTTGTCGTGGCCAACGCGGGCATCGCGAACCTCGGCACCGTCGCCGTGGGACCGGTCGACGCGCTGGTGCGTACCGTCGAGGTGAACCTCTGCGGCGCGATCCGCACGGTCAGCGCGGCGCTGCCTCACGTCACCGCCGCCCGTGGCCACGTCCTGGTCGTCTCGTCCGCTGCCGCCTTCACGGCGATGCCCGGAATGGCCGCCTACTGCGCGTCCAAGGCGGGTGTGGAGCAGTTCGCCAACGTGCTGCGACTGGAGACCCGACCCCGCGGCGTCACCGTCGGCACGGCACACCCGATCTGGATCGACACCGACCTGGTCCGCGACATCCGCGACGACCTGGCATCGTTCCGCACCGCGCTGCGCCGGTTGCCGTGGCCGCTGTCCACCGTCGTACCTGTCGAGCAGTGCGTCGAGGCCCTGCTCCGCGGCATCGAGCGCCGCAGGCGCAAGGTGTACGTGCCACGGTCGCTGGCCCTGGTGCAGGCGCTGCGGCCGGTGGTGCTGAGCGGCCTCTCCGACGCGTTGATCACCCGGTTCGGTGGCCAGAGCATGGTCGGCCAGATGGAAGACGAGGTACGCCAGCTCGGGCGTTCCTTCGGCAGGACGTCGGTGGGAGGGCAGTCGTGAGCATTCACTACCGGCGTGCGGGCAGCGGCGAGCCGCTCGTGCTCATCCACGGCATCGGTCACCGTCATCAGGCGTGGGAGCCGGTGTTCGACCGGCTCACCGCCCACCACGAGGTGATCGCGCTCGACCTGCCGGGATTCGGGAACTCTCCGGTGCCCGGCACCGGCATGCCCGCCGACATGGCCGCCACCGTGGCCGGGGTCCTGCCGGCCCTGACCGAGTGGGGGCTGGAGCGTCCACACGTCGCCGGTTACAGCCTCGGCGGGGCGATCGCGCTGGAGCTTGCCGCCACCGGGGCGGTCGCCTCGGCCACCGCCTTCTCCCCCGCCGGCTTCTTCACCCCGGCGGAACGCCGACGGGCGCTGGCCATCCTCCGGATGCTGCGGGCCAACTCGTACCTGCCCACCACGATCATGCGGGTCGCGCTGCGCTCGGCGTACCTTCGGGCGTTGTGCTTCGCGCCGCTGATGGCCCGCCCGACGCTGCTGGACGTCGAGCGCGCGCTGGGCGACGCGCTCGCCCTGCGACGCGGGCTCGGCTTCAACGCAGTGGCCCGAGCCGCCCGCGACTACCGCTTCGACTGCCTTCGGCTGTCCGACGCGACGGTGCCGGTGACCATCGGCTGGGGAGACTGTGACCGGATCTTCGGCGTCCACCAGGCCGAGCGCGCCCGGGCGGGCCTGCCGGCGGCACGGGTGGTGACGCTGCCCCGCTGCGGGCACGTGCCGATGAGCGACGACCCGGATCTTGTCGCCGCGCTCATCCTGGAGACCACCGGCGCCGTGCCCCGCGCCGGACGACCGGATCCGTCGGTCTCCGTCTAGGGTCGCGGGTCAGGTCGCCCACGTGACGTCTCCGTGCCCGCGTTTTTTGGTAACAGCATGGTGTGAACCGACTGCCACGTAACGTGAGGTGGAGCCGGTAATCGGCTGACGCCAGACGTGCGCCGGGCCGCCACCGCGGCGGCGCCGCTCGGCCACCTGCCGGGTCGGACAGCTCGGCAACGTCGCGGCTATTCAGCCGCAGGAGGTGTGGACGATGCCCATGCTGTCGGTCTTCGATCCCCGGCACACGGTCGCTCCCCCGGGATACAGCCGCTGGCTCATCCCGACCGCGGCACTGGCCGTGCACGTCTGCATCGGCCAGGTCTACGCGACGAGCGTCTACAAGAACTCCCTCATCGCGCACTTCGACGTCAGCCAGACGGCGATCGGGGCGATCTTCAGCATCGCCATCGTCATGCTGGGCTCGTCCGCGGCGGTGGGTGGCCGTTGGGTGGAGCGCAACGGACCGCGCCGGGCGATGTTCGTCTCCGCCTGCTTCTGGGCCGTCGGGTTCCTGGTCGGCGCGCTCGGCATCGCGACCCAACAACTCTGGCTCCTCTACCTCGGATACGGCGTCATCGGCGGCATCGGGCTCGGCATCGGCTACATCTCGCCCGTCTCCACACTGATCAAGTGGTTCCCGGACCGCCCCGGCCTCGCCACCGGGTTGGCCATCATGGGGTTCGGCGGCGGCGCCCTGATCGCCGGCCCGCTCGCGCGCCAACTGCTCTCCCTCTACGACTCCGGCTACAACCCCAACAACCCGGCCGCCGTCGCGTCGGGACATGCGCTCGTGGCGCTCTTCGTCACGTTCGGCATCGGCTATTTCGTGATCATGATGTTCGGCCCGTTCAACGTCCGGGTTCCGGCGCCGGACTGGCGGCCCGCCGGGTTCGACCCCGCGAGCGTCGCCGCCCGACCGCTGGTGACAACGGCGAGCGTGTCCGCGTCGAACGCGGTGCGTACCCGCTCGTTCTGGTTGCTGTGGATCGTGCTGTTCTGCAACGTCACCGCGGGCATCGGCATCCTGGAGCAGGCAAGCCCGATGATCCAGGACTTCTTCCGGGACAACGGGACCGCCACCACGGTCTCGGTGACGGCGGCGGCCGGTTTCGTGGGAGTGCTGTCGCTGTTCAACATGGCTGGGCGGTTCGTCTGGTCCACGACGTCCGACCTGATCGGTCGCAAGCCCATCTACATGGTCTACCTCGGCGTCGGCATGGTGCTGTACCTGCTGCTCGCCGTGGCCGGCCACTCCGCGACCGCGGTCTTCGTGCTGATCGCCGCCGCGATCATCTCCTTCTACGGCGGTGGCTTCGCCACCATGCCCGCCTACCTGCGTGACCTGTTCGGCACCTTCCAGGTCGGGGCCATCCACGGCCGGATCCTGACCGCCTGGTCGGCTGCGGGTGTCGCCGGCCCGCTGATCGTCAACGGGATTCTCGACACACAGGGCAAGCCCGGCACCCTCACCGCGGCGGCGTACCGGCCCGCGCTCTTCACCATGGTCGGCATCCTGGCCATCGGGTTCATCGCGAACCTGCTGGTCCGTTCCGTGCCCGATCGGTTCCACGAACCGAACCGGGGGCCGACCTCGCCCGTGGCGAAGGCCACCATCACCGAGCCGGTCGCTCTCGGGCGGGACAGCCAGCCGCCCGCGCCGCCGCGCGTCGGCAGCCAGACCGGGCGGCTATGGTTGTCGTGGCTGCTGGTCGCGGTGCTCCTCGGGTACGGCATCGTCCAGACCGCCATCACCGCCGCGAAGCTGTTCACCGGCTGACGCGCGGCGGCCCCTCGCGGCCAGACCTCTCGCATCGCAACAGAAGGCGCCCCTCGACAAGGGCGCCTTCCGTTGCGCCGACCCGCTCAGGGCTGAGGCGTCGACCGCTTCTCGGCGAGCCGCTCCCGTTGGGGCACGACCGTGTACTTCGGATCGCGTGCCGACACCCGTCCCGCCTCGAAGACACCGAACCGGGTGGCGACCGACGATGCCACGAGGGCGGCGCCGGAGATCGCCGACAGGACCCGGCTGCGTCGGCTGACCAGCGCGGTGGCGGCGCCCACGGCGAGCAGGGCGCGTCCCGCCTTGACGAGCCGGCCGCTGCGTCCGTGCCTGTAGGGCTCGCTGGTGAGGCCCTGCCGCTCCAGCCGGTGCCCCCCGCCCAACTCGATGGCCGCGGCGGCCAGGGCGAGTCGTCGCAGGGGGGCGGTCTCCGTGGCCGGTGCCGCGATCAGTCCGACCCCGGACGCGGCGGCGAGCGCGCTGCCGGCGAAGACGAAGGGCAGCGACGGGTAGGCGTCGTGCCAGGACGGCACGGCCGTGTCGGCGAGCAGCACCCCGGTGTACGTGGCCAGCGCCGGCGCGGTGGCTGCGGCAGCCAGGCCGGCGACGTTGCCGACGGGCGGTGCGATCCGACGGGCGAGGCCGAGCACACCGTGCTGCGGGAGCAGCGGCGCGAGCTCGGCGACCGCGGCCACGCCGGCCAGCGGGCCGAACGCGGCGAGAATCCAGGTGCCGACCGACATCGGCGAGGTCACCTTGGCCACCCGGAGCATGTGATGGAACCGGGCCGGCCGGCCGAGGTCGTGCACCAGCAGGTACGTGCTGGCGGCGACGCCGCCGAGGGCCGTCCAACGGCCCACCCTGCGCAGCCCGGGTCGTCCGGTCACTTGGGCGCCCGCCCCGATCAGCGCGCTTCCGGCGGCGAGGCCTCCGGCGAACAGGTAGCCGGCGATGTCGTACTTCCACACCGGCGCCTTCAGAACCGGCCGGCCGTAGTAGGAGGCGAAGTCGGCCGGCGGCACCGTGAGCTGCTCACCGCCGCGGGTCACGACCGCCTACCCAGGAACGCGAGCGCCGTGGCGACGGCCATCGTCATCGCCGCCAGACCGGCGCGCTTCCACATGGCCGGCAGGTCACGGGTGGTCACGATCGGGTCCGGGGGCAGCCCGTACACCTCCGGCTCGTCAAGCAGCAGGAAGAACGCACCATCACCACCGACGCCGTCGTTGGGGTCGTGCCCGTACAACCGCGCCTCGGGCACACCATGCTCATGCAGCTTTTCCACCCGCGCAGCTGCCCGCTCCCGCAACTCGTCCAGGGCGCCGTACTGGATCGACTCCGTCGGGCACGCCTGCGCGCACGCCGGCGTCATCCCCGCCCCGAGACGGTCGTAGCACAGCGTGCACTTCCACGCCCGACCATCATCCTTGCGTTGGTCGATGACGCCGTACGGGCAGGCGGAGATGCAGTAACCGCAGCCGTTGCAGATGTCCTCCTGCACCACCACGGTGCCGAACTCCGTGCGGAACAGGGAACCGGTCGGGCAGACATCCAGGCAGGCCGCGTGGGTGCAGTGCTTGCACACGTCCGACATCATCAACCAGCGGAAGTCCGTCCGTCCCTCCGCGCCCGAACCCCTCCCCGGCGGCTGCGCACCCGGCATCCCCAGAAACTCCGGGCCGCCCGACATGCGGGCCGCCGCGTCAGGCGAGCCGGGCGCGAGGCCCGGATCCGTTCCGGTGTCGGTGCCGGTACGCGCGCCGGCCGCCGCCGTGAGCGGGCTGATCGCCGGCCCGTCCGGGTCCCCCGCGAACGCCGGAGTCGCCCAGCCGGCCGAGCGGGGCTGCTCCACGAACGCGACGTGCCGCCACGAGTTCGCGGTCAGCGCGCCGGTGTTGTCGTACGACATGCCCAGCAGGTCGAGCCCACTCTCGGGGACGCCGTTCCACTCCTTGCAGGCCACCTCGCACGCCTTGCAGCCGATGCAGACGCTGGTGTCGGTGAAGAACCCCATCCGCGGCGGCGGGTTCTCGTAGCCGGCGTCCGGCGCGGGGTCGAGCGGCCCGTACAGGGCATTGGTGTGGGGCATGGGTCAGACCTCCTGGTCCGGGCCGCTGTCGGCGGAGTCGGTCGTGACCTGCGGTGGATAGTGCGGGCTGAGGTCCCCGGACCGTCGCCGGTAGTCGACGACGAGAGCCAGCAGCTCGGCGCCCCTCGGGCGTCGCCCGGGACGGACGTCGCAGGTGCCGACCTTGCTCTCCTGGATCAGCACGTTCGGGTCCAGGCTGATGCCGAACAGGTCGTTGGCCGAGTCGCCGGTCACCAGACCCTCGAAACCGAAGTGGTACGGCAACCACACCTGGTGGATGACCCGGTCGTCCACCCGCAACGGGGTGAGCCGGTCGGTCACCAGCACCCGTGCCTCGACAGCCGCACGGGCGGTGACCAGGTGCGCCCAACCCAGGTGGTTGAGACCACGTTCGGCGGCCAACTCCGGGGACACCTCGACGAACATCTCCGGTTGCAACTCGGCCAGCGGCGACACCGTCCGGCTCATCCCGCCGGCGGTGTGGTGCTCGGTGAGCCGGCTGACCGTGAACACGTACGGGAACACCTGGCTGTACGGTTCCGGCGGGCTCGGGTTGAGCGTGTTGATCGGGTGGGTGTAGACCTTGCGGGTCGGGTTGGCCTGCTGGCGGTAGAGCGGGTTGCGCACCGGCGACTCGACCGGCTCGTAGTGGGTGGGCATCGGCCCGTCGAGCACGCCGGTGGGCGCGTACAGCCAGCCTTTGCCGTCGCCCTGGAGGATGAACGGATCGTCGCCGGCGATGCCCGCGACACCCGACGCGTCGCGCTCCGGACGGTAGGACGGCGGTTTGGTCTTTTCGAAGTCCGGCACGTCGTAGCCGGTCCACTCACCCTTGTCCGCGTCCCACCAGACGTAGCGTTTGCGCTCACTCCACGGGTTGCCGTCCGGGTCGGCGGACGCACGGTTGTAGAGGATGCGCCGGTTCGCCGGCCACGCCCAACCCCACTCGGGCGCCACCAAGGACTGCTCCGAGCCAGGTTTGCGCCGGGCCGCCTGGTTGACGCCGTCGGCGAACACCCCGGTGTAGATCCAGCAACCACCGACGGTGGAGCCGTCGTCCTTCATCTCGGTGAACGACGCCAGCGGCCGGCCGGTGGCCACGTCGTACCCGTTGATCTCGCGCAGTACCGCCTCGGCGCTCGGCTCGACGTTCGGGCCGTGCGTGGGGTACTCCCAGGCGAGGTCGAGCAGCGCACGGTCGCGCGGCTTCGTGGACGTCGCCAGCCGTTCCCGGATGATGCGACCGAGGTGGTAGAAGAACCAGAGTTCGGAGCGGGCGTCGCCTGGCGGCTCGACGGCTTTCTCCCGCCACTGCAACAGCCGCTGGGTCTGGGTGAAGGTGCCCTCCTTCTCCACGTGGGAGGCGGCCGGTAGGAAGAACACCTCGGTGCGGCACCGCTCGGGCGTGATCTCGCCGGTCTCGATCTCCGGCGCGTTGTGCCAGAACGTAGCGCTCTCGATCATGAACAGGTCGCGGACCACGAGCCAGTCGAGGTTGGCCATGCCGAGCCGCTGCGCGCGACCGTGCGCCGAACCGACCGCCGGGTTCTGCCCGAGCAGGAAATAGCCCTTGATCTTGCCGTCGATCATGTCGAGCACCTGCTGGTACGTGCCGTGGTCGCCGGTCATCCGCGGCATGTACCCGTAGCAGTAGTCGTTGTCGGCGGTGGCCGCGTCGCCCCAGTACGCCTTGAGCAGGTTGACGCCGTAGGTGCGGGCGTTGCCCCAGAAGCCCTTCTGCCCGGGGTGCGCGATGCTGTCCACCCACTCGGTCAGGGTCGGGTGGTCAGCGTGGTGCGGCATCGGCAGGTAGCCCGGCAGCAGGTTGAACAACGTCGGGATGTCGGTGGACCCCTGGATGCTGGCGTGCCCGCGCAGGGCCATGACCCCGCCACCGGGTCGGCCCACGTTGCCCAGCAGAAGCTGGATGATCGCGCCGGTGCGGATGTACTGCACACCCACACTGTGCTGGGTCCAACCCACCGAGTAGACGAGCATGCCGGTGCGGTCCCGGCCGGAGTTCTCCGTCCACGCCCGGGCCAGTTCGAAGAACTTCTCCTGCGGAATACCGCAGACCCGTTCCACCATCTCGGGGGTGTAGCGGGCGTAGTGCCGCTTGAGGATCTGGTAGACGCAGCGCGGATGCTGCAACGTCTCGTCCCGTTCGGTCTGGCCGCCGACCGGCGCGCCGTGCGACTCGTTCTCCAGCCCGGCCGCCGTCTCCCGCTGCGTCTCACTGTCGCGGGTCGTCTGGCTCTGCGAGTGACCCTCGTACCGCCAACTGGACTGGTCGTAGGTGGCGTTGTCGTCGTTGAAGCCGGAGAAGAGGCCGTGCATGTCCTCGGTGTCGGCGTACTCCTCGGTCACGATGGTCGCGGCGTTGGTGTAGGCGACGACGTACTCACGGAAGTCCAGCTCGTTGTCGAGGATGTAGCGGATCACCCCGCCGAGCAACGCGATGTCCGTGCCCGCCCGGATCGGCAGGTACGAGTCAGCCAGCGCGCTGGTGCGGGTGAAACGCGGGTCGACGTGGAAGACCTTCGCCCCCCGACGCTTGGCCTCCATCACCCACTGGAAGCCCACCGGGTGTGCCTCGGCCATGTTCGAACCCTGGATGACGATGACGTCGGAGTTCGACAGGTCCTGCTGGTACTGGGTGGCGCCGCCACGACCGAAGCTGGTCCCCAGACCGGGGACGGTGGAGGAGTGTCAAATTCGGGCCTGGTTCTCGATCTGGAGCGCCCCCATCGCGGTGAACAACTTCTTGATGAGGTAGTTCTCCTCGTTGTCCAGCGTCGCCCCACCCAGGCTGGAGATGCCCAGCGTCCGGTTGAGCGGTCGACCCTCGGCGTCGACGTCCTCCCAGGTCTCGTCCCGGGCGGCCAGGACCCGATCGGCGATCATGTTCATCGCCGTGTCGAGGTCGAGGTCCTCCCACTCGGTGCCGTACGGCCGGCGGTAGCGGACCGTGGTCTGCCGCAGCGGACTGGTTACCAGGCTCTTGCTCGCCGCGCCCTTCGGGCAGAGCCGACCGCGCGAGATCGGGCTGTCCGGATCACCCTCGATCTGACTGACCTGCCCGTCCTTCACGAACACCCGCTGACCACAACCCACGGCGCAGTACGGGCACACGGACCGGGCGACCGAATCGGCGGTGTCGGTGCGGGCGGTGAGCGCGCGGGACCCGTCGGACTTCGCCGCGGCCCCCCGGCCCAGCGGGTCCGTGCCGGTGAGCTGACGGTAGACCGGCCAGCCCTCGAACCAGCTGCGCACCCCCATCGCCGCACCTTCCCGACCAAGCACGCCAAATATGAACACTCTGACGTTAGATGAGGTGCCGACCCGGTCGCAGCGGGATCACCAACAGTCATGCCTCCCCCGGCCCTATTCGGGCAGGCCGGGAGAGGCATGGAGTACGGCGATGGTCAGTGCGGTTGCAGCTGGCCGAGCTGCTGGTCGCCGAAGGTCCGGTAGCGGCGCAGCTGCCAGAACAGCCAGCCGATGCTGATGATCGCCAACACGACGAAGACCAGTGAGCCGGAGAACGTGTCCCAGAGGGTGTGCAGGACGACGACACCCACGAACGTGCCGATGAACCCGAAGAGCCGCCCGGCGCTCGGGCTCGCCAACAACGCCCAGAGCGCGCCGGCGGTCAGCCCGGTCCAGGCGGTGTGACCGGCGGGCGCCGTCAGACCCCGGATGAAGAGCGTCTGCTCCACCGCGCCGATGTTGCCCTGCGAACTCAGCAGCGCGGTGAAGGCGTAGCCCATCGTCTCCAGCGCGGCGAAACCCATGCCGGCCGCGACACCGATGATCAGCCCGTCCGACGGCACCCGCCGCCGATGCTGGGCCACCACCGTGAACAGCAGCACCACCGGGACGATCAGCTTCGCCGACTCCTCGATCAGTGCCACGAACAGCATCGGCAGGGTGCCGAGGCCGCGCAGGGTGTCGTACTCCAGGGTGCCGGCGACCACCGTGCCGATCACACCGCCGAAGAACGCCGACGTCACCAACACCGACGCCGGCACCTGCCACCGCCCGGTCCGGGCCTGCGCGAACGTCAGGAACGTCAACGGCACCAGCGTCGCCCCGAGCAGGATCAGCGCCGGTACGAAGTTCGGATTCTTGGTGCTCACGAGGGTCCGCAGCACCGCCAGATAAAGGACCAGCCCGATGACGAGCACCCCGACCCACGCCCACCGGCGCCAACGATCACGCATACCGCGCAGTCTGGCCGACCAAGGTTACGAAGACCAGCCACGGCCCCAAGATCCTGACGACGCCGCGCAGGGCGCTGATCGGCCACGATCGGCGGGCGGCCGGATCAGCGCTTCTGGAACATCAATGCCGCCGCCTCTGCGGTGATCTCGATCGCCCAATCGAGCTGCGGACAGTCGTTGCGACCTTGACACTCCAGACACCCACCTACCCGCCATGGTCGGTCGAGCGCCCGAGTCCAATGCGCGTCCAGAACCCTCTTGGCAGTGAACAGCTCGGTTGCCCTGGAGGCCGGCTCGTCGATCGGCATGGTCGGCACCCTCCCGCGATCATGATTAGTTCCCACCTGGGGGCAGAGTCCGTGCCTCGCACTCCCCCAGGTGGGCATGTCGCCGGGAACCTCGGAGTTTGCCGAAACCAGGGAACCCGACTAAGTAGGCAACCTATTCCAACTTGTAGGAGCAGGTCAAGCGAAAGCATGGAACTTGTTGGAACAGGTCTGGCGTGATCGAATTGGGGTGCCGAAACCAGGGACCCAACGGAGATCGACTCATGCCGACCGAGAAAGTGGACTACCGGCGCATCGCTAGCGAGATCACTGAGAAGATCAAGTCTGGGGAGTTCGCGCCGGGTGAGAAGCTACCGTCCACACGCGAGCTGGCCGAGCAGTACGGCGTGCATATTTCCACGATCAACCGGGTCATGACGATCCTCAAGGACCGCGAGCTGGTCGAGGGGCATCCGGGCAAGGGTGTCTACGTAGCCGAGCCCACGCAGTCGAGCTGAGCTGTTCGACACGCCCAGCGGCGCCGTGCTGAGCTGCCAGGGATCGACGTGGCGGTCTCGCGCACCAGGGACGGTCCTCCGAGGGCGTGGTTGGCTCGGATGACGCTCAGACGACGTGCGCCAGCCGGAACCGCTCGGTCACCACGAGGGTGTCGTCGTCCACGGTGAAGTTGGGGTCGCCCAGTTCGGCGCGCACGTCGGCGCTGTGCCAGAACGACTCGTGCCCCGCACGCCACTGCGCCACCGACTCGTCGCCCTCCCCCTCGGCCAGGGCGTGTGGCAGGTCGACCTCGGCGAGCCGGATCACCCGCACGTCGGTCAACTCGATGGCCGCGACCCGCCGGCCGGCCGAGTCCACCACGGCGGACAGTTGGCCCACCTCGGGCAGCGGCTCGTTGGCGCACTCGTACCCGACCAGCAGGCCGGTCGTCGACGTCTTCGCCCCGGACAGGATCGCGCCCACGAGCTTGTCCCGCAGTGGCCCCGGAAACGCGAACTCGGCGAGCGGAAGATTGTCGAGGTCCATCTGCGGAGGGTACGCGATCCGGTGCTCCTAAGGGACCGCCGTCGACATGCTCACGGCGAGGTGGCACGGTCTCGTCATGGCCACCTATGACGTCGCCCTCGTGCTGCTTGTCAATCCGTCGGGCGCGGTGCTGCTGCAACACCGCGATGAGGACGCGGTCGTCTCGCCGGGCCAGTGGAGCCTGCCGGGTGGCCACATCGAGCCCGGCGAGTCGCCGGAGGAGGCGGCCCGCCGCGAGCTGCTGGAGGAGACTGGTCTGACCGCAGGTGAGCTGTACCCGTTGTGGAGCGGTCCGCGTCCGTACGAAACGGGCTTTCCCCACACCGTGACCGTCCACGTGTTTCGTGGCACCACCACGGCTCGGCAGGAGGACGTGGTCCTCGGTGAGGGGCAGGCCATGGTGTTCGTCCCCCGGGACCAAGTGATCGATCGTGAGCTGGCGGTCTCCGCCGCACTGGTCCTGCGCATGATTTAGCGTCGGGTACGGCTACGGCGTGGCGACGACCTCCCGGTCGCGGGACACGCAGTACACGTCACCGGAGTTCGCGGCGTGCGGCAGTTCGTGCAGGTGCGTCGCCAGGTCGGTGGCGGGCATCCAGCGTTCGAAGGTCATCGACTTGTCATCGCCCAACGCGACGTCGAAACCGTCGAAGCCGAGGGCGGTCAGGCGATCGAGGCACCGGTAAGCAACCGCACGCGCGATGGTGGTGAACTCGAACGAGAGCGCCGGCAGTGGGCGGCTCAGGCCGGCCAGCACCTCGTCCTCGAAACCCTCAACGTCGATCTTGGCGAAGGTCGGTACGCCGTACGTCTCGATCAGCGCGTCGACGGTGACCACCGGGACCTCGATGTCGGCATCCCACACCTCGCCCTCCCACCCGCCCGCGCCCTGCGCCGCTCGGACGAAATCGGGTGAGGCGGTCGACACGGTGGGGTTGGCGGAGTTGACGTGCAACCGGGTGTGCCCGGACAGGGCGCCACACGCGGCGTCGACCACTGTCACCTGGTCGTCGTCGGCGTAGATCGCCCGCAGGGCGCGCAGACACAGCGGCTGCGGTTCCACGGCGACGACCCGGGCACCGAGGCGACGGAAGCTGCCGATGTGGTCGCCCACGTGGGAGCCGATGTCGAAGACGAGGTCGCTGCGGCTGACGAAGCGGGAGTAGAAGTCGTCCATCCTCGCGTCCCGCTCGGGATCGCCGTAGTAGACGTCCAGCGACCGGTGCAGCGGGGACAGGGCCGGATCGGTCCGGAGCGCGGCGATCCTGGTGTCGGTGGTTGCCGTCATCTGTCTGGTCCAGTCCGTGAGAGAGGTGGCCGGGGTTACGGCCCGAAGGCGGTCAGGAACCGGTCCCGGAAGGCGTCCATCCGCCAGACCGGCGCCTGCGGCCCGGGCTTCAGACCGTCCTGCCAGCCCCACCCGGAGATCCGGTCCAACACCGCCCGGTCCCGGGTGATGATCGAGATGGGCACGTCGCGGCTGGCGTTCTCGCCGGTGACGACGGCGGCGGGCTGGTGGTCACCGAGGAAGATGAACACGAGGTCGTCGTCTCCGTAGGTCCGCACGTAGGAGACGAGCGTGCCGAGGGTGTACTCGATGGACTTCCGGTAGTCCGCCCGGATCTGGCCGGTGTTGCGGCGCTTGTCGTCCGACCTGCCGGCGCCGGCCGCGCGGTAGACCGCGCCGTCGCCGACGTCGGCCCAGTCGAGCAGCGGCGGGACGGGCGTCCACGGCGCGTGACTCGACACCAACGCCAGCTCGGTCATCACGTTGCCGTCGCGCTTCGCCTGCTCCAGGCGCTGCCAGCTGGCCAGGGTGTACTGGTCGGGCGGGGTGCCGAAGCTGAACTTGGGGCCACCGTACGCGAGCGTCTTGGCGTTGTAGAACCGGTCGTAGCCGAAGAAGGAGCCCTCCGGCCAGGCCTTGGTGACGGCGGGCATCACGCCCACGGTCTGCCAGTCGGCTCGCCGGAAGGCGCCGTTGAGGGTCATCCGGTCACTGGCCAGCAGGGTGCGGTGGCGCTGGTCGTTGTCGATCCAGAGGCCGGAGAGCAGCGTGTCGTGCGCGAGCCAACTGCCGCCACCGAAGGTGGGCGAGGTGAGGAAGCCGCTCTGCGCGGCGAAACCCGCCGCGCCCAGTTCGCTGGTGCCGCGGTCGAGGACCGCACCGACCTGTGGCGCGAACTCCGGGTCCTCGACGGCGTCCCGGCCGTAGCTCTCCACGAAGGCGACGACCACGTTCTTGCCGCGCAGCGCGGTAAGGAGCTGGTCGCCGGGGGTGTCACCGAACTTGTCGGCCTCGATCAGGGCGCCGAACGTCTCGCGGTCGTCGAGGCGTAGGCGCACCTGGAAGCCGTGCCCGTTGGCCAGGGTGGTCGCGGAGGTGTCGGCGACCGGTACGCCCTCGACCACCCGCACGTTGAACGCGGCGCAGGCCACCCAGACGACCACCAGCGCGGCCACGACGCGGGTGGTCGCGGTGCGGTGCCGGACCACCAACCGCCGCAGTCGCCGCATCGACAGCGTGACCAGTGTGGGCAGGCCCACGACCACCACCGCCAGGGTGATCGCGGCACCGACGGCGGCGGGCCGACCGTACGACTCGCTGAGGAAGGCGAACCCCTCGTCGACGAGCGCCCAGTCGAGCACCGGGTCGAACGCCCGGCTCAGCGAGGCGGAGAACCCCAGGTCGAGCAGCTTCAGCAGGCCGAGCAGGCCGAGCGCCATGCCGGCGAGCGTTGCGACCAGCCGGCTGCCACGAGACGGCAGGGCGAGCAGGAGGGCCACGACCAGCAGCGCCTCCAGGGGGATCCGTACGAACCCCGCCGGGCTGAGCCGACCGAAGTCGTACGGCACGGTGAGGACGAGCAGCACGAGCAGCGCGGCCAGCACGGTGGTCAGCCGGGCCGCGATGGAGCGCTTCGGCTGGCCCTCGGCTTCGGTGCCGTCGCTGGCGGTGATGTCCGAGACTTCGGCCCTCATCGGCCTCCGTTCCTGGCTCGGCTGCTGACGTACGCGCGTCATGAGCGACAACCCGGGCATCCTTCCATGATCTTTGTTGGTGCGCGGCATCCGGGCGGCTCAGACGCGGGCGATCCCGCGTCGGGCCACAGCGACCGTGGGGCAGTCCGACCAGGGCAGCCCATCCGGCCGGCCCGAGCCCAGCCCGGCCAACCCCACGCCGGCGCTCGGGGTGCTGTGTCTCGGCTGGCTGCTCGCGTGGGCCATCGCGCCCGAGGCGTCGTGAATGCCCGGCGCGTGTTGGCTGCCCGGGGTGTCGAGGACGACGCTGCGGCGGAGGTGACGGGTCGTCCAGAGCCACGCGACGTCCCGCCCGAACGACTCGACCAGCAGCGCCAGCGACGCCACCAGCACCACGGTCGTCAGCGGCCCGGGCAGCGCGTCGCCCATCGCAACCGTCAGCACCACGCCCTGGACGGCGGCGACGACCTTGCGCCAGTAGCGCGGCGGCAGGGACCCGCGCATCCACCCCAGCACCCAGCTCGCGGCGACGAAGACGTACCGCATCGCGCCGATCGCGAGCACCCAGCCACCCACCGCGGGGGCCACGTGCAGGCAGAGCACCAGGACCAGGAAGGAGTCGATCTCCATGTCGAAGCGCGCGCCGAGCTCGCTGGTGGTCCCGGTGCGGCGGGCCGTGTACCCGTCCACGGCGTCGAGGGCCAACGCCACGCTGGTGAGGACGACCATCAGGGTGACCGGCGCCGACCGGCCGAACGAGTCGGCGGCCAGGGCCGTCACGCCGCCGACGAGGATCGCCCGGCTCAGGGTCACCCGGTCGGCCGGGCTCAGAGCACCCGCGCCCGAGCGGGACATCCCCCGGCTGAGCAGGGCGCACAGGACCGCCCCGTACGCCAGCCCCGCCACCCAGCCCGCCGCGCCCAGACCGACTGTCTCCGCCAGCACCGCCAGCAGGACGATCTGCGCGAGCAGTCCGATGACCGGACCAGTTCGAACCGTTGACATCGTGCCTCCGCGACTCTGGTGGGTGACCCTGACCGTCATCACGGAAAATATGACCGATCGGTTCATTCTGAACGCGACCCGGCAGGGCACCACGGAGAGACCTGCCCCTTCGGTGGCCGGTTAATCGTCCACCCTGGGCGACCTGTCGGCGGCCGACCGATGAGCGCCCGTACGGGTCAGGGCGTCGGCAGGGTGAGCACGTCCGCGCCGTCGTCGGTGATGGCGATGGTGTGCTCGCTGTGCGCCGTCCGGCAACCCGTCGCGCTGCGGAGCGTCCAGCCGTCGGCGTCGGTGACGAGCGTGGCGGTGTCCGCCATGACCCACGGCTCCAGCGCCAGCAGCAGCCCCGGGCGCAGCCGGTAGCCGCGACCGGGACGCCCGGTGTTGGAGACGTGCGGGTCCTGGTGCATCGTCGATCCGACGCCGTGGCCGCCGAACTCGGTGTTGACCGAGTACCCCGCCGCGCTGAGGACCGAGCCGATTGCGTGCGAGAGGTCACCGATGGGAACGCCGGGGCCGGCGGCGGCGATGCCCGCCTGCAACGCGCGCTGGGTCGCCTCGATCAGCGCGACGCTCTCCGGGGGCCGTACGTCGCCCACGACGAAGCTGATGGCCGAGTCCGCGACGACTCCACCCAGGGAGACGGCGAGGTCGAGCGAGAGTAGGTCGCCGTCGGCGAGCGGGTAGTCGTGCGGCAGCCCGTGCAGCACGGCGTCGTTGACCGACGTGCAGATGTAGTGGCCGAACGGCCCGCGCCCGAAGGACGGCTCGTAGTCGACGTAGCAGGACTGCGCCCCGGCCTCGACGATCATGGCCTGCGCCCACTGGTCGATGTCCAGGAGGTTGGTGCCGACCACACAGCGGCTCTTCAACGTCTGGAGGATGTCGGCGACCAGCGCGCCGGTGTCCTTCGCTCGCAGCACGTCGGTGGGGCTCAGGATCTCGATCATGCAGCGCCTTCCTCGGACGACCAATAAGTATCCCGGCCATATTATCCCGGTACTAGAATCGGAGCATGGTCAGGTTGCCGCTCACTCCCGCGGAGCTCGAACGCGGACAGCGCCTCGGCGCCCTCCTGCGTCGCGCCCGCGGAGAGCGTTCGATGCTCCTCACCGCGCTGGACGCGGGAGTCTCGCCGGAGACCCTTCGAAAGATCGAGTCCGGCCGGATAGCCACCCCCGCCTTTCCGACCATCGCGGCGATCGCCGACGTCCTCGGCCTCTCCCTCGACGCCGTCTGGTCGGAGATCAACAGGGCGGACGGCAGTGCCGAAGTCCCCCGCCCAGCTCGCACCGCACGCGAACGGTTGGCCTCGTAGTCTCGACCCCGCTGGCGCGGCACGACGCGTCGGCTGGCGACCAACCAGACGACGCTGGCCCCGGTCATGGACGACCGGGACCAGCGGGTGGTGCGTTCAGGAGGCGGCGATGCCTTCCATGCCGATGCCGTCGGTGAACTTCGGCAGACCCTCCACGGTGGTGACGAGCTTCAGGGACCCGTCCTCGCCCACCTCGTAGCCCTGCACGTTGCCGGCGGTGGCGTTCTGCACGTACAGGAAGCCGTCGCTGGTGGTCATGTCGATCGACCCGCCGCCGGTGTCGACGGCGACCTCTTTGACGAGTTGGAGCTTGCCGTCGTCGTCGACCCGGTACGAGCTGATGGTGGAGCTGCCGGCGTTGGCGACGAAGAAGTAGTCGCCGACGCGCTGGATCCAGCACGGCGCCTGCTGCCCGTTGGGTACCGACGGCCCGACCTGGTCGAGCGCGCCGTCGTCCTCCAGCTCGAACCGGCTGACCGCGTTCGCACCCGACTCGGTGACCAGCAGCGAGTCCCTGCTGTCGAAGGTGAAGCCGAACGGCGTGTTCCCCGCGTCGCTGATGACGGGGTTGCGGGACAGCTCGCCGTGGCGGCCGATCTCGTAGCTGAACATGACGTTGGCGCCCTTGGTCGACACCAGGACGAACTCGCTGTCCGGGTCGATCTTGACCTGGGCCGGGGCGGTCCCGAACGCGGGCGGGTTGCCGTTGTGCAGCCCGAGCGACCGGTTGGCGTCCTCGATCCGCGACAGGCGGTCCTTGTGCAGCTCGAAGCCCTGCACCGAGCCCTCGCCACCCGCGTTGAGGACGTAGACGAGGTCGCCACGGGCCGCGACGCTGACCGGCAGCAGACCGCCGGACCAGATGACCTGGAGCTTGTGCAGCTTGGTGCCCTCGACGCGGAAGACCGTCACGGTGTTGCTGCCGGCGTTAACGGCGAACAGCAGCCCCTTGTGGTAAACCAGGGACCCCTGCGAGGCCAGCGCGTCGAGCGGCGCGCCAATGGTGAAGCCGCCCAGCCCGCCGGTCTCGTACTCACCCGCCTTGGTGAGACGGCCGTCCTCGTCGCGGTCGTACACCTTGATGGTGTTGCCCTCGGCCTTGTTGGTCTGGACGAAGACCGCGCCCTCGTCGCCGTGGTGGTAGTCACCCCCCTTGCGGTCGTCGTGGTACCCGGGGCCACCGCCATCGGCGGAGGCGGTCCCGGGGATCGATCCGATGCTGGTCAGACCTGCCAGGAGGGCTGCCGCGAACGCGACACTGCGCTTCATCACTGACTCCTTATGCACCCGAAGGGAGGAATACGAGTTTTCCTCTCCTTCGAAAGCTATCGGAGCAGCTAGGCACATTGGCCGCACTTACCCTAAAGCGGTAATTTCGTGCCGGTCTGTCGAATCGGCAGACGTACGCCCAGAGGTGGCATAGGGCGCGCGCTGAGGCCGACGCTCAGGTCGCGTCGGACCGCCACCAGGGTTCGAGGATGGTCGGGTCGGCGACGTACTGCTCCACCTGCGTGCGCTGCTCCGGGGTCAGGGACAGCGCGCGGAGGCGGGCGCCCCACTCGGGCACCCGGTCGGCCTTGTCCAACGCGATCGCCAGCTCGACCAGCCCGGCATGCCACCACCGGCGACGGGCCTCGCCCGGTTTCGTCTCCTACCCAGGGAGGAGGCGCGCTCCGACCACCGGCCGTAACCGGGGCTCGGGGTCGGACGCGATCGACGGGCACGGCCACGAACATCTACAGACATGACTACCGTTGTGCGCCGGGCGACGCGCTGGAACCGCCCGCTGATGTTCCTGGTATCCGTGATGGCGCTGCTCAGCGTCGTCGCGGTGGTCGGCATCCTCGTCGACCCGCGCGTCCTCACCGGGGCGCCGATCTGGCTCAAGCCGTTCAAGTTCGCGGTGTCGTTCGTGCTCTACGGCGCGACGCTCGCTTGGATGCTCTCCCTGCTGCCGCGACGCAGCCGGGCCGTCGAGAGGGCGGTCGTCGTCATCGTCGCCGTGGCGGTCGTCGAGAACGCGTGGATCATAGGTCAGGTGGTACGCGGGCAGGCCAGCCACTTCAACGACAGCACGCCTCTGAACACCGCGCTGTTCGCGGCGATGGGCGCGGCGATCATGGTGCTGTTCTTCGCGCACCTGGTCATCGGGATCGTGGTCCTGATCCAGCGGATCCCCGATCGGGTCGCCGCGACCGCGGTCGGGTGGGGTCTCGGCCTGTCCCTGCTGGGCATGCTCGCGGCGGTGCCGATGGCGCTGCCGATGCAGGACCCGGGAATCGAGGGCATCGGTGGGGCGCACAGCGTCGGCGTGCCCGACGGTGGGCCGGGGTTGCCGGTGGTCGGCTGGAGCACCACCGGCGGTGACCTGCGGATCGGGCACTTCGTGGGGCTGCACGCCCTCCAGGCGCTGCCGATCCTGGCGATCCTGCTGAGCCGGTTCGCGACGCGGTGGGACGAGCGCATCCGCGCCCATCTGCTGGTCGTCGCGGGCGGCGCGTACGGCGTACTCACCGTGCTGTTGACCTGGCAGGCCCTGCGCGGGCAGCCGCTGCTGCGGCCGGACACCACCACGCTCGCGGCGGTCGCGGCCCTGGCGGTCGCGACGGCGACCGCGACCGGCCTGGTGCTGGTCCGCCAGCGTCGCCCGGAACTGGCGCTGGCCGCGTGACCGCGACGCTGTTCTCGCTGACGTTCGCGGTGGCCGCGCCGTTCTGGGCGCTGATGATCCTGCTGCCTCGCTGGTCGTGGACCGCCCGGATCATCGCCTCGCCGCTGATCGTGCTGCCGGTCGTGGTGATCTACGCGCTGCTGGTGCTCCCGGCCTTCGGCGACGTGCTGCCGGCCGTGACGTCGCCGACCCTGGCCGGGGTGCGCGACCTGCTCGGTACCTCCGACGGGGCGGCGGCGGGTTGGGCGCACATGATCGCGTTCGATCTGTTCGTCGGGCGGTGGGCGTGGTTGGACAGCAGGGAACGGGGGGTGCCGGCGCTGGTCATGGCTCCGGTGCTGGTGCTGACCATCCTGCTCGGACCGCTCGGCCTGGCCGCTTACCTCGCGGTCCGGGCCCGGTGGCGGCGGCCGACGACCGCCACCGGGCCGCAGCACCTAGGCTGACCACGTGAGCTGGCCGGGGCGACTGTTCGACATGCGGGACACGCTCGTGCGGATGGCGCTGCTCGATCTCGCCGGCCTGGGCTACCTGTTCTTCGTTCCGCACACCGCCAGCACCCCCACGACGACACAGTGGATCCTCGCGGTCCTCGCGTTCACCGTGGGGCTGGCGGTGCACCGTTGGCCGGTGGTCAACCTGCTGGCGCAGGCCGCCCTGCTGGCGGTCGCGATCCGCCTGGTCGACGACTTCACCATCAACCAGGTCGGCGCGAGTTGGGCCCTGCTCGAGATCACCATGCGGGCGCGTCGGCCCCGGGCCATCTGGCTGTCCGCCGCGCTGCTGGTCGTGGTCGACCTGACCGACTCGATCGGCGACCCGGCCCGCCAGGTCGCCTCCGGCGTCGTCGGGCTGGCCCTGGAGGTCGGCGTGCCGGTGCTGCTCGGTCTCGTCATCCGCACCAACCGGGAGCTGAGTCGGCAGGCCGTGGAGCGGGCGGTGGCCGAACAACGCCAGCACGAGTCGGAAAGTCGTGCTGCGCGCGCCGACGAACGCAGCGCCATCGCCCGCGAGCTGCACGACGTCGTCGCGCACCACGTGGCGTCGATGGTCCTGCGGGTCGGCGTGGCCCGGCACGTGCTCACCGACCTGGACCCCCGGGTGGGCGAGGTCTTCGAAGACGTGCACGGCACCGGCACCGCGGCCCTCGCGGAGCTGCGCCGGCTGGTCGCGGTGCTGCGCAACCCCGACGGGGTACGCGGTGACGCGGCGCTGACCGCGATCGAACCCTCCGCGCTGCCGGCGGCGATCGGCGCGTCCATCGACCGGGCCCGGCAGGCGGGTGTCACCGTGGAGGCCGATCTCGACCCGGCGATCGGTTCACTCGACGCGGTGCGCGGCATGGCGGTGCTGCGACTGACCCAGGAGGCGCTGACCAACGTGGCCAAACACGCGGGGACGTCCGCGCTCGCGCACCTCGTGGTCGCCGTCCGGGACGGCTCCGTGCACTGGGAGGTCACCGACAACGGACGTGGTGGGGTGCCGGCGGGCGTGCCGGCCGGTGGCGGGCACGGCATCACCGGGATGCGCGAGCGCGTCGAGGTCCTCGGCGGCCGGCTGGAGGCGGGCCCGACCGGCACCGGCTGGCGGGTACGTACCGTCCTTCCGGCCGGGGCCTCCGCGTCCGCCGACGCGCCGGTCGGAGCGGTGCCCCGCGAGCGGGAAGCCACCGCCGAGTCACCCGCACCGGAGCCGGCGTGATCCGGGTGCTGCTGGTCGACGACCAGCACCTCATCCGAGCCGGGCTGCGCATGCTCTGCGAGGCCCAACCCGACATCGAGGTCGTCGGGGAGGCCGACAACGGCCGGGAGGCGATTCCGCTGGCCGGGCGGCTCCTCCCCGACGTCGTCGTGATGGACCTGCGGATGCCCGGCGTCGACGGGATCACCGCGACCAGCCGGATCCTCGCCGAACGCCCCACCACCCGCGTCCTGGTGCTGACCACGTTCGGCGACGACGACCACCTCTACCCCGCACTGACCGCCGGCGCGTGCGGGTTCCTGCTCAAGGACGCGCCGCCGACCGAGCTGCTGGACGGCATCCGCCGGGCCGCCGTCGGTGACAGCCCGTTCAGCCCGGAGGTGCTGCGCCGCGTCGTGCAGCGCGCGGTGCACGCCCGCCCCGGGTCACCACCGGCCCTGCCGGGCCTGACCGCCCGGGAACGGGACGTGCTCAACCTGGTCGCCGAGGGTCTGTCCAACACCGAGATCGCCGACCAGCTCCACATCGGCGTCACCACGGTCAAGACCCACATCACCAGCCTGATGACCAAGACCGACAGCCCCAACCGGGTACGTCTGGCCCTGTTCGCTCGCGGCGTCTGACGCTCAGGCCCGCATCCGCGCGGAAACGGCGATGACGAGCGCCAGCGGCACGATCAGCAGGGCCGGGGCGACGACCGGCAGGTGCAGGGCGACCAGGGCGCCGACCGCCGCGCCGACCATGAGGGCCAGCAGCACCTGGGCCTTGGGGCGCAGGCTGGCCCACGGGCTGCGCGCGGCCACCCCGGCGATCAGGCTGGTGAGCGTGCCGGTCAGGTACGTGGAGGACAGGCCGGACACACCGAAGCGTTGAATCGCACTGCTCTGCACGCCCAGCGCGACCGCGGACAGCATCAGCAGCGCCAGGTGGACGCGCGCGTCCGGGGTGTGCAGCGTGACCTCCCAGACGACGGCGAACACCACGAACACCGACAGCTCCAGGACCAGCGCCCAGGTGACCCGCCGGGGCCAGACCGGATCGTCGGGCTGCGCCGAGCCGACGACGCGGGCGCCCGCGAGGACACCGACGATGAAGCTGACGATGGCGCAGCCCGACGTCAGAGCCAGGTCGGCCTCGCCCCGGCCGGCCGAGAGCCCGAGCAGGACCATGTTGCCGGTCATCACGCTGGCGAAGGCGCCGCCGAGGGCGAGGAAGCCGAGGGCGTCGGCGCTCCCGGTGAGGAAGGTGAGGACGACGACGAGCGCCTGCCGCCGCCGCAGCAGGCGCTCGCTCCGGTGTGGGGCGACGCGGGGGCGGGTGACGCGGGGCGCTGTGCTCGACACTGTCGGCCACCTTCCAATAATTGTTCTTCGTATACACTTTGTCCGGACACGTTCACGGAGAGGCGACCAGGTGGCTGAAGACCTACGGGACAAGCTCGGCGCGCAACACCTGCCGCTACGCGATCAGGTCCTCGCCGCGCTGCGGACCGCCATCATCGACGGCGACTACCTTCCCGGGGAACGGCTGACCGAGGACCGGCTCGCCGAGGACTTCGGCGTCTCCCGCAACCCCGTCCGGGAGGCGCTGCGCGTCGCCGAGGCGGAGGGGTTCGTCGTGATCCTCCCCCGCCGGGGAGCTGTCGTCGCCTCACCGAGCAGCGGGACCATCACCGACATGTTCGTCGTACGCGAGCGCCTGGAGGCGCTGGCCGCCCGGCTGGCCGCCGAACGGGCCACCGCGGCCGACGTGGCGTCCCTGCGCGCGTTGCTCGACCAGGGCCGCGAGGCGACGCAGCGCCAGGACCTGGCCCGGGTCGCCGAGCTGAACAGCACGCTGCACCTGCGCATCCTCCAGATCAGCGGAAACCCCTGGCTGTCGTCGATCGCCAAGTCGCTCTACCTCCATGTCCAGTGGGTCTTCCGGCTCGGTGCGGCCGAACGCGCCCCCCACTCGTGGGCCGAGCACATCCAACTCGTCGACGCCATCGAGTCAGGCGACGGTGACCGCGCCGAGCGGGCCGCACTCGACCACCTCGACGCGGCCTCCACCGCGGCGTACGAGAACGCCGAAGGCGGCTACGGCGCCCGCTAACGGCCGCACGCGTAGCCCTGCATGCCCCGGGGGTTCGCACCGGCGGCCAGCACGCCCGTCGCCGGGTCACGGGTCACCGCGCAGAGCCGACCCAGGCTCCACCCGTCGGCGACCCGCACCTCGTGCCCGTACGCCCGCAGCGCCGCCAACACGCCCTCGTCGAACCGGTCCTCCACCACCAGGACGCCCGGCTCGATGTCCCGTGGATAGAACGACCCCGGCAGGCTGAGCGTGTGCCACGCCGGCGCGTCGATGGCCTCCTGGAGGCTCTGCCCACCGACGAGATGGCGCAGCAGAAACGGCAACTGCCACTGGTCCTGCTGGTCGCCACCGGGGGTGCCGCACGCCAGCACCGGCTCGCCATCGCGGTGCACCATCGTCGGGCTCAACGTCGTACGTGGGCGGCGGCCCGGCGCCAGCGATGAGGCGAGCCCCTCCTCCAGCCAGAACATCTGCAACCGGCTGCCCAGCGGAAAGCCCAGCTCCGGAATCGTCGGGGAACTCTGCAACCAGCCGCCGCTGGGCGTAGCGGAGATCATGTTGCCCCAGCGGTCGACCACGTCCACGTGACAGGTGTCGCCACGGGTCACCCCGTCCGACTGCACGGTCGGCTCCCCCGTCGTGGCATCCGTCGGCCCGGTACGCCGCGCGGCACCGGTTCGGACGTGGGCGGGCAGGCGCGGCTGCGCCCCGTCCGGACGCCCCGGCCGCACCTCCGCCGACGCGCGGTCGCCGATCAGGGCGGCCCGCTCCCGCGCGTACTGCGGGGAGAGCAGCGCCTTGGCGGGCACGTCGACGCCGTCGCCGTACCAGGCCTCCCGGTCGGCGAAGGCGAGCTTGAGCGCCTCGACCTGGGCGTGCACGCCCGCCGCGGTCCCCGGGTCGTACGCGCCCGGGTCGTCGAGCGCGTCCAGGGTGGCCAGGGACTCCAGCAACACCGGGCCCTGACCCCAGAAGCCGGTCTTCGCCACCGAGTAGCCGTGCCAGTCGAGGGTGGCGGGCGCCTCCCAGCTCGCCGAGTACGCGGCCAGGTCGTCGCCGGTGACCAGCCCGGCGTGCGGGCGGCCACTGGAGTCCTGGAACGGTCGCCGGCTGAACGCGTCGATCGCCTCGGCGACGAAGCCCGTGCTCCAGGCCCGACGCGCGGCCTCGATCTGGGCCTCCCGGTCGGCGCCGGCCGCCCGTCCCGCCTCGACGAGGCGGCGCAGGGTGTCCGCGTACGCCGGGTTGGTGACCAACTCGCCCGCGGCCGGTGGTCGGCCGCCGCGCAGCCAGAGCGCGGCGGACGTGGGCCAGTGTTCCTCGAACAACGACCGGACGGCGGCCACTGTGTCACCGACCCGGCCCACCAGCGGGTGCCCGGCGCCTGCGTAGCCGATCGCCGGCTCCAGCACCTCGGCGAGGGTGAGCGTGCCGTGCTCGCGCAGCAGCAGGAGCCAGGCGTCCACCGCGCCCGGTACGGCCGCCGCGAGCGGCCCGGCACCCGGGATGAGGTCCATTCCGAGGGACCGGAAGTGCGCGATGGTGGCACCGGCCGGCGCCGGCCCCTGCCCGCACAGCACCGTCGGTCGGGGGTCCCGCGCGGTGGCCACGATGGCCGGCACCTCGCCGCCCGGCCCGTTCAGGTGCGGCTCGACGACGTGCAGGACGAACCCGGCGGTGACCGCGGCGTCGAAGGCGTTGCCCCCGCGCTCCAGGATGCCCATGGCGGCCTGGCTGGCGAGCCAATGGGTGGAGGACACCATGCCGAAGGTGCCCTGCAACGTGGGTCGGGTGGTGAACGTCATGACAACACCTCACTGGGATCTGCGGCACGAACGTCGGGACCGGTGCCGTCCGGGCGGACCAGGTGGCACGCGGCCATGCCGTCGCCGATCGCGGTCTGCGCCGGCACCTCCGTGGCGCACCTGTCGAAGGCGAGCGGGCACCGGGTCCGGAACCGGCAGCCGGACGGCGGGTCGAGCGCGGACGGCAGGTCGTCGCCGAGCAGCACCGGCTGACGGTGGCGCTGACGCACCGGGTCGGCCACCGGCGCGGCGGACAGCAGCGCCTGCGTGTACGGGTGGGCGGGCCGGGCGAAGATCCGCTCGCGGCTGCCCGTCTCGACGAGTTGGCCTAAGTACATGACCGCGATGTCGTCGGCCAGGTACTCGACCGCGGAGAGGTCGTGGGTGATGAAGAGGCAGGCGAACCCGATGTCGCGTTGCAGGTCGGCGAGGAGGTTGAGCACCGACGCCTGCACGGACACATCCAGCGCGCTTGTGGGTTCGTCCGCGATGAGCAGCATGGGCTCGGAGATCAGGGCCCGCGCGATGCTGACCCGTTGCCGTTGCCCGCCGGACAACTCGTGGGGATAGCGACGGGCCACCTCGGCGCGCAGGCCCACCCGTTCGAGTTGGGGGGCGACGCGGGCGTCCCGGTCCCGCCGGGAGATCCGCTTGCCGGCGAGCCGCAGCGGCTCGGCCACGATCTCGCCCACCAGCATCCGTGGGTCCAGTGACGCGGCCGGGTCCTGGAAGACGATCGACACCGCGCCGCGATGCGGACGCAGCCGCCGTCGGGACAGGTGGGTGACGTCCGTGCCCGCGATCCGGACCGTCCCGGCGGTCGGTTCGACGAGCCGCACCACGCACCGGCCCACCGTCGACTTCCCGGAACCGCTCTCCCCCACCAGGGCCGTGACCCGGCCTCGCGGGATGGTCAGGGACACCCCGTCCACGGCCCGCACCGGGCCGAAGTGCATCACCAGGTCCGTGATCTCCAGGGCGTTCGGCTGCGGCGTCATCGGTTCGCCTCCTGAACTGCCGTCGGTGCCGTTGTGCAGGGGTGCCAACAGGCCGCCACGTGGTCGGGGCCGCCGATGCCCTCCAAGGGTGGGGCGGCCGCCCGGCACTGCTCGTCGGCGGCCGGGCACCGGTCCGCGAAGGTGCAGGCGTCGGGTTGGCTGGCCAGGACGGGCACCAGCCCGGGGATCTCGGTCAACCGGTCCGTGCCGGCGTGCCGGCCCGGCTGCGGTGACGCCGACAGGAGCCCGGCGGTGTATCGGTGCCGGGGGTGGGCGAACAGCTCGTCCACCGGCGCCCGTTCCACCACCCGCCCCGCGTACATCACGACGACGCGGTCCGCGATGTCGGCGATCACGCCGAGGTCGTGGGTGATGATGAGGACGCTCGTGCCGAGCCGGTCGCGCAGGTCCCGCAGCACCTGGAGGATGCCGGCCTGGACGGTGACGTCCAGCGCGGTGGTCGGCTCGTCGGCCACCAGCACCTTCGGGCCGCAGGCCACCGCCATCGCGATCATCACGCGCTGGCGCATGCCGCCGGAGAGCTGGTGCGGGTAGCCGTCGACCCGCTGGGCGGCGGACGGGATCCCGACGAGCGTCAACAGCTCGACGGCGCGCGCCCGCGCCGCCCGTCGGGACATCCGTTCGTGGACCTGGAGCACCTCCCCGATCTGCCGTCCGACGGTGAGCACCGGGTTCAACGACGTCATCGGTTCCTGGAAGACGTAGGCGATCTCCCGGCCACGGACCCGACGCAGGGCCGACTCGCGGGCGCCGACCAGTTGCCTGCCGTCCAGGCGCACCGAACCGGTGACCCGGGCGCTGCCCGGCAGCAGTCCGGCGATGCTCATCGCGGTGACGCTCTTTCCGCACCCCGACTCGCCCACCATCCCGACGATCTCCCCGGCCGCGAGGTCCAGGCTGACCCCGTCGACAGCCGAGACGGTGCCGGTCTCGGTGGGGAACGACACCGACAGGTCGCGGATCTCCAGCACGGGCGCGGAGGCGGTGGTCATCGCCGGTCTCCCTTCGGGTCGAGGGCGTCGCGCAGGGCGTCACCGAAGACGTTGAACGCCAGCGCCAGACCCATGATCACGACGCCGGGGAGGACGGCCGCCCACGGTGCACGGGCGGCGAACTGCTGGGCGGTGGCCAGCATGGTGCCGAGACTGGGCGCCGGGGGCTGGATGCCGAGGCCGAGGAAGGACAGCACCGCCTCGCCGAGGATCGCGGCCGGGATGGCGACAGTGGCCTGCACCAGGATCACCGAGGTCGCGTTCGGCAGGATGTGCCGGGCCAGCACCCAGAGGTCGCTCGCGCCGTCCACGACGGCCGCCGCGACGAAGTCCAGCGACTTGAGGCGCAGCGTGTCCGAGCGGACGACCCGGATCACCCCGGGGATCTGGGCGATGCCGATGGCCACCGCTGCGTTGCCGAGGCTGGCGCCCCGGATGGCCGCCAATCCCACCGCCATGATCAGGAACGGAAACGCCAGCAGCAGGTCGGTGAAGCGCGAGATCACCGCGTCCCAGGCCCGGAAGTAGCCGGCCGCGAGCCCGAGCGGCACCCCGATGACCAGCGATGTGGCCACCGCCAGGAGCCCCACCTGCAACGACGCCCGCGCGCCGAGCATGATGCGGGAGAGGACGTCGCGGCCGAGGTCGTCGGTGCCCAGCACGTGCCCGGCGGTGCCGGGAGGCGCGAACGTACGGGCGAAGTCGGTCTGGTCGACCGAGTACGGCGCGAGCCAGGGCGAGAGCAGCGCGATGACGCCCGCCAACGCGAGCACCACGAAGCTCACCACGGCGAGCGGGTTGCGCCGCAGCCGCCGCAGCACCCGGGTACGCCGGGTGATGCTGGCGGTGCCGGTCTCCGCCATCGGTACGGTGAGGACGGTCATGCCGGATCTCCCGTCACCCGGATGCGTGGGTCGATGACCGAGTAGAGCAGGTCCACGAAGAAGTTGATCACGATGTAGGCCGCGGCGGTGAGCAGGACGACGGCCTGGATCACCGGGTAGTCCCGTTGGAACACCGCGTCGATGGTCATCTTGCCGAAGCCCGGCAGCCCGAAGATCTGTTCGGTGACGACCGCGCCCGAGATCAGCCCGCCGAGTTGGAGACCCACGACGGTCACCACAACGATGAGGCTGTTCCGCAGGGCGTGCCGGGTGATGACGGCGCGCGGTCGCAGGCCCTTCGCCTTCGCCGTGCGCACGTAGTCGGAGGAGAGCGAGTCCAGCATCGCCGACCGGGTCTGCCGCATGATGATGGCGGCGAGGCCGGTGCCGAGGATCACGGCCGGCAGGACGATGTGGTGCAGGTTGTCCACGGGGTCCTCCAGGATCGGCACGAAGCCGGAGGCGGGGAACAGCCCGGTCGCCACGGACAGGTAGAGGATCGCCAGCAGCCCCAGCCAGAAGTGCGGCACCGACAGGCCGATCAGGGCCAGGCCGTTGGCGAGCCACTCCGCCGGACGTCCACGACGGACCGCCGCGAGCACCCCGGCGCCGACCCCGAGCGCCGCCGCGATGAGGATCGCCAGCACGGACAGCTCGACGGTCACCGGGAGGGCGGTCGTGAGCATCGACGAGACCGGCGTACCGGTGCGGATCGACACCCCGAAGTCGCCCTGCGCCATGCGCTCCACGTACTGGGCGAACTGCACCGGCAGCGGCTGGTCCAGCCCGTAGTGGCGACGGATGGCCTCCAGCGCCTCCGGGGAGCGGTCCTCCCCGGCCAGCGCGAGGGCCGGGTCGCCGGGGAGCGCCCGCACGCCGACGAAGACCACGATCGTCGACAACAGCAGGGTCAGCGCCGACTGCCAGGCGCGGGTGAGCAGGTATCGGGCCACGACTGCCTACTTCGTGAAGCCGGCGAAGGCAGCCCGGATCACGCCGTCCGGGTAGACCTGCAGTCCCTGGATCTGCTTGCTGGCGGCAGTCAGGTTGCGCTGCCGGTAGAGGTAGATCAGGGCGTCGTCCTGCTGCAGCAGGGTGACCGCCTGCCCGTACAGCTTCCTGCGCTCCTCGACGTCGCCGGACTGCCGGGCCTGGGTCAGCAGGCTGTCGAGCTGCGGGTTGCTGTAGCCGGCGACGTTCTGGCTGGCGCCGGTGCCGACGAAGTTGGTGATGTTGGCGTCCGGGTCGATCCGTCCGCTCCACCCCAGTTGCAGCAGCTCGAAGTTGCCGCGGTCCTGCTCGTCGAGGAGCGACGAGTACTCCACCGGGTTGATCTTCAGGTCGAATCCGCCGTCCTTCACCATGGACTGCAACGCCTGCGCGAGGCGCAGCGTGTCGGGGGTGTTCGAGGCGAGCATCGTCACGGTGTACGGCGTCTGCACGCCGGCCTCGGCCAACAGCTGCTTGGCCTTGGCGGGGTCGTGCGCCGGGCAGGTCTGCGCCTCGGGGGACGAGAACGTGCTCGCGGGCGAGATCGGGGAGCAGGCGGCGGCGTGCAGACCGTTGAAGACCGCGTCGACCAGGGCCTTGCGGTCGATGGCGTGCTCGAAGGCCTGCCGCACCTTGGCGTTCTGGGCGAGGGGGCGGTTGATCGGCTTGGCGGCGGTGCCGACGCCGTCGACGTTGCCGACGTTGATGGTCAGGCCCTGGTAGCCGAGGGACTGCGACTGGAGGACGGAGACCGCCGTGTCCTGCCGGAGCGAGGCGACGTCCTGGGTGGAGACCGAATCGGCGACCTGCGCGTCGCCGGAGCGCAGGTTGGCCGCGCGGATGCTGGCGTCGGTGAGGATCCGCCACGAGATGGCGTCCAGGTGCACCTTGCCGGCGTCGTAGTAGTTCGGGTCGCGCACCACCTCGATCGAGTTCTGTGGCACCCGCTTGGCGAACTTGAAGGGACCGACGCAGACCGGCGCCGAGGCGAAGTCGTCACCCCGGGTCCGCAGCGCCTGCGCACTCATGATCATGCCGGCCCGGTCGGCGAGGGCGCCGAGCAGCGGCGCGAAGGGCTGCTTCAGCCGTAGGACGACGGTCTGCGCGTCCGGGGTGTCGACACCGTCGATGGGGCCGAGTTCGCTCTTGCGCGCCGACCGGGCGTTGGTGAGGTGGCGTTGCAGGGTGGCCTTCACCGCGGCCGAGTCGAACGCCGTGCCGTCCGCGAAGCGCACGCCGGGCCGCAGCGGAATGGTCACCGTCCGGCCGTCACCGCTCGTGGTGGGCAGGGCCGTCGCGAGCTGCGGTACGACCTGCGCCTGCTCGTTGACGTCGTAGAGCTTCTGGCACATCGCCTGGAAGACGTAACGGGAGTAGAGGCTTCTCGACAGCGTCGGGTCCAGCGCGTCGGGCTCGGCGGAGAGGGCGATGACCAGCTTGCCGCCCTGCTTCACGGCCGCCGGGTCCGCGGGCGTACCGAAGGAATCCTGGCCTGCCGACTGGTCGCCGCCGGACTGATTGCCGCCTTCGTTGTTCGACACCGGCGAGCAGGCGACGACCGTGCAGACGACGGCGGCCGCCGCCACGGCGGCCCGGAGCACCCGCCGGCGGGGCAGGTTCGTGTCGCGGACGGAGAGGTTCGTCATGGAGAGCTCCTCAAGTGGGCGATTCGGGGAGCGTATGTTGTATACGATGACCGCCGCAAGACCTCTGTGAATGGCTCGCCAGGCACCCCGGTTGCCCTGAACAGGCCGGGCCGGCGATCAGCTCGCGGGCCGAGTCCGGCCGCCCCGCACCAGGCTGAGCAGGACGACCAGCGCGAGCACCGCCACCACCGCGCTGAAGACCTCGCCGGCGGGGCGCAGCCCGATGGTCTGGATCAGCAGACCGACCCCGACCGCGGGCACACCGAGCATGGCGAACAGGATGGCGAAGAAGGTCGACACCGCCTCGGCCCGGTGCTGCGGTTCGGTCTTCATCGTGATCGTCGCGATCCCGTCGCCGACCGCCACCCCGGACGCGACCCCGATGATCGCCGCGCTGATCATCAGCGTCGCCAGCAACGCCATCCACATGCTGAACGCGAGCAGCCCCGCCCCCACGACCAGGCCGGCGCAGGCGCTGGCCAACGCGGCGCGCGAGGACAGCACGCGGGTCAACAGCTGACCGAACGCCGCGCCGGCGAACGCCACGAAGACGACCAGCGCGGCCAGGGTGTGGGAGGTCTCGTGCAGAACCATGCCGAGGAACAGCCCGCTCACCGACGTGAGCACCCCGAGAGCGGCGAAGCCCGCGCCAGCGGTGAGCGCCGAGCGGACGAAGGCGCCGCGAATGGCCGCCGGCACGTGCAAGCGCTGCACCCGCAGCGTCACCGGTGAACGCTCCCGGACCGTCTCCGGCACCCCGCGCAGCGCGATGATCGCGATCACCGCCAGGATCAGCACGATGGCCCAGGGCAGCCGGAGCGGGTCAGGGGCCACGTCCGACACGATCCCGGACAGCAGGGTGCCGGCGGCCAGGCCGCCCAGGTTCGCGAAGATCGACACGGTGGCGGCGCGCTTCGGGTGTCGAGGGCTGATCAACTCCGCCAGCGCCGCGGTCGCCGCACCGATGATCAGTGCGGCGGACAACCCGGCGAGGATCCGACCCACGATGATCATCGCCAGGTCCACGGCGGCCAGGAACACGGCGTCGGCGGCGACCGAGAGCAGCAGCGCGATGAGGATGACCGGGCGGCGGCCGATCTGGTCGGAGAGCCGGCCGAAGACCAGCAGCCCGACGACGACTCCCAGCGCGTAGAGCGCGTAGACCACTGTCACGGTCAACGACGAGAACCCGAACTCCAGCTCGTAGAGCGGGTAGAGCGGGGTCGGCACGGTGGTGCCCACGAGCGTGATCCAGAAGGCGAAGGCGACCCGCACCGCGCCGGACGTGGACCGAGGCGTCGCGCCCCCGGCGCGGCTGGCGTCGGTCATGATCAGTCCCCTCGGGGTCGGACCCCTGCCTGCGCGGTGGCGACTCCCGCACCTCCCCGTCGCGGCCTACTGTCCCCGCGTACAGCATGGGTCTCGACCTTGGCGGAAATGCGGTAACAGCTTGAAACGACCACATCAGGTGGCTGCGCGCTCAGCCCAGGGCTCGACCGGACAGGGCTGCACGCAGCGCCGGCCCGAATACCCGCCGGACGTCGACCGGGGAGAGCGCACCGATCGAACGGATCGGGTTCAGGTAGCGCGTGAAGATCAACCCACCGAGCACGCCGACCGCTGCGGTGGCGCGTCGCGTGGCGTCCGGCCCGCCGAGAAATTCAGCGATGCGGAGGCGTAGCTCACCGTCCAGGTAGTCCCGCAGGGCGCGCATCGTGTCGTCATGCTGCACCGCCATCCGGCTCTGCACCGGGCCGGTAGCGTCCCACAGGCCGGTGACGGAGTCGAGCAGGCGGTCGGCCAACTGGTCCCGGTCACCCCGCAGAGCCTGGTCGAGCGCGGTGGGATCAACGCACAGCAGGTTCAGTGACTGACTGAAGAGGCCCTGCTTGGAGCCGAAGTGGTAACTGATCAACGCCGAGTCGACGCCAGCGGCGGCGGCGATGGCCCGGACCGTCGTACCCGGATAACCGTGCTCCAGGAACAGCTCGCGGGCGGCCGCGGTGATGCGGGCCTTGGTGTCGGGGTTGCCGCGGGGCCGACCCCGCGTTTTATTCAACACGGTTGAATAATGCTCTCCCCCGCTGGCACGGTCAACGCCGTCGACCCCCAGCGAGGAGCGAACACATGCGCACTGTCGTCTTCGGCGCCACCGGCCCCACCGGCCGTCAGATCACCGGGCAGGCCCTGGCCGCCGGCCACGAGGTCGTCGCGGTCACCCGCCGCCCGCACGCCGTACAAGCCCGCCCCGGCCTCACCGTGGTCAGCGCGGACGTCGCGGACCCCGACGCCGTCGACCGGGCCGTGGCTGGCGGCGACGCCGTCCTTTCCAGCCTGGGCGTCCCCCTCACCCCGAGGCCGATCACCGTCTACTCCCGGGGCAACGCGAACATCCTGACCGCCATGCACCGCCACGGGATCAAGCGCCTGATCACCGTCAGCTCCAGCGTGCTGGATCCCACCTGGCGCCCGACCGGCGAGTTCTTTTTCAACAACGTGCTGGACCCGCTGTTCAACCGCAGGGCGGGCCGCACCGCGCACGAGGACATGCGGCGGATGGAGTCCCTCGTTCGCGACAGCGACCTGGACTGGACCATCACCCGGCCGTCCGGGCTGTTCGACCACCCGAGCGTCACCCGCTACCAGGTGGCCGAGGACGTCGCGGACGGCCTGTTCACGGCGCGCGCGGACCTGGCGGCGAGCATGGTGGCGCAGTTGACCGACGACCGGTACGTCCGTCGGGCGATGGCGGTGATCACCACCGAGGTGAGGCCGAGCATCGCCGGTCTGATCTGGCGTGAGGCCGTCATGAAGAAGAAGTGACCGTCGCGTTGGCTGGCCCGGCATGTCGATGTGCTGGTGAGCGGTATACCTCAGAGTCATATTCATACCATTGAGGTATACCGCTCAATGCCGCGTCCGCTCCGACGAAAGTGACCGACGGTGACCGGCCGAGCCTAGGAGTTGTACGCCTGGGCGGTCACCGTGGCCTGGCGGGCGAGGCCGGGCCGCGCCGGCCAGGAGATCCGCACCTCGCGGCTCTCCCCCGGCAGGAGCCAGAAGTAGTTGTCGTCGTAGCGGGCCGGCAGCACCCGCTTACCGTGCTGGTCGCGCACGGCGAGCCGCACCAACGCGGCGACCGTACGGCCCTGGTTGCGGACCGTCGTGGTGACGGTGTTGCGCCCGTCCACGACGCGTACGGTGCTCGACGACGTCGACAGCCGGGTGCTCGGCACGTCGTTGAGCGCCCGCAACTGCTCGGCCTTGTCGTAGCGCCAGTAGGTGTTCTCCGCGAGCAGCCGGTCCCGGCTGTCCCGCAGCTCCAGTCGCACCAGGTGCAGTCCGCCGCCGTCCGGCGCGGCGAGTGGGAAGACGGCCGTGGTGGCCGAGCGGGCCACGTCCACCCGCTGACGCTGGGGCGAACCCAGCGACCGGCCGCTCAGGTCGTACCGTCGGGCGCTCACGGTGACCCCGCTGAGCGGCGCGGCGGTGTGGTTGACCACCCGGACCTGCCAGGTGCCCGGGTCGGCCTGGACGTGCACCGGCTCGCACCCCTTGCGGGCGCCGTAGTAGGCGCCGTTCACGTCGAGGTCGTAGTCGTAGGTCTGCCAGACCGTGCTGTGCCACGCCGGGTGCGACATCCACAGCAGCAGACCGGTGGCGTCCTGCCACAGGTTGGCGTTCCAGGCCTCGAACATGGCGCGGTGGCTCTCGTAGTTGACGAACTGCGCCCGGGTGGCGAACTCGTCGAGCGAGTCGGACTCACCGAGCCGCGCGTCGATCGCCGCCTGGTACGTGCCGACACGCTGGTTACCGATGGTCGACCAGTCGTGGTAGTTCCACACCTCACCGATCGGCCACTCCGGCGCGTCACCGACGAGGTTGCGCATGCTCTCGACCACCGACACCACCGGCATGCCGATCTCGGTGTGGAAACCGAACGCGCCCGTGTCGTAGGTGTTCTTGTTGTTGTACGTCGCCGGCTCCACCCAGTGGTACGGGCCGTGGCCGCTGACGATGCCGCCGGCCGAGTTGGGGATGTAGAGGATCTCCGGGTGCTCGGTGGCCGCGGCCTGCTTGAGCCCGGCGTCCACGATCGGCGGTGGGTCACCCTCGTTCGCGCCACACCACACCACGATGCTCGGGTGGTGGCGGAACCGCCGGATCGTGTCGGCGGCGATGTCGACGTAGCCGGGCGGGTTGGGCAGGAACGCGCCCGCCTGCCAGAAGTCGTTCCACACCAGAATGCCCTGCTCGTCGCAGGCCTGGTACAGCTCCTCGCGGTTGCTGCTGCCGAGCCAGTTGCGGATCATCGTGAAGTTCATGTCGCGGTGCATCTCGACCGTGTCGGCCAGCCGGTCGGGCAGCACCCGACGCAGCAGCTCGTCCCAGCCCCAGTTGCCGCCCCGGGCGAAGACCGGCACACCGTTCACGCTGATCTTGAGTTGGGTGACGGCGTTGCTGACCGACTTCACGTCGGTCCACCGCTGCCCGTCGTCCGAGACCTGGATGACGAAGTCGCGGGCGTACGCCTGCTCCCAGACGATGGTGACCTGGTCGAAGCTGACCGGAGCGCCGAGGTCGACCTGGATCCACTGGTTGTCCTCGAACTTCGACGACCACCGGGTCCGGGGGTTGCCGTCGACGGCCCGGTCCGGGCCGTTCGAGTCGCTGTCGGACGACGACGCGGTGGCGGTCCGGCGCAGGGCCAGGTCGACGTCCGGCTCGGCCTGCCGCTGCACCGACAGCGCCCACATGGACACGCCCCACGAGGTCACCCGCGCGCCGGTCTGGATGCGCAGGTGCTGGGCGGTCTGACTGGCGAACGTCTCGACCTGGGTGGCGCGGCTGCCCAACGGAGTGTCGTTGCTGACCGACGTCACGTCGTTCCAGACGTCCCCGTCAGCGGAGACCTGGACGCGGTAGTCCAGCGCGTACGCCTGCTCCCACACGATGGTGACCCGGTCGAAGTCGACCGGCGCGCCCAGGTCGACCTGGATCCACTGGTTGTCCTCGGCCTGCGAGGCCCAGCGGGTCGCCGCGTCGCCGTCGACGGCCTTGCCGGGCCCGTTGCCGTCGTTCTCCGACGACGACGCGGTGGCGTCGCGGCGCAGGGCGAGATCCGGGCCGGTGCCGTCGGCCACCGACAGCGAGAACATCGAGATACCCCAACCGGTGGCGCGCTGGCCGGCCTGGATGCGCACGTGCCGGGCACGCTGCCGGTCGAACGTGACGGTCTGGGTCGCCGCCCCGTCGACGAACTCCAGCGCCGGCTTGCCGGGCGGCGAGATGACGATCGGCTGGTGCCAGTCGTAGCCGAACTCGCGGACACCGAAGCGGAGCGCGCGCCGGTCGCTGACCGTGCGCTTGACGGTGGCGGTGAGCGTGAGGTCGTACAGGTGGGGGTCGCCGTAGCCGTTGGGCCACCAGAGCCGGGGGTTGCGCAGCCGCAGCGCGTGGAAGCGCTCCGGCGTGAAGGTGACGGTGGTGCTCCCGCCGGCGGGGACGGTCACGGTCGACTCGACGCGTACCTTGTCGAACTCCGCGCGGACGGTGACCGTGGTGGCGCTGGCCGCCGCGTTGCGGACCGGCACCCGGATGGTGACCTCGGCGGTGTCGGTGCGGGGCAGGTCGGGCAGCGTGGTCTGCACGTGCGGGTCGCCGACGACCACGGCGCCGGTGCTGCGCAGCCGGACGTGGTCCCAGAGGCCGGTGACCCGGTCACGGACGGCGGGCATCCAGTCCCACCCGGACACCGCCAGGTAGGTCGGCGCGTCCAGGTAGTGGTGGGCCGACTGAAGGAAGGTACGACCGTCGGGGCCCTTGTCGCCGGGGGTGCCCGGGTGCGGCATCGGGGTGACCCGGACGGCGAGGACGTGCTCGCCACGGTGACCGGCCAGCGCGTCGGTGATGTCGAAGGCCGCCCGCGCGAACGGGTGCTTGACGCTGCCGACCTGCACGCCGTTGACCCAGGCGGTCGCCTCGTGGTTGATCCCGTCGAACTCCAGCCAGATCCGCCGGCCGGCCGAGGTGTCCAGGTCGCGCGGCAGCCGCAGTGCGCGCCGGTACCACCACGTGTGCCGGGACAGCGCCTCCGGGATGCGCATGTTGTTGAAGCCGCCCACCGGGTCGGGCAGGTGGCCCTGCTCGACCAGGGTGCCCAGCACGGTGCCGGGCACCGTCGCCGGCAGCCAGGAACGGACGTCGACACCGGCGCGGGAGAGTTCGGTGCCGTCGGCGGTGCCGGCGAAGTCGTCCATCGTCAACGACCAGCCCGACTCCAGCGGCACCGTACCGTCGGCGGCCACCCTCAGCTCGGGGGCCGGGCCGGTGTTGCCGCCCTCCCAGCTGGTCCAGCCCTCGGCCTTCGGCCGGCCTTCCAGCGGTACGCCGTAGACCTGGAAGCCGTTGAGACCGACCGGGTTGCTGTTCGAGCGCTTCGTGGCGGTCATCCGGATCCACCGGGCGGTGACCGGCTCGGGCAGCTTGATGGCCTGCACGCCACCCTGGCCCTCGCTGGTCTCGTACACCGAGCGCCAGGCACGGCCGTCGGTGGAGACCTCGATCCGGTACGCCGTCGCGGCGCTGGAGAGGATCTCGTCACCGTCGGTGTCGGTGTAGTTGCCGTCGAACGGCCCGTCGGTGAGCGTGGCCTCGAAGACCAGGGAGACGGCCTCGATCCGGCAGAGCGCCTGGAGGTCCACCGAGATCCACTGTGGATCGCCGTTGGCGGCACGCCATCCACTCCCCCGGACGCCGACCTGCGGCAGCCCGTCCACGGCGAAGGTGGCGGGCGTCGGCGCGTAGTCGGTCGAGGAGACCGTCACCGGGCGGTACCGGGCCAGATCGGTGGCGGCCGGGGTGGCGGCCGGCGCCGGCACGGCGGCGGACGCGAGGGCGTCCGGCAGGGCCGCGGTCACCCCGACCGACGCCAGCAGCGTCGCGCCGGCGGAGAGGAAGGTACGCCGCGAAATCGGCGATGGCTCGGACATCTTGCCTCCAGACATGACAACGTTGTCAGATAACGGGGGTCTGTGACAACGTTGTCAGATGGTGGCCCGATGTTTCCCGAGAGTCAAGAGCCCGGGTCCACCGTGATTCCCCGAACACGTTCCGCAGCTGTTCCACTTCGGACATCGACGCGCGGGCGGGCGGCCGAGGTCACTCCGGCTGCGTGCCCAGCCCGTCCAGGGCGACCGTGAGCACGTGCTCGCGCTGGTCGGCGCGAGGGAAGTGCCCGGAGGCGATGGCGCTGGTCAGGCGCATGACGTCGTCGATCGTCACGTCGGCGCGCACCTCGCGCGCCCGCTGGGCCCGCTCCAGTAGCGGCCCACCGGCGGCGTAGAGCGCCCGCCGACACTCCAGGTAGGCGGTGGACTCCCGGTTCAGGCCGGCGGCCAGCGGCTGCTTCGCCCCGATGTACTCCACGAAACGCCGCAGCCAGGTGTAGAGGCCCTCGCGGGGGGCGAGCCTCACCGCCTCCCCGGCCGTCTCGCACACCGCCTCGACCTCGGTGACGTAGACGTTCTCGATCAGCACCTCCCGGGTCGGGAAGTTGCGGTAGAGCGTCGCGATGCCCACTCCGGCCCGGCGGGCGATCTCCTCCAGTGGAGCCTCCGCGCCCTGCTCGGCGAAGGCGACCCGGGCCGCCGCCAGGATCGCGTCGTAGTTGCGGGCGGCGTCGGCCCGGTGCGGGCGGGCCACGCGCAGGTGGGTGAGGGCCGTCACGATGCCGATGTCTCCCAGCGCTAGCAACCGGAGGCCGGCTATCACTAGAGTGATAGTGCGCCTCCATTTATTCGGAGGTCTCCTATCAGTCTAGCCCCAAGAAGGCGGAACCATGTCCCCGACTCCCGCTTCCCGTCGCGGGATCGCCCTGGCGCTCATCCTCGGCTCACAGCTGATGATGACGCTGGACACCTCGATCATCACGACCGCGCTGCCGCACGTGCAACGGCAGTTCGGCTTCTCCCAGTCCGGGCTCTCCTGGGTGCAGAACGCCTACGTCCTGGCGTTCGGCGGCCTGCTCCTGCTCGGCGCCCGAGCCGGTGACCTGCTCGGCCGCCGCCGCGTCTTCCTCGCCGGGATCACCCTGTTCACCGCGGCGTCCCTCGCCGCCGGCCTCGCCCAGAGCGGCAGCTGGCTGATCACCGCCCGCGTCGTGCAGGGTCTCGCCGCCGCGCTCGCCGTGCCCTCCACGCTCGCGCTGCTGGTCGCCGACCACCCCCAGCCGGGGGCCCGAGCCAGGGTGATCGCCCTCTACAGCGCGGTCATCGGCGCCGGCGGCAGCGTCGGCATCGTGATCGGCGGCGTCTTCACCGACCTGCTCTCCTGGCGCTGGGGAATGCTGGTCAACGTGCCGATCGGCATCGCCATCGCGCTGCTCGCACCACGGTTCCTGGTCGAGACCGAACGCCGCGCCGGGACGTTCGACCTCGGCGGCGCGCTGACCTCCACCGCCGGCATGACCGCCCTGGTGTACGGCTTCATCCAGGCCGCCGGGGCCGGCTGGAACGCACCGGGCACCGTCGTCTCGTTGGGCCTCGGCGCCGTCCTCCTGACCACCTTCGTGCTGATCGAACACCGGGCACCGCAGCCCGTCACCCCCCTGCGCCTCTTCAACAGCCTGGAGCGCTCCGGGGCGTACGCCGGGCGCATCCTCATCGTCGGCGCGACCTTCTCCACCTTCTACTTCCTCAGCCAGTACCTCCAGGAGGTGCTGCACCTCAGCGCCCTACAGACCGGCTTCGCGTACGTGCCCATCACCGGCATGTTCTTCGCCATGGTGTACGCCATCCGGCCCCTACAGAACCGGCTCGGACGTCCCGTCCTGCTGGTGGCGTCCCTCGTTGTCGCGCTGGCCGGCATGGCGTGGCTGTCACGCATCTCGGCCGACTCCACCTACTTCCCGGACGTGCTGCTGCCCCTGCTGGTGATCGGAATCGGCCAGGGCATCGCGATCATCCTGATGACCCAGGGCGGCGTCGCCGGGGTCGAACCGCAGGACGCCGGCGCCGCGTCCGGCCTCGTCAACGTCGCCCACCAACTCGGCGGCTCACTCGGCATCGCGATCCTCACCATCGCGTACACCCGGGCCAGCTCCGCCACCGACCCGACGGCCGGCTTCCACGCCGCCTTCACCGGCGCGGACGTCTTCTTCCTGATCGCCCTGGCCCTCGCCGTCGTCGTGGCCGTCGCGGGCCGCCGCGCCAACCGGCTCGCCGCTCTCCCCACCACCTGAACGCCCTCGGGAGGGAACCGCGGCGCTCGCCGACCACCTGGCTCGCTCGGGACCGCACGACCGCACGACCGCACGATCGCGCGATCGCGCGGTCAGCTCGCCGGTCCGGCCTCGCGGCGTCCGCGATGGCGAGGGTGGTACTCGGGGCGGAGCTTCGCGCTCGCGAAGGCCGCCTTCACCGCGGCCGAGAGCGCGGCGATGTCGTACGCGCCGTGGTGTCGCCGGCCGTTGATGAAGAAGGTCGGGGTGCCGGTGACGCCGCTGAGGTCGGCGGAGTCGACGTCCTCGGCGATCCGGTCCACGCCCATCCGCTTCACCATGTGCTCCCGGAACCTGTCGAGGTCCAGGCCGAGCTGTTCGGCGTAGCCGAGCACGTCGGCGGGGTTGAGAGCGTCCTGGTGGGCGAGCAGCAGGTCGTGCATCTCCCAGAACGCGTCCTGCTCCCCCGCCGCCTCGGACGCCTCGGCCGCGAGTTGGGCATGCGGGTGGACGTCGGTGAGCGGCAGGTGCCGCCAGACGTACCGGACGTTGGCGAAGTCCGCCAACAACTCCCGGACCACCGGCTCGGCCTGCCCGCAGTAGGGGCACTCGAAGTCGCCGTACTCCACCACCGTCACCGGTGCATCCAGCGACCCGCGCATGTGGTCGCGATCCGGATCGACCGGGAGCATCAGGTCGACGATCCCCTCGGTGACGCCCAGCAGCGCGCGGGTTCGCCGCGCCGGCGAGAGCCGTCCGACGGAGCGGAACACCAGCCAGGTGACGAGTGACGCGCCGAGCGTCGCCACGAGGATGCCGAACTTCGCCTCGTCCAGGGCCGGGCCGCTCAGGGCATGGGTGGCGATCAGGAGCGCGACGGTGAACCCGATGCCGGAGATCGTGCCGACCCCGGCGACGGCAACCCAACCCACGGGTGGCCGGAACCGGTTGCCGCTGAGCCGGGCCACCAGCCACGCGGTGGCCACGATCCCGGCCGGCTTCCCGACGACGTACGCGACCACGACCCCGACCGTGACCGGTGAGGTCACGGCCCTGGCCAGCAGGTCACCGTCGATCACGATGCCGACGTTGGCCAGCGCGAAGAGCGGCACCACCACGTAGCTCGCCCACGGGTGGTAGAGGGTCTGCAACCGCTCGTTCGGGGACAGCGCCGAGGTGAGCCCGGCCCGGGCCATCCGGGCGAGTTGCGGGGTGGGCTGTTCCCGGAAGAGGCGGAACTGGTCGCTGGCCCGCTGCAGGTCGCTGCGGCCGGGGGCGTAGGCGTAGGTCAGCAACCCCATCACCAGGCCCACCGCGACCGGGTCGACACCGGACATCGAGACGGCGAGCCAGGCCGCCACCCCGAGCAGCGCGTAGACAGGCCCGAATCGCACCCCGTAGCCCCGGACGAGCAGTACGACGCCGAAGATCGCCGCGGCGACGATGAGCGCCGTCAGCGAGGGGTGATGCGGGTACGCGATGGCCAGCACCGCGATCGCCACCACATCGTCGACCACGGCTACGGTCAGCAGGAAACCACGCAGCCGTTCCGAGAAGCGTGGCCCGAAGACGGCCAGCGCGCCGAGCGCGAGCGCCGTGTCGGTGGCCATCACCGCACCCCAGCCCGCAGCGGTGGTGTGCCCGGCGTTGATGGCGAGGTAGATCGCGATCGGCACGAGCATGCCGCCGACCCCGGCCAGCATCGGCAACGCCAGCCGACGCCGCTCCCGCAACTCGCCGATGTCGAACTCGCGGCGCAACTCCAGCCCCGCGACCAGGAAGAAGAACGTCATGAGCCCGCTGTTGACCCAGAAACGCAGGTCGTGTGACACCTGCCAGTCGCCGAGCTGGATCGAGAAGGAGGTGCTCCAGACCGACTCGTACGACGATGCGCTGAGGTTCGCCCAGACCAGTGCCACCACCGCGGCGATCAGCACCACCCGCGCGCCGCCGGTCTCGGTACGCAGGAACGAGCGCAGCGGGGCGTTGAACCGCCTGTCCCAGACGGTCCGGCTGGTCCAGGCCCGGGGCGTGTTGTCGCTCGTCACGGGAACAATCTTCGTCGACCTGACCGCCACGTGGTTCGGATTGCTACTCCTCTCCCGCGAACACGACCGCGCGGCGCCTCCCCGCACGCCCCCATCGCGTCGATCTTGCAGTTTCAGTCGCCGAACTGTGGGATTCTGCGTCATTTGTCGCGACAGAAAGTGCAAGATCGCGCTCTAGCTTTGTCGATCATGGAGTTGTGGTGCCTGTTTGGCACTACGGCGGGTGCTTTGTCGCCCACCACAACTCCATGATCGGCGAGGCGGTGCAACGACGGTGGCAGCGGGCATGCACGCAGCGCCACCGATTGGTAGCGTGCCGGTGATGTCGCCGGTCGCAGCCGGCCGTGGTCCCCTGGGGAGGGTCGAGATGTGGGCCGACGTCACCATCGACTCGTACCGCAGACGGCTCATCCACGACCAGGGACCAGACGATGCCCGGTGGTGACGGCATCCAGGTCGACCCGGACGACCTGACCGCCCACGCCGCACGCCTCGATCGCTGCGCCGGCACTCTCGACACCGCCCAGCAGGCAGGCCAGCACATCCGGTTGGGCACCGACGCCTACGGACAACTCTGCGCGATGATGCCGGTGCTGCTCGACGGACTGCAGCGAACCCTGGTCGACAGCATCGGCGCCGCCGCCGCTTCGGTACGGGACACCGCCGGCAAGCTGCGGGTCGGGGCGGACCGCTACCGAAGCTCCGACGCCCACGCCGAACACCTGCTCGACGGCGTGCGGCAGCGCCAACCCGATGAGGTGCGGCAGTACCCGTGATGTCGAACCCGCTCGTCGCCGCCGCTGCGGACACCCCGCCCAGCGCCTGGGCGGGCATGTGGATCTGCGAGGACATCGAGCTCATCGCCCAGGGCGTCCGCACCGGCAGTTGGATCGACGGCAGCCTCGGCGTCGTGAGCGCGGGCCTGGACGCCCTCGCCTTCGTCTCCGACCCGGTCGGCGCCCTGCTCCAGTACGGAATCGCCTGGCTCATCGAACACGTCAAGCCGCTCAGCGAGGCACTGGACTGGCTCGCCGGTGACCCGGCGCAAATCACCGCACACGCCCAGACCTGGCGCAACGTCGCCGGGTCGCTCCGCGACGACGCCGCCGAGCTGGCTCGTGCCGTCCGCACCGACGTCGCCGGCTGGGGCGGCAGCGCCGGCCCCGCCTACCGAGCCTGGGCCAACGAACAGCAACAGGCCATCACCGGCCTCGCCCAGGGCGCCGACACCATGGCCGCGATCACCGAAGGCGCCGCGGGTCTGGTGGCCGCCGTCCGGCTCCTGGTCCGCGACGCCATCGCCACCTGCGTTTCCCGCATCATCGTGTACGCGGGCGAACTCCTCATCACCGGCGGACTGGCCGTGCCGCTGGTCGTGGAGCAGGTCACGACCTTGGTGGCGTCTTGGGGTGCGCGGATCGCGCGGTTGTTGCGAGGGCTGCTGGCCAGCCTGCGACGGCTGATTCCGGAGATGCGCCGGCTCGGCGACCTCATCCAGAAACTCAAGCAAGTACTGGGCCGACTAACTCGGGTCGGGCCCGCCGACCGGATGGGACAGCGACGTGACTGGGCCGATCCGAGGGCGCGGCCGCTGCCGCTGCCGCCGGAGCGGACCCCCGATTCCTACCTCTCCGCTGGAGACCCGGTCTACCACTCCGATCGCTCGACCGGCATTGGCTACGACGAATTGACGATGCGGAACTTTGACAAGGTACGGCCGCTTGATGGGCATCATGACGTCATCGTGCACGGCACCGACCAGGGGTACTTTGTCCCCGGCAAGGTTTCAGCAGACGGAGCACACATGGACGGAAACGCCACCAACGCAGCCCAGATTGCCGCCGCGGTTCGGGAAAATCCCGCCTATGACGGCGGCCCCCTCCGTTTGGTCTCCTGCTATGCCGGCACCGTCAAGCCCGACATCGACGCGGTACCACTCGGTCAGCAGGTCGCCGACGAACTCGGGGTCAACGTGCTCGCCCCGACGGCTCGGGTGGGCACGCAACGATGGGCCACTGAGCCTCAGGCTCCAGTCGTCGAGAGCGGCGGATCCTGGGAGGTCTTCGTACCACGAGCGAGGGGACACCAATGAAGACTGTGGGGTTCTTTCGAGAACTAGGACCGAACCCGGCCGAGGTGTACGTAGAGAGCATCCACTCGCACGTCGACGCGGAGCCACTCCCCGACGCGCTTGGGGTCGAAGACTATCTACGCCGTGGGCATGGCCTCATCGACGTGATGGGCGCGGAGATCGATGTCCTCGGTAGCGGCCGGCGCCTTGTTGGAGGTGCATCAGTGCTTACGGATGGCGAGTGGTTGTGGCGCGACGATCTGCGCTTCTACCTCGCCACATACCATGTGCGCCTGCCTACGAAGTTCCTCGAGACAGTGCGCGGCAATGACTACCATGTGCCTGATCTCTCAGGAGATCAGCTCCGGCTGGTCGGCGAGAAAGCGACACGGATCCTCGGATACCACTGACGCCCCGCCAAGTATCACCCGTACGTCCCGCAGCAACTCGTCCTGGGGAAGTAATGGCTGGCCCCATCGTGCTGAACCCCGGCGTCGACTGGACCGCAGCCGAGGGCTTTTCGACTGGACGCTGGAGTTCCTGATCTACGGCATCTCGGACCCAGCAGACCGCCGACCACCTGCAGGAGATCGTCGACAACGACCTCGGGTCGATGTGGATCGACGACGTGCCCGCCGCAGCACAGGAGATCGTCAGCCACTGGCGCAACGGGCTGGTGACGGCTGGCGAGCGACAACTACCGGAGACCGAACACAAGGTCGACGTCATTCGTCATCTTCAGGAACTAGTAGACGCAACCAATTCAGCTGGGCTGCCCAGAACGAGCGATCCAGGGTAGTCAGGACGCCACGCTGCGGTCCCATCATCACCGGCGTCGCGTCGCGAACCGGTACGATGCGTCCATGAGCTCAGAGGCGGTTGGCAGATACATGCCCCCTGTCGTGACGCTCGACGACCTGACGGCGATGATGGCCGCAGACGAGAACCACCGGTACGAAATCAGCCCCGAGGGAGTCGTCTCGATCATGCCGCCGCCGGGTTACAACCACGCGATCATCGCGACCCGGCTCATGGTGTGGCTCGCTCAGGGTGTCCCCGCGGAACACATCGCCCAAGCTGTCGGGTTGCGCATACCGGGCCGTGACGGCGGTGTCGGCGGACGGATTCCGGACCTAGTCGTATGGAGCAAGGCTCAGGCAGACGGTGTGTGGCTGCCGGTCGCCGACGTGCTTCTCGTGGTCGAGATCGTTTCACCCGGCTCCGAGGGCGTCGACACGGTAACCAAGCGCAGCGAATACGCTTCCGCCGGCATTCCTCAGTACTGGGTGGTCGATCAGGATTCGGCACAGACCGTCACCATGCACCGCCTGGACGGCGACCAGTACGTCATCCAGGCCACCATGCCGCTCGCTTGGGTCCTCAACACCGGCCTGGACGAGCACGGCCTCGGCTGAAGCGCGTCCGCCCGACGAGTTGGCCGCCGACGAGCCGGTCTGGCGAGGGCTGGATCGGCTGACCCTCGACGAGGCAGAATCGAAGGACATGATCAAGCGAGTCGCTCGGGAGATGCGGCATGACTGACCTGAGTGGCGCCGTCTGGCGCAAGAGCACCCGCAGCGGCGACAACGGCGGCGACTGCATCGAGGTCGCCACGAACCTCGCCGAGGTTGTCGCCGTCCGCGACTCGAAGGATCCCAGGGGACCGCTCCTCACCTTCACCGCCCAGGCCTGGACCGGCTTCCTCGCGACTGCCAAACGCGACGGACGCGCCGGCTGAGATCGGCTTCGCCTGCGACGTGCAGGCATGATACAGGCTCCTGGCAGCGGCTCGAACGTCTGGGAGTTCCACACCGACTGTTTGCCAATTGCACATCCGGGAATTGCGGGGTCGATGACTGATGTAACTCAATCTGACCCTTGAGGACCGTCAACAGTCCGACCAACGACAGCATCCATTCGAGCCGGATAGCTGACAGGAACATTCTTCGAATGCCGCGCTAATCTGCCTTCTGCAGGTCTTCTGAAACACGCGGCTACCCCGAAGGAGAATGTCATGTTCATCGTGGCGACGCAGGATCCGAATACCCGAGGTCGATCTGCAGAGCCCGATTCGGGAGCGGCTGCCTGGGGCGCCCTCCTGCCCATCGACGCCGGCCTCACCCAGGCCGAGGCGGATCGGCAGTTGGCCACCTACCTGGCCGGGGTGCAGGCTGGCGAGCCGCTGTGCATCCGTGCGCACGGCAACGACGAGGAGATCGGCGACGCCGAAGCCGGCGCCAAAGACTGGGGCTGGACCTACAAGAAGCTGGCCAAAATGCTGGCCACCCACCTGACCGCCACTCCGAGCGTCGTGCTGATCCGGTCGTGCGCCGAAGAGGTAACCAACTTCCCGACTCAAATGGCGGTCCGCTTGGAGTCGAACTGGCCGGGCGCGAACCACCTCGACGGGGTCGTCATCTACGGCTACAACACGTCTGTCAAGGTCAGCACGCCCGTCCCCTCGCCGCAGCAGCTGACCAAGAACGTCCAGATCCAGCCGGTCATCGTCACGCTGTAGCTGACGGCCGCACCTAGAAATTCATTCTGCACGGCGATTGCTCTCAGCATTCTGGGCTTACCGCATCGAGCTGACGCATTCGCGCGAAATTGACACTCTAGGGTTCTTCGAGCTGTCCGAGTGCCGGTCTCGTGCGGTGCGTCAGTACCCGGCTGGGCGTGGGGCCGTCCGTCGTCTACAGCGAGTCGCTGGCCGGGCTGCCGACGGGTTGGGTTCGGCAGCACGACATGTGCGAAAGCGCTCGCCACCCGGTGCCACCTCGTCAAGGGACATCTGGGCGAGCAGGTCAGCGCGACAGGTCCGGTGGCTTATGGTGAGAAACCGTGATTGAGAACGCCCGCGGCGTCGACGACTGCTGAGATGGACTGGGCCGGATGGGCGTTGTTCGGGTTGGTCGCCACCGCGGCGCTCACCGCATCGATGATCACCGCACAACTGGCCGGCCTCACTCGGCTCGACCTTCCCCTGGTGCTCGGGACCCTCGTCACCGAGGATCCCGACCGGGCGCGGGTCGTCGGGTTCTTCCTTCACCTCTGCGCCGGTCAGGGGTTCGCTCTCGGCTACGCGGCCACGTTCGCGCTGTTGGACCGCGCCACCTGGTGGATCGGGGCGCTGTTCGGGATTCTGCACGTCGGGATCGCGCTGACGGTCATTCTTCCACTGCTTCCCGGCGTCCACCCGCGCATGGCCTCGCAACGGGCGGGACCGGCCAGCACGGCGGTGTTGGAGCCGCCCGGACTGTTCGCCCTCAACTACGGCATCCAGACCCCCCTGGTCACGGCTGTCGTTCACGTCATCTACGGGGCCTGTCTCGGTCTGCTCCTCCAAGCGAGGTGACCGCGCCCGCCTGTTGTCCCCGTCTGACGCACGCTGTTCGCCAGCGCGGCTCGTCAGGGAGCGATCTCCATGGCTGATGGGCCACCAATCAGTGACTACGGTCTGCTGGGTGACACTCGCACCGCCGCCCTGGTCGCGAGTGACGGCGCGATGGACTGGCTCTGCGTACCACGTTTCGACGGCGATCCCCTGTTTGGCCGACTGGTCGGGGGCACGGAAGCCGGAACGTTCCGGGTCGGCCCGGCCCGGCCGGCCACGGTCGTCGAACGACGGTACCGGCAGCACACCGCCACCCTGGAGACCACCTGGTCGGTCGGCAGTGGCCGGCTCCGCCTCACGGAGGCGATGGTGGCCGAGGTCAGCGGTCGCCTGCTGCCCACGACCCTGATCGTGCGACGGCTCTCGGCTGAGCAGGCAGCGGTCGACGCGGTGGTGGAGTTCGATCCCCGCCTTGGCGCACGGCACCGCCGGCCGCGAACCCACCACCGGCGCCAGGCCCTCGTGTGTGAGTGGGGGGCGCTTGCGGTCGCGCTGCACAGCACGCCCGCCTTCAGGATCGAACCGGGTCGGCCCACCACCATCACGGTCAGGCCAGGCCGTCCGGTCACCTTCGTACTGGCTGTGGCCCACCGCGAACCGGTGATCCACGTCGAGCCGACGGCCGCCTGGGAACTGCTCATCGAGGACGAGGCTCGATGGCGGGCCTGGACCGCGGAGATCGACGAGCGGCTACCTTTCCGCGAACACGTCGTACGAAGCCTGCTCACCTTGCGGCTGCTGACCTACTCGCCCTCGGGAGCGCCGGTGGCCGCACCCACCACGTCACAGCCCGAGGATCCCGGTGGGGGACGAAACTGGGACTACCGCTACGTCTGGCCCCGGGACGCCAGCATCGGCGTCAGCGCCTTCCTCAGCGTCGGCAAGACCGATGAGGCCCGCGGTTTCCTCGCGTGGCTGTTGCACGCCAGCCGGTTGCAACGGCCGCGCCTGCCGGCGCTGCTCACCCTTCACGGCAGGCACGTACCAGCGGAACGAGAACTATCCGGTTGGCCCGGTTACCTCGACAGCCTTCCGGTACGGGTGGGCAACGATGCCGCCGGTCAACACCAGCTCGACGGCTACGGCTGGGTGATTGACGCCGCCTGGTCGTTCGCTCAGGCCGGGCACCGCCTCTACTCCGAGACGTGGCGCGCGGTGCGCGGTTTCGCCGACGTGGTCGCCGATTGTTGGCAGGAGCCCGATGCCGGCATATGGGAGGTACGGGAGCCCCACCAACACGTCCATTCCAAGCTCATGGGCTGGCTCGCCCTGGACCGCGCCCTGGCCATCGCCGACACGCACCCCCTGCGGGACCGTCAACGTCGACGCTGGCAGAAATCCCGAGATGCCATCGCCGCCGAGGTCCGGACGCGCGGCTTCGACCCGACGGCGGTCAGCTACGTCCGCAGCTACGGCTCGCAGGATCTCGACGCGGCCCTGCTCGTTCTGCCGTTGCTCGACCTGGACCGGGCCGAGTCACCCCGGGTGCGGGGCACCATCGACGCCATCCGGGACAGGCTGTCCGCCGGCGGTCCACTGCTCTACCGCTACCCGCCCGGACGTGACGGCCTCCCCGGCACCGAGGGCGCGTTCCTGCCCTGCTCATTCTGGCTCGTTCAGGCCCTTGCCCGCACCGGGCGTCGACGCGAAGCCGTCGAGCTGTTCCGGGCCATGGTCGATTACGCCAGCCCGCTTGGCCTCTACGCCGAAGAGTTGAATCCCGCGACGGGTGCCCACCTCGGCAACTACCCCCAGACGCTGACCCATGCCGCGCTCGTCCAAGCCGCACTCGCCATCCGAGACGCCCCCACGTGCGGGTAGGGTCCCAATCATGACGATTCCGCACCTGACGGCCGCCGACGGTACGACCCTGCCGGCGATCGGGCTCGGCACGTACCGGCTGAACGGCTCGGCGGGTGTCGACGCGATCGGTCAGGCGATCCGGGCGGGCTACCGGTTGATCGACTCGGCGGTGAACTACGAGAACGAGGGCGCGGTCGGTCGGGCCGCCCGTTCGGCCGGTGACGTGCGGGACGAGCTGGTCGTCACCTCGAAGCTGCCGGGGCGGCACCACCGCTACGACGAGGCGCTGACCACGATCGAGGAGAGTGTGTTCCGCACCGGCCTCGACCGGGTCGACCTGTACCTGATCCACTGGCCGAACCCGAAGGTCGACCTGTACGTGCAGGCGTGGCGGGCGCTGATCGAGGCGCGTGAGCGCGGGCTCGTTCGGCACATCGGGCTCTCCAACTTCCTGCCCGAGCACATCGAGCGGCTGGTGGCGGAGACCGGGGTCGCCCCGGTGGTCAACCAGATCGAGGTGCACCCGTACTTTCCGCAGCAGGAGGCGATCGACTACCACCGGGAGCACGGCATCCTGGTGCAGGGGTGGAGCCCGCTCGGTCGTGGCAACGACCTGCAGGAGCACCCCGTCGTCGTGGAGATCGCGACCGCGCACGGCGTCAGCCCGGCCCAGACGATCCTCGCCTGGCACGTGGCCCGTCAGGTGATTCCGCTGCCCAAGGCCGCCTCCCCGCAGCGGCAGGCCGAGAACCTGGACGTCTTCGGCATCAAGCTCACCGACGCGCAGGTCGAGGCCATCACCGCGTTGGGCCGCCCGGACGGGCGGCTCGCGGACCAGGACCCGGCGGTGTACGAGGAGTTCTGACGACCACCCCCGCTGACTGTCGGTGGGGTGGGAGAGCATGGGGCGTGCTCGACGGACTTGACGACATCGACTGGGCGCGGCTGGGCCACGCCTACGGGGCGGCCGACGACGTGCCCGACCAGCTGCGGGCCCTGCTCTCCCCCGACTCGGCCACTCGGGACGAGGCCCTGGGCGACCTCTACACCAACGTCTTCCACCAGGGCAGCCGGTTCGAGGCGAGCGCGTACGCGGTGCCGTTCCTGCTGGAACTGCTCGCCGATCCGGCCACCCCGGACCCGGCGGCGGTGCTCGGGCTGCTGAGCGCCCTGGCGATCGGGTACGACGAGGGTGTCCTGCCGGAGGGCTTTCCGGTGGCCGAGTACCGCCGGGCCGCCGAGGGTGGGCGTGAGCTGCTGGCCGCGAAGCCGCCACCGTGGACCGGCGCGGACGAGTCGAAGAAGGAGTACGTCGAGTACACGTACGTCGAGTCGCTGTCCGCTGCGGAGCAGGGTCGGCTGTGGGCGTACGTCGAGTTGGCGACCTACGACGCGGTGCGCGCCGGCGTTCCGGTGTTTCGCACCCTGCTGACGCACTCCGATCCGGGTGTGCGGACGGTTGCGGCGTACGCCCTCGCCTGGTTTCCGGAGGAGGCCGACGGCAGTGTCTCCGCACTGGCCGGCGCGCTCGACGCCGCTGAGGAGCCGGGCGTCGAGTCAACTCCCGGCGAGCTGGCCACCATGTTGGTGGCCTCGGGGCTGCTGGGTGCCGCGCCGGACGTTCGGTGGTTGGCCGATGCGCGCCCGCTGCTCCGTTGGGCCGCCGCGGTCGGTCGGGTCCGGGTCCTCGGCGCGGCGGCGGACGCGGCGACCGTCGAGGAGCTGTTGGCCTGGGTGTCAGCGTCACCCGACGACGCCAGCACCGGGCCGGCCGAGGGCGAGTGGGTGCCGTTCCTCGACGGTGATCGCGGGGGCTACGCGGGCCTCGCTCTGCGGCAGCTCGGTTCGGAGCACGAGGACCGCGCCTTCGACGCGCTGCTCGACCGGCTGCCCACCGTCAGCGGCGAGCGGTCGTTGACGGTGCTGGGGGTGGCGCTGCGCCTCGCGTTCCCGGACGGTCCGGCAGCGGCCGGGACGCCGGCCGCAGTGTTGCCGCCCCGGCAGCGACGGCTCGCCGAGGTGTTGGGCCGGTCGACCGAGCCGTGGCTGATCGACGGGCAGGAGTTCGGCAACGTGGCCATGCTCGTCGGAGAGTACGGCCTGCCGCGCAGCCGCGAGGCGATGCTGGCGTACCTGGGACGCGTGCCGTAGCCGGCCGGCACCGCCACCCGTGCAGGGGAAGGCGGGCGCGCGCGGTCAGCCGTGGGGAGAGAAGTCGGCGGCCTGGACGTACTCCATTGCCGTGGTGAACGTGGGGTCGTTGAGCCGTCGACCCATCTCCTCCTCGGTGGGCTCCGCCACGCGCTGGTGGATCCACCACAGGTTGCCGATCGGGTCGCGGAAGCGGCTGACCCGGTCGCCCCAGAAAAGCTCGGTCGGCTCGGTGACGACGCTCGCGCCGTGTGCGACGGCCCGGCGGAGCACCTCGGCGTCGTCAGCGACGTAGAGGCGCAGGAAGGCGGGCGTGGCCGGCCACTGGGGCTTGTCGAACATCATCACGACCGAGTCCCCGATACGCACCTCGGCGTGGCCGATCACCCCGTCCACCTCCATGCGCCCCAGTTCGGTGGCGTCGAAGACGCCGACGATGAAGTCGATCAAAGCGCCCGTGCTTCCCGGCGAGATGATCCAGGGGGTCACGGTGTGGTAGCCGTCGGGAACAACCTTCATCGGTCCGTCTCCTCATTCTGGTGCGGCGTTCGCGCACCCAGATGGGCGACGGTAGACCTGATCTAGGCTGTTACCTGTCCTAGATCGAGGACCATCATGGGAGCATGCGCGACACACCGGCCCGCCTGTTACGACTGCTCTCCCTTCTGCAGACGCCCCGCGAATGGCCCGGCAGCGAACTCGCCGAGCGTCTCGAGGTGACCCCGCGGACGGTGCGCCGCGACGTCGACCGGCTGCGTGAGCTCGGCTACCCGGTCCAGGCCAGCCTGGGCGCGCTGGGTGGCTACCGGCTGGTGGCGGGTAAGGCGATGCCACCGCTGCTGCTCGATGACGAGGAGGCAGTGGCGATCGCGGTCGGCCTGCACACCGCCGCCCGGCAACCGGTCGCCGGCATCGCCGAGGCGTCGGTGCGGGCGCTCGCCAAACTGCAGCAGGTGCTGCCGCCGCGGCTGCGCCACCACGTCAGCGCCCTCACCGCGGCCACCGTGTCGTCGACCGCGGCGGCGGTGTCGCTCGTCGACCCGACGCAGCTCATCGTCCTCGCGGCGGCGGCCTCGGCACACGAGCGGGTCCGTTTCGACTACCGCGACGGCGATGGTGGCGTCAGCAAGCGGCTCGTCGAACCGCACCGGCTCGTCGTGGTGGGCCGTCGGTGGTACGTCGTCTCCTACGACAACGAGCGCGAGGACTGGCGCACGTTCCGCGTCGACCGCATCGAACACGCCTCCACAACGGGGGTACGGGTGGCGCGCCGCGAGCTACCGACCGACGACGCGTCCGCGTTCGTGACCAACCAGCTGCACAGCCTGGTGCCAGTCTTCCGGGCGGTGGCGACGCTCGCGGTGCCGGCTGAGCAGGCGGCTGCCCGGCTGGGCGACCACGCCGGAGAGCTGGTGCCGCTCGACGACGCGTCGTGCCGGTGGCACAGTCCGGAAGACACCGTCGACTGGCTCGCCTTCCGGCTCACGCTTCTCGGGTGCGACTTCACCGTCCACGAGCCAGTGGAGCTGGTCGACCACCTGCGTCGGCTCGGCGACCGGATCAGCCGCGCCGTGTCTCCACCGGGAACGGAGGGTCCGGGCGGGCGGAGGCCGTGATGAGCCTCCAACCAACGGACGTCCGGGGCTGCGCGACGAGGCCGCGGGCCGACAGCGAGGCGACCCGCGTCACCCGGGCCGGCAGCGGCCCGGGTGACGCGACACCGCTTTAGACCAGGCCGCCGAGGGCCGGGTCGCTGATGCTGTCCTTGCCGTTCTCGACATGACCCGCGCAGCGGTACGCGAAGTCGGCGTCACCGGCGACGGAGACCGTCAGGTCGTACCAGCCGTGGGTGCGGGCGAGCGCCCAGGTGGCGCGCTCGGTCTCGCCGGGGCGCAGCGACAACGTGACCGGACGCGAGTTGTACCCGTCCCGGACGGTCACCTCGACCCGCTTCGACAGGCGGTTCTTCAGCGTGAGGGCGAGCTTGTAGTCGCGCTCGTCGTACGAGGGGGTGACGTCGAGGTGGGACCGGCCGTCGGTGAACCGGCGGAAGAACCCGTTCGGTCCGTGCACCGACAGGTCGTACCCGGAGGTGACCGGCCAGGTGTCGGTCAGCTGCTTGCCCGGCTCGACGGTGTAGCTGCGCGGGGCGTCCGCGCTGCCCGCCTGGCGGACCTGGAAGACCGCGGCGACCCCGCCGGAGTTGCGGAAGTCGATCCGGAACGAGTCGTCGCCGAGGCGCCCGTCGGCGTGCAGGGTGTACGGGATCGGCCGCGCCGGGCGTACCCCGTGCTCCTGCTTCGGCAGCCGCTGGTCCGCCGGCGGGACCGGCACCTCGTCGGGGTGCCGGACCAGATCCTCGGGCTTGAAATCGTCGGTGTCGGGCAACCTGACCTCGCGCGAGCGGTTCGGGTGCCGGAAGTCGAACGCCGTGGTCAGGTCGCCGACGACGGCTCGCCGCCACGGGGTGATGTTCTTCTCGATCAGGTCCGGCCGGCCGTCCCCGAACCGCGCCTCCAGGAACTTGATCAGTGAGGTGTGGTCGAAGACCTGCGAGTTCACGTAGCCGCCGCGCGTCCACGGCGAGACGATGACCATCGGCACCCGGATGCCGAGGCCGTACGGCCCGGCCGGGTGGTCGGCGTCGCCGGGGAAGATCTCGTTGGTGGTCGGCACTGTCGACTGCCCGTGCTCACGGGTCTGCGGGGGCGTCGGCGGGACCACGTGGTCGAAGAAGCCGCCCTCCTCGTCGTACGTGATGAAGAGCGCCATCTTGCTCCACACCTCGGGGTTCGCGGCGAGGATGTCGATGACCTGGGAGATGTACCAGGAGCCGTACGCCGGCTCCCAGTTCGGGTGCTCGGTGTACGCCTCCGGCGCGGTGATCCAGGAGACCTCCGGCAGGCGTCCCGCCTCGACGTCGGCGCGGAAGTCGGCCAGCAGCGCCTCCGGGTCGCGGCCCTGGGTCCTGACCTCGGTGCCGGTCTTGGCCCTGTCGGCCAGCGGCGTTCCGGGCTGCGCGTTCTGGTACTGGTGGAAGTAGAGCAGCGAGTTGTCGCCGTAGTTGCCGATGTACGGGTCGTTCGTCCAGCCCCAGGACCCGGCGGCGTTGAGACCGGTGCCGACGTCCTGGTAGATCTTCCAGGAGATGCCGTTGCGCTCCAGCCGCTCCGGGTACGTGGACCAGTCGTAACCGGCCTCCGCGTTGGTGATGACCGGGCCGCCGCCCTTGCCGTCGTTGCCGACCCAGCCGCTCCACATGTGGTAGCGGTTCGGGTCGGTCGGCCCCATCAGCGAACAGTGGTAGCTGTCGCAGACGGTGAAGGCGTCGGCGAGCGCGTAGTGGTACGGCAGGTCCTGGCGGGTGTGGTAGGTCATCGCCGTGACGCCCTTGTTCGGCACCCACTTGTCGAACCGGCCGTCGTTCCAGGCGGCGTGCCCGTCGTTCCAGCCGTGCGGCGGGTCCGGCAGGAAGGTCTGGCCGAGATCCTTCACCTCGGGGCGGAAGGGCAGCAGCTCGTCGGCCCCGCTGGGCTGGTGCCACACGTCCTTGCCGGACGGCAGTGTCGCCGGATGGGGGTCACCGAAGCCGCGTACACCCCGCATGGTGCCGAAGTAGTGGTCGAAGGAGCGGTTCTCCTGCATCAGGATGATGACGTGCTCGACGTCCTTGATCGAGCCGGTCCGGTTGTTCGCCGGGATGGCGAGCGCCTTGCTGAGGTCCAACGGGAGCGCCGCGCCGATCGCGGGAACTCCCATCGCCTTGAGGAACGTACGGCGATCCACGGTGCCCATAACTCCGCCTTTGTGCGACCTGGTCGGGAAACTGGCGACCGGACGCTACCGACGGCGGGTTGACGGCAGATGACCGTAGTTCGTTGGTTCTGCGGCCACTCGTCGACCGGCTCAGGGCCTTGCAGAGCGGCTGTCGACTGCCGGTCACGCCGCCGTGGCGTCGACGCGGGCGAGCTGTCGATGCCCGCTCGGGCTCATGCCGTGCACGCGTTTGAAGGCCGCGCTGAAGCCGAACGCGTCGGCGTACCCGAGGTGACGCGCCACGGCGGCGACAGTCGCCGTCGATTCGGCCAGCATGTCGGCGGCCAGGGTCATGCGCCAGTCGGTCAGGTAGGTGAGCGGCGGTTCGCCCACCAGCGCGGTGAACCGTTTGGCCAGTGTGGACCGGGACACCCCGGCCTGCGCGGCCAGGCTGGCCAGTGTCCACGGCCGGCCCGGCGCGTCGTGCATGGCCCGCAGCGCCGGACCGACGGTGTCGTCGCCCAGCGCGCGGTACCAGCCGGGCGCCTCGGCCTCCGGCTGGTCGAACCAGTCCCGCACCGTGCACACCAACAACCAGTCCAGCAGTCGATCCAGCACGACCTGCCGTCCGGGCCGGCCCGCGTCGAGCTGGGCGTCCAGGTAGTCGCGCAGCGCGGCGCAGTCCTGGTCCTCCGGCACCACGAGCACCGGCGGCAGCGCGCCCAGCAGCCGTTGGGGAACCCGACCCCGGACGTGGTAGACCCCGACCAGCAGCACGAGACGGTCGCTGTGATCCGCGCCCACCGCGTCGACCACCCCGGTCTGGCCGCGCCGGACGTCCCGGAGTTCCCCGGGCTCGAAGCTCGACCGGGGCTCGGCGGAAAAGACGAACGGCGCCGGCCCGCGCACGGTGGCCGCCTCCCCGACCCGGACCAGGCGCGGCTTGTCGCTCTCCGGATGGGAGATCCAGCCCTCGCCCCGCATCGGGACACAGAGCGTCAGCGGCGCGCCGTCGGTGAACCGCAGCGCCCACGGCGGTGTCAGCACCGACCGGCCGAAGGCCGTGCCCTCGGCGTGCACACCCCGCAGCAGACTGTCGAACGGGTCCATGACATCGACGATAGATCGCGCTGGACAGCTCGCGGACGATCGGACATGCCCGTCGTACGACAGGACATGTCCCGCCCGCGACCGGGCGGGTTGACTCGTGGCCATGACGACGGACGCACCTTCGACACTCGTGATGGCCGGCACCGGCAAGACCGGTCGCCGGCTGGTCCAGACACTGCGGGCGGCGGGTCGGCACGCCCGCGCCGCTTCGCGCTCCGGTGAGGTGCGGTTCGACTGGGCGCGGCGGGACACCTGGCGGCCGGCCCTGGCGGGCGCCTCGGCTGTCTACCTGCTCGCGCCGGAGGACCCCGCGCTGGCCAGCGACTTCGTGACCCAGGCGGTCGACTCGGGTGTCGGCCGCATCGTGGCGCTCTCCGGCCGGGGGATCGACCGGGTCGGTGACTTCTCCCCCGGCATGGTCGCCGCCGAGGAGGCGGTGCGGAAGTCCGGCATCGAGTGGACGATCATCCGGCCGAACAACTTCAGTCAGAACTTCAGCGAGGACCTGTTCCGCCAACCGCTGCTCGACGGTCGGCTGGCCCTGCCGATGGGAGCCACCGCGGAGCCGTTCGTCGACGCCCAGGACGTCGCCGACGTGGCCGCGACGCTGTTGACGTCGCCAGGTCACCACGAACAGGTGTACGACCTCTCCGGCCCCCGTGCGCTCACCTTCGCCGCTGCGGTGGCGACGATCGCCCGGGTGAGCGGCCGTTCGATCCGTTACGTGGAGCTCACCCCGGAGCAGTACCACGCCGAACTGCTCGCCGAGGGTTACCCGGCGGAGACGGCCACGGCGCTGAACGCCCTGTTCGCCGGGATGCGGGCGGGCCATCTCGCCGAGCCGACCGACGGGGTACGTCGGGTTCTCGGACGGGAGCCGCTGGACTTCGACAGCTACGCCGCTCAGGCTGCGGCGGCCGGCGCCTGGTCGTAGTCCGCGCCCGGCGGGCGGCATGAGAGCGGCGTTACAGGTGATCTGCCCGCATACCGCGAGCACCCCGACGTACCGTGAGATCGTGCCGACGAGAGAGAAACTCACCAAGGCTGACCTCGCTGAACTTCGCCGCTCGGCGCTCGGGACGGCCGATCCGCTCGGTGTCGCCGCCGACCTCGCGGAGGCCGCCGAGCAGGGCCGGCTGGAAGATCCGGACGACGCCGGGGACGCGCTGACGCTGGCCGCCGAGATCGCGGAGATCCGGGCCAGGCCCGAGGCCGCGCTTCGGTACGCGGAGCGGGCCCTGGCGGCGTACCCGTCCGGAGACGACCCTCGGGCCGGGTTCGCCCGCGCGCTGCGGGCCCGCGCCCTGTTCCGGGCCGGCGGTCACGACGACGAGGCGATGGCGGAGTTGACGGCGTTGCGCCCGTTGCTGCTCGTGCAGCCCGACGCCCCCGCCTACGTCAGTGCCGCGCTGGACGCCGGTGGGCGTTCGACGACCGCCGAGACGTGGCTGAGCGAGGCGGTCGACACACTGCTCAACGAACGGGCGGCCGCGGCGTCCGGCCCGGCCAGCACCACGATCGACCCGGTGGTCGATCTCGGTCCGCCGGACGCGCCCGGTGTGACCTTCTTCCTGTTGCAACAGCGGCATCGGGTACGCCGAAACCTGAACCTGCCGCACGACCGGCAGGACGACCTGGCGGACCGGCTGGAGACCCAGCTCGTGCGGCGGGCCGGGGAGCGTCGGGACGCCGAGTCGGACCTGCTCTTCTGGCCGCGGGACGAGTTCGATCGCCTGCTCGCGGAGCATCCCGCCCTCACGGAGGTGTACGGGCCGGACTGGGACGCGCACCGGGGCCGGTTGGAGACGGAGTTGGTTCGGCTCAGAGGCGCCGGTCAGGCCGGGTTGGGTGTGTTCGGCGCGACAGTGGCCGGGTTGACCGCGTTCGCGGGTCGACGTGGCGGCGATCCGGCCGATCCGGCGGTCCGGGCCGGCTACGCGGCCGAGGTGTCGGCGCGGCCCAGCGCACGGATCGCCTGGCCACCGGAGCGCAACGACGCCTGCTGGTGCGGTTCGGGCCTGAAGTACAAGAAGGACTGCCTGCCGCGCTCCCGGAGCTGACCGCGCCGGCTGTCGCGCCGCGGTCGGCCTCGGCCCGCCGCGGCGCGCGGCCAACCTGGCCGAGAGTAGCGTCCCCGCCGGCTCTGATGTTGATAGCCGTTAGGAGACACTTCGTGCTGGTCATCGCGCACCTCAGTGACACCCACCTCGACAGCCACCCCCGGTCGGCCGAGCGGACGGCCCGGGTCATGGACTACCTGCACGCCCTGCCACGACCTGTCGACGCGATCCTGATCACCGGGGACATCGCCGACCACGGCGAGGTGGCCGAGTACGAGACCGCCGCGAAGCTCTTCGAGTCCCCGCTGCCGGTCATGGTGTGTCCCGGCAACCACGATGTGCGTGACGCGTACCGCAAGGGTCTGCTCGGTGACGACCGCGGCGGCACCGGCCCGATCAACGCCCGCCGCGACGTGGCCGGAGCGGTCTTCCTCCTCGCCGACTCCTCCGTGCCCGGTGCCGACGACGGTCACCTGGACGACGAGACGATGGCCTGGCTCGCCGGCGAGCTGGGTTCGGTGCCGGCCGGGACGCCGACGTTCATCGCCCTGCACCACCCGCCGGTGGTGCTGCACCACCCGGTCATCGATCCGATGCGGCTACTGCCGGCCGACCCCCTGGCCGAACTCGTCACCGCCCACCCACAGGTCGTCGCCGTGCTGACCGGGCATTTCCACACCGCCGCCGCGAGCACCTTCGCGGGCCGTCCACTGCGGATCGCGCCGGGTGTGGTCTCCACCCTGCGGATGCCCTGGGAGGGCGAGGGGCCGTTGGCCACCCAGACCCAGCCGCCCGGCGTCGCGTTCCACGTGTACGACGACGCCGGACTGTTCACCACCCACTACCGGGTGGTGGTCTGAGCATGCACGGGGTCGCGGTGCTCGGTTTCCTGGTCTGGTCGGGCTCGGGCTCTGGATGCTCTGGTCCGCGTCGCGCCGTCGTCTGGGGGCGGCACGGCGACCGACGGTTTCCGCCCGAAGGCTGCCCTGACGGGTGAACCACCCGTACCTGCAAGGGTTGCTCGGCAACGTGCTAAACCCGAAGGCCGCCGCCATCTACCTCACGTTGGCACCGCAGTTCCTGGAACCGGGCCGACCGGTGCTGGTGCCGATGGTGCTTCTCGCCACGGCGCACGCCGCGCTGAACACCTGTTGGCTCGCCGGCTGGACCGTCGTCTCGGGTGCCGCCGCCCGGTTGCTGCGCACCGCATCGGTGCGACGAGCGCTCGATCGGCTGACCGGCGTGCTTCTGGTCGGCCTCGGCGTACGCGCGGCGGCGACCTGAGTTTGCCGTGGCCGGCGCATCGCCGACTCTAGGACGGAGCACTGAGGCAAATCAATACTTGAAGAAGTTAAATATTCGCCTTAGATTTCGTCCATGTTTCCTGGGATCGACACCGGTACGTTCGCCGGGCCACCGGCGGCGACGGCGGTCTTCACGACGGTGCTGACCGAGGGGCCGGTGAGTCGGGTCGCGCTCGCCCGCCGGCTCGGGCTCTCCTCCGCCGCCGTCACCAAGGCCGCCCGGCCGCTCATCGACCTGGGTTACCTGCACGAACTGGCCGCCACCGAGCGCTCCGGGCCGGGCGCCGGACGCCCCGCCAGCCCTCTCGCGGTACGCGCCGAACGCGAGTTCTTCCTCGGCGTGAAGATCACCGCCGACGAGGTGATCGGCGTGGTCTGCGACCTGCGCGCGCAGGTCCATGCCAGCGCCCGCCGGCCGTTGCACGACCCCGACGTCGACGCGGTCCTCACCGAGGTCGGCCGGCTCGCCGACGACCTGTTCGGCGCGTTCCCCGGTGACCGCACCCGGGTCCGCCGGCTCGGGCTGGCCCTCTCCGGTGACATCGACCGTGGTATCGGCCTGGTGCGCTACTCGCCGTTCCTGCACTGGCGGGACGTGCCGCTGGGTCGACTCGCCGCCCAGCGCACCGGTCTCACCGTCACCGTGGAGAACGACGTCAAGGCCCTCACCGCCGCCGAGCACTGGTTCGGCGAGGGGGTGGGCGCCGAGTCGTTCGCCCTGGTCACCGTGGGCACCGGCATCGGCTGTGGCCTCGTCGTCAACGGCCGCCTGGTCTCCGGGTCGTACGGTGTGGCCGGCGAGATCGGCCACCTCACCGTCGACGCCACCGGCCCGGACTGCCACTGCGGTGGTCGCGGCTGCGTCGAGTCGATCGCCGGCACCGACGCCATCGTGGCCCAAACCCGGGACCGCACCGGCCGCCCCGACCTCACCATCGACGACGCGGTGGCCCTGGCCCGCGCCGGTCACGAGCAGGTGCGGGCCGTCTTCGCCCGGGCCGGCGGCGCGATCGGTTGCGGCATCGCGGCCGTCGCGAACCTGGTCGGTCCCACCCGCATCGTCGTCTCCGGTGAGGGGCTGGCCGCGTACGACCTGTTCGACAGCCACATCCGGGCCAGCTTCGAACGGCAGGCCTTCGGCGCCGCCGCGCGGTGCCCCCTCTCCATCCGCCCGTTGCCCTTCGAGGAGTGGGCCCGCGCGGCGGCGGCCGTGAGCATCCAGTCGCTCGTCGTCCCCTGACCCGGCGTCATCCCGGCCATTGGCCGTCCATAGCGCTCGACTCGACCCACCGTGCCACCAGGAGGTTGACCATGCCGTCACCGACAACTCCGCGCGAACAGCCTCGCACCCGGGTGCCGCTCGTCGCGGCGGCGCTGGGCGTGCTCCTCGCCGCGGGCGCCGCCCCGGCCCAGGCCGCACCGACGACCGCCGCACCCCAAGCCACCCCCACGCCGGCCGCGGCGGACGTCGTGCAGCGCCCCTTCATGGGGTGGACGAGTTGGACCATGCAGTCCTCGAAGTACCCGGGCCTGAACCCCGACGGCGACTACAGCTACCTCACCGAGGCCAACGTCCTGAAGCAGGCCGACGCCCTGGCCACCAAGCTGAAGCCGTACGGCTACGAGTACGTCAACATCGACGCCGGCTGGTGGCGTAACAACGACTGGGTGCCGCGCTTCGACCAGTACGCCCGGCAGACCCCCGACCCGGTGCGGTTCCCGCGCGGGATGCAGGCCGTCGCCGAGCACATCCACGGCAAGGGGCTGAAGGCCGGCATCTACCTGCCCGTCGGGCTGGAGAAGGAGGCGTACGCCAACGGCGAAGCGGCGATCTGGAACGCCCCCGACTGCACCACCGCCGACATCGTCTACCCGGACCTGCGCACCACCAACGGCTGGGACAGCGCGTACAAGCTGAACTTCGACAACCCCTGCGCGCAGAGGTACATCGACTCGCAGGCGCAGATGTTCGCCGACTGGGGCTACGACTTCCTGAAGCTCGACGGGGTCGGCCCGGGCTCGTTCAAGTCCGGCGACAACTACGACAACGTGGCCGACGTGGCCGCCTGGCAGAAGGCCATCGCCACCGCCGGCCGCCCGATCCACCTCGAACTGTCCTGGTCGCTCGACATCAACCACGCCGCCGACTGGAAGCGGTACTCCAACGGGTGGCGCATCGACACCGACGTCGAGTGCTACTGCAACACCCTGGTCAGCTGGGAGAACTCGGTCGACGACCGCTTCGACGACGCGCCGGCCTGGAGCCGCAAGGCCGGCCCCGGCGGGTGGAACGACCTCGACTCGCTCAACGTGGGCAACGGCGAGATGGACGGCCTCACCCGGGCCGAGCGCCAGTCGTACGCGACGCTGTGGGCGATCTCGAAGTCGCCGCTGTACACCGGGGACGACATCACCCGCCTCGACGACTACGGGTTGTCGTTGCTGACCAACCGCGAGGTCATCGCCATCGACCAGAACGGGGGCGCGCCAGCCCGGCCGGTCACCCCCGCCGGCGACCAGCAGGTCTGGGGGGCGAAGAACCCGGACGGCAGCTACACCGTGGCGCTGTTCAACCTCGGCGACGCGCCCGCGTCGGTCACCGCGCACTGGGCGTCGTTCGCGTTCACCGGCAACGCCTCGGTGCGGGACGTGTGGAACCGCCGCGACCTCGGGACGCAGAAGAACGCCGTCACCGCGGCGCTGCCCGCGCACGGCTCGCGGTTGTTCACCGTACGGCCGGGGACCGCGCTCACCTCGACCAGCTACGAGGCGGAGGCTCCGGTCAACACCCTGACCGGCAACGCCTCCGTCGGCGGCTGTGACGCCTGCTCCGGCGGTCAGAAGGTCGGCAACCTCTACGTCGGCGGCGCGGTCCGGTTCAACGACGTCACCGTACGCAAGGACGGCATCTACACCGTCGCCGTCTCCTACGTCAGCGGTGACGCGCGGTCGGTGCACGTCTCCTCCAACAGCGGCAACGGCAGCTACCTGAAGTTCCCCTCCACGGGTGACTGGGGCACCGTCGAGACGGTCTCCGTCCAGCTGGCGCTGAAGGCCGGCGTCAACACCATCACCTTCGACAGCGGCACCTGGTACTCCCCCGACATCGACCGGATCGCCGTACCCCAGACCCTCTGACGTGCCCGGCGCGGCCCGGCGCGACAGCCGGGCCGCGCCGCGCGCGCATCCCCTCGAACGCCCAGGTTGGAGAACCCGACATGGAGATCCGCAGCACGCGCGACAACCACCCGAGCCGTCGCGGCTTCCTCGCGTTGGCCGCCACCGCCGGCGCGGCCACCGCACTCGGCGGCCTACCCGCCTTCGCCGCGACGCCCGCGCCCCGGCGTCCCACCGCGTCGCCGATGCTCGCCCCGAGCGTCGCGGCGAGGAACCAGCTCTGGTGGCGGGCACCCGGCTCGGCCACCTCGATGATCGAGCAGGGCCTGCCGGTGGGGAACGGCCGACTCGGGGCGCTCGCGAGCAACGACCCGTCCCGGGAGTTCCTGACGATCACCGATGCGACGCTCTGGACCGGTGGCCGCAACGACACGCTCGACGGCGGCGGCCAGTTCCCCTACGGGCGCGAGGACTTCGGCTCGCTCACCATGCTGGCCACGCTCACCGTCGACATCCCCGGGCACGACCTCGGCGCGGTGGACGCCTACCGCCGCACCCTCGACCTGGCGCAGGGGCTGGTCAGCGCCGCGTACGACATCGGTGGGGTCGGCTACCGACGGGAGGTCTTCGCCAGCCGCCCGGACGACGTCATCGTCCTGCACTTCACCTCGGAGGGCGGCGGCACGTACACCGGCACCGTCGCCCTGGCCGGCACCCACGGCGAGTCCACCACCGCCGACCCCACCGGCCGGTACGCGTCGTTCGGCGCCTCCTTCGCCAACGGGCTGCGCTACGGTGCCGCCGTCACCGCGTACAGCGGCACCGGGGCGGTGGCGGTAACCGGGACATCGATCTCCTTCACCGACTGCCGGGACCTCACCGTCATCGTCAGCGGCGGCACCTCCTACGCGCCGACCGCCGCCACCGGGTTCCGCGACGAATCGGCGCAACCGGAACGGCTGGCCCGGGACAAGGTCCTGGCCGCGGCGCGTGCCTCGGTCCGCGAACTGCTGCACACCCACGTCGCCGACGTCCGACCGGCGTTCGAGCGGTTCGCCATCGACCTCGGCACGTCGTCCGCCGCGCAACGGGAACTGGACACCTGGGAGCGGGTGCAGGCGCGCTGGCGGGACAACGTCCCCGACCCGGAGTTGGAGGCCGCGTACCTCCAGTTCGGCCGGTACCTGCTGATCTCCGGGTCGCGGGGCAGCCTGCCGATCGGTTTGCAGGGCCCGTGGCTGGACGGCAACGACCCGGACTGGATGGGCGACTACCACAGCGACGTCAACATCCAGATGACCTACTGGCCGGCCGACCGGGCCGGCCTCACCGACACCTTCGACGCGTACGCGGACTACTGCGTTTCGCAGTTGCCGGTCTGGACCGAGGTCACCCAGCGACTCTTCAACACTCCGACCAACCGGTTCCGCAACACCAGCGGCCGGGTCGCCGGTTGGGCCGTCGCCTTCTCCACCAACCCGTACGGCGGGAGCGGCTGGTGGTGGCACCCGAGCGGTAACGCATGGCTCTGCCAGAACCTGTTCGAGCACTACGAGTACACCCAGGACCGCGCCTACCTGGCGAAGATCTACCCGGTCGTCAAGGGTGCCGTGGAGTTCTGGGAGACCCGACTGGTCACCGCGACCGTCACCGACGCGTCCGGTGCCGCGCGCGAGGTGCTGGTCGCCGACCGGGACTGGTCGGCCGAGCACGGGCCGCAGGACACCCGGGGCAACACCTACTCGCAGGAGCTGGTGTGGAACCTCTTCGAGAACTACCACACCGCCGCCCGGGTGCTCGGCCGCGACGCCGACCACGCCCGGAGCGTCGACGCGCTCCGCAAGCGCCTCTACCTGCCGGAGGTCAGCCCCACCTCGGGCTGGTTGCAGGAGTGGATGTCACCGGACAACCTCGGTGAGACCACGCACCGGCACCTCTCCCCGCTGATCGGTCTCTTCCCCGGTGACCGGATCCGCCCGGACGGCTCCACCCCCGCCGCGATCGTCGCCGGTGCCACCGCCCTGCTCACCGCCCGCGGCATGAACAGCTTCGGCTGGGCCAACGCGTGGCGCAGCCTGTGCTGGGCACGGCTGAAGAACGCGGAGAAGGCGTACCAGCTCATCGTCAACAACCTGCGGCCGTCGACGAACGGCAGCAACGGCAGCGCCATGAACCTCTTCGACATCTACGAGACGAACCCCGGCCGGGGCATCTTCCAGATCGACGCGAACCTCGGCACCCCCGCCGCGATCATCGAGATGCTGCTCTACTCCCGGCCCGGTCACGTCGAGTTGCTGCCGGCGCTGCCCGCCGCCTGGGCGTCCGCCGGTTCGGTGGCCGGTGTCGGCGTACGCGGTGGTTTCACCGCCGACCTCAGCTGGCGCGACGGGCGGGTCACCCAGGCGCGGTTGACAAGCGTCGGTGGCCGCAGCACGACCGTGCTGGCCAACGGCCGCTCCCGCCAGGTCACCCTGCGCCCCGGCGAGTCGGTCACCCTGAGGAACCTCTGATGCGGGCCGGCTTCGCCAGGCGCGGGGTGGCCGCCGCCGTCGCCGCGCTGCTCTGCGTACCCCTGGTCGGGTCGACGGCGCAGGCGCGGACGCGCCAAGACCCGGCGGTCGGTGACGGCCGGCACTTCGCGGTCACCTGGGCCGCCAGTGCCGACCGGCAGGGCGCCGGGCCCGCCGAGCGCAGCTACCGGCTGGTGGTACGCACCAGCGTCGGCGGGGACGCCCTGCGGATCCGCCTCACCAACGCCTTCGGCGAGCACCCGGTGACCTTCGCCAGCGCGTACGCCGGGTTGCAGCGGCAGGGCGCCGAGCTGGTCCGGGGCAGCAACCGGCGGCTGACGTTCGGCGGGCAGCCGTCGGTCACCGTCGCGGCCGGCGAGACGATCCTCAGCGACCCGCTGCCGGGCAGGCTGGCCGCCCAGAGCAATCTCGTGGTGAGCCTCTACGTCACCGGCGCGCAGGGCCCGACCAGCGGGCACGGCATGGCCCTGCAGACGTCGTACGCGACCGCCGGTGAGCACGCCGCCGAGGAGGCGGCGACCAACTGGACCGACTCGATGACCTCCTGGTACTGGCTGGACGCGGTAAGCGTGCGGACGTCCACCGCGACCGGCTCGGTGGTGGCCCTCGGCGACTCCATCACCGACGGGTGGGCGTCCAGCACGGACGCGAACCGGCGCTGGCCCGACTACCTCTCCCGACGGCTCCAGGCCGTGCCGGACAGCCCGGTCAGGGGCGTGGCCAACGCCGGAATCTCCGGCAACAAGGTGCTCGCCGACGGCGCCGGGGAGGCTGCGCTGCGCCGGTTCGATCGTGACGTGCTCTCCCAGCCCGGGGTCGACACGGTCTTCGTGTACGAGGGCATCAACGACATCAAGGCGCACACCGGTGTGACCGTGGACGACCTGACCACGGGCTACCGGCAGCTGGCCGACCGGGCGCACGCGGCCGGCCGGTGCGTCGTCGGCGCCACGGTCATGGCGTACAAGGGCTGGCCGGAGTACGACGCCGCAGGGGAGGCCGTGCGCCAGGGCGTCAACGACTGGATCCGGCACAGTGGGGTGTTCGACGCCGTTGTCGACTTCGACCGGATCACCCGCAGCCCGTACGACCCGCAGGCGCTGCTGCCGTTCCTCGACAGCGGAGACCACATCCACCCGAACGACAAGGGCATGCAGGCGATGGCGGACGCCGTCGACCTGGCCGCCCTGCGCTGCGACAGGTGAGCGATCGACGGGGGTGACACGCCCGCGTGGTACCGATAGCGTCCCGGTGCGGACGATCAACGTCCAGGCCGATGTCACCGGAGGAGACGCCGATGTTCGAGGAGTTCATGGGCATCCCGGCCCACCCTCTGCTGCTGCACGCCGCGGTGGCGTTCGTGCCGCTGCTGGCCCTGCTGACTGTCGGTTACGCGTTCGTCCCGCCGATCCGGCCGCACACCCGGTGGGTGCTGGGGCTGCTCGCCGTGGGTGCGCCGGTCGCCGCTCTGCTGACGAAGCTCTCCGGTGACGCCTTCCTCGAGCGGATGCGCGCCGCCAACCGGGTCACGCCCGAGTTCCTCCCGAAGCTGCAGGCGCACCAGGAGTTCGGCGACATGACGCTCTACACCAGCATCGGGTTGGGAGTCGTGGCCCTGGCACTGGTCCGGCTCGTCCCGCCGCGGCCTGCCGAGGGTGCGCGCCCCCGGCTGCTGACCCCGGCGTTGCAGGTGTTGTCGTTGGTGGCCGCCGCCGTCACCGTGTACTACGTGGTCCGCACCGGCGACTCCGGGGCGAAGGCGGTGTGGGAGGGCCAGTGACGGCCAGCGACACAGAGCGGTGGTGCGACCCGACCGGAGCCGGGCCGCACCACCGTGTCGACGGTCAGCCGGCGTGGTACGCCCGGATGATGGTCTGGTCGATTCCGCTACCGCCGTTGGCGGTGGCCTTCACCCGTAGTGAGACGGGCTGCCCGGAGGTGGCCTTCGGCAGCGCGACCCGGTAGCTGTCGCCGCTGCCGGTGACCCGGGCCGACGTCCAGGTGGCACCGTCGTCGGTCGAGGTCCAGACCTGGAACGACGTCACCTTCTGCGCCTTCACACCGTGCGCCTGCCGGACGACCAGCTCGGCCGTTCCGTCGACCGGGTGGTTGTTGTGGTCCATCGGCAGGGCGTAGTCGACCGCGAGCAGCGGCAACGGCACGGTCCCGGTCCCGTCGGGGCCGGCGGACCGGAACGTCCACGAGGTGTTGACCTTAGTGGAGATCGGCAGGATCAGGCTCGTGTCGACGTCGAGGGTCACCCGGTAGTCGGCCATCGACTGCCCGACGGTGAAGTCGCCGTACGGGCCGGACCGCTCGTCGACCAGCTTGCCGTCGCGGTACAGCGACAGCTTGCGCTTCACGCCGATCGCCTCGCCCTGCAGGCAGTCGGCCCGCTGGTGCTTGTCGGTCAGCGACACCAGGTCGAGGTGCAGGTTGCCCCGGGTCCGCGACGGCGCGGTGGCGCAGCTCCACTCGGCGCCGGCCGGGTCGTCGTACCAGTCGGAGTGCAGGGGCTGACGCGCCCAGATCTTGGTCTGCCGGCTGCCGGGCTGGTAGCTGCGGGGTGCCTCGTCGGCGGCCAGTCCGCCGTAGACGCCCTGGTCGGCCCAGAGGATGTCGGGCGAGAGGTAGTCGGTCCGGTACGGCGGCAGGTTCCCCTCGTGGGTCTGGGTGACCCCCACCCCGTCGCGGGTCGTGCCGGTACGGACCAGCTGGGTGAACATCTCCGGCGAATCCGTCTGGTGGAACCGCTCGTCGATCCGGGCCAGCTTGGCCTGCTCGGCCTTGTTCACCCGGAAGGCGGGGTCGGCCGGCACGCCGCCCGCGTACTCGTGCACCAGGTTGTAGCGGTACGGGTTGGCGGTGCCGGTGGGCGAGTCCAGGTTGACGGCCGCCCAGGTGCGCCGGGAGCCGACGGTGGGCTTGGGCAGCGCGGTGGTGCGGACCGTCGTCTTGGTCCCGTACCCGCTGATCTGGTGCCACCAGGACAGGCCGTTCGGCGCGGTCTGGACGTTTGTGAAGTCGGTCCGGGTGGGCGTGGTGGGCACCCCGTCGACAGTCGCCGTCACCGGCTTGGCCCGCGCCGGGTCGAGCGTCACGGTCCGGGCGCCGCGCACGTCCAGGTCGGCCTCGGCGGCGAGCGTCGTCTCCAGCACGTCACTGTCGACGTAGTAGGCGACGGAGGAACCGAGGACCGCGTACCGGCCGGCCGGTACCCGCAGCGTGAAGGTGTCTCCGGGCGTACCGCCCGCGCCGCCGTAGTAGATCACCGGGTCGGTGAGGTTGGTGACCATCAGGTTGATCCAGCTCTCCGCGCCGTCCTTCAGGCCCGGCAGCGGCTTCGTCTGGATCGTCAGGTCGTAGCTGGGCTGCTCGACGTAGAAGCTCACCGGGGTCGTCGCGACCAGCTTGCGGCCGGAACGGGCGGTGACGGTGGCCAGGTAGAAGCCCGGTCGGGCGGCCAGCGCCGCACGGTTGACCCGCAGGGTCGCCGCGGCGGTGGTGCCGTGCGTGAGCGTCAGCCGGCTCGTCGAGAGCGACGCCGCGCCGCGCGGCACCGGCTGGCCGTCGTGGTTGACGACCGACACGTCGAGGTCGAGAACGGCCGTCGACTCACCGGTCCAGCTCAGCTTCGTCTCGCTGGTCCCGGACTGCGGGTAGGCGAAGGTGCCGAGGTTGACCACGGGCTGGTCGCTGGTCGGGCCGCCGAGGGCCCGGGCCGCGTTGAGCCGACCGGCACCGACGGCGTACGGGTCGATGCCGCTGAGCGGGTCGGCGGCGCCGACGAGGGCGGCCTTGAGTCGCTCACCGGTCCAGTCCGGGTGGCGCTGGGCGAGCAGCGCGGCGGCGCCCGCCACGTGCGGGCTCGCCATCGAGGTGCCGCTGATCGCCTCGTAGTACCTGTCGATCGGATCCTGGAGGTTGGTGCCGGCGGCCCGGGCGGCGACGATGTCGACACCGGGCGCGACCAGCTCCGGCTTGGCCACGTTGCTGGTGACCAGCGGCCCGCGGCTGGAGAAGTCGGCGAGCTTGTCGTCGCGGTCGACCGCGCCGACGGTCAGCGCGGTGGCGGCCGAGCCCGGCGAGGAGATGGCGGCGCCGCTGTTGCCGGCGGCGATGACGAAGAGCGCACCGGTGGACCTGCTCAGACCGTCGACGGCGAGCGAGAGCGGGTCGTTGCCGTCGTCCGGGTCGCTGCCGCCGAGGCTCATGTTGATGACGTCGGCCCGGGTGGCGGCCCACTCCATGCCGGCGATGATGCCGGAGTCGTCGCCGGAGCCGTGGTCGTCGAGAACCTTGCCGATCACCAGCTTGGCGTCCGGCGCCACGCCGCGACGCTGGCCGTGGGCGGCCGCGCCGGTGCCGGCGATGGTCGAGGCGACGTGCGTACCGTGGCCGTTGTGGTCGACGGCGTCACCGCCCTCGGCGGTGAAGTCGGCCCGCTCGGCGACCCGGCCGGCCAGGTCCGGGTGGGTGAAGTCGGCGCCGGTGTCGAGCACCGCGACCCGGACGCCCTTGCCGGTGTAGCCGGCCTTCCAGGCGTCCGGCGCGGCGATCTGGTCGAGGTTGCGGTCCAGGCCGGCCGGGCGCCCACCGCCGGCCAGGGCGGTGGCCCGGACCTTGCGGTCGAGCCAGACCTTCTTCGCGCCGGCGAGCAGCGAGTTGGTCGCGAGCTTCGCGGTGGCCGGGCTCTTCTTGGGTACGCGGCCAGCGACCGCACCGATGCTGGGCAGCGACAGCACGTCACCGAGCGCGGCGACCCGGGCGGACGCGGTGGCGGGCTGCACGATGAGCGGCAGCTCGGCGGAGTTGTCGTCGTCGTAGCCGTCGGCGATCAGCGTGGTGACGTCGAACAGGTCGGGGTCGAGGACCGAACCGACCTGGGACGCGACGCGGGCGGGAATGACGTGCAGGTGGCCGTCGGGGCCGCAGCTCTGGCGGATCACGGCGTTCTCGTCCGCCGGCCGCACCGTCGCCTGCGGGCAGCCCGATCCGGTGTCCCGAACGGTCACCACGTCCCCGGTCAGCAGGGTGACGGTGTGCGTCTTCCCGTCGGCCGAGGCTGCGGGTGCGCCGGTCTGACCGATGTCGCTGGGTCCGGCCGTGGCGGTGCCGCCCGGTAGGGCGGTCAACGTCGTGGCCGTAACGGCGACGGCCAACAGCCACCGCGTTTTTCTGAGCATTTCGCTCCTCGTCTAATGTGGACGAAACCGCCTCTTCGGGCGACTTCCCGCAAGATCATATGCAGGGAAAGGACCATCCGGGCACCCCTCGACAAGGGGTTTTCCGGCCCGCGCGCTGAGGGTTTCGGCGCTGTTTCGCGACCGGGCTCGGTTCGATGTCGTTTCGATTGCCGCCCGCCGGACCGGTGGCGACGGTGTGGACCACAGATGCGTCCCCGGCCGAAGGGATCGACGGGACGCCGGCCCGGACCTAGCATGACGACGAATGGATCTTCGAGATTGGCCCCTGCCGACCCCCGGCAACCAGCCCAACCGAAGGGAGACGCGCATGCGTCGACCCCGTCATCTGGCACTCCTGAGCGTCGGCGTGTCCGGCGCTCTGGTCCTCAGCGCAGCCCCACCCGCGGCTGCGGCTCCGCCCACGCCCACCACGCCCACCGGCATCGTGGTCAGCGACGGCATGACCCAACCGGTGTTCTCGCTCGCCGACGCGATCGAGGAGCGGGTGTTCGTCCAGACCCCGGTGGACACCGACCACGACGGTCGACCGGACCGGGTGGCGATCGACATCTCCCGTCCCCGGGAAACCGCCACACAGGGCTTCAAGGTGCCGGTCATCTTCGAGCACAGCCCGTACCGCAAGGGCACCTGGGGTGATGTGCCGTACCCGAGCGTGCTGGTCGACGACCTGCCGCAGAACGGCCTGACCGACCGCGACGGGCGTCGCGCACTCGACGCCGGCGCGCAGCGGGCCCAGGCGAAGGCCAACCTGCCCGGCTCGCTGGACGACTACTACGTGCCCCGCGGGTACGCCGTGGTGCTCGGCCAGAGCGTCGGCACCGGCGACTCGGACGGCTGCCCGACCAGCGGCGACCAGGCCGAGACGCTCGGCACCAAGGCGGTCATCGACTGGCTCAACGGCCGGGCCAAGGGGTACGACGCGAACGGCGCCCCGGTCACCGCCGGCTGGACCACCGGCGCGGTCGGCATGACCGGGGTCTCCTACAACGGGACGCTGCCCAACCAGGTGGCCACCACGGGCGTCAAGGGGCTCAAGACCATCGTGCCGGTCTCCGCGATCAGCAGCTGGTACGACTACTACCGGGCCAACGGTCTGGTGGTCGCACCCGGGACGTTCCAGGGCGAGGACCTCGACATCCTGGCCCAGTACACCGCCGGGCAGGCCCGCGCCGAAGGACCCTGCGCCGACGAACTCGCGCAGATCACCGCGAAGCAGGACCGGGTCACCGGCGACTACTCGACGTTCTGGCGCGACCGCGACTACCTCGACGCCAGCGACGTCAAGGCCAGCGTCTTCGTCGTGCACGGCCTCAACGACTGGAACGTCAAGACAGAGCACTTCGCCGGCTGGTGGGACCAGCTCGCCAAGCGCGACGTCCCCCGCAAGATCTGGCTGCACCAGGGCGGCCACGGCGGCCCGGGCAGCAGCGCGTCGGTGACCCTGCCCAGTGGTCAGACGTGGACGTACAAGCAGACCGAGAACCGCTGGTTCGACTTCTGGCTGTGGAACGTACGCAACGGCATCATGGACGAGCCGACCGCGGTGCTCCAGCGCGAGGACCGCGCCTACACCACATACGCCAACTGGCCCGACCCGGCCGCGCGGGAGGTCGGCCTACGCTTCGCGGCCACCGACGCCACCGCACCCGGCGCCCTCACCACCGGCAAGCCGCCGAAGGCCAAGGTCGAGCAGAGCTTCGTCGACGAGGGCCGGACCATCCACCCGGACACCCTCGTGTCCAACCCGGACACCGCGAGCGCCAACCGACTCGCCTACCGCTCCCCCGAGCTGACGCAGAGCGTGCGCATCTCCGGGCGTCCGGAGATGCGGCTGCGGATGGCGATCGACAACAAGCCGGACGCGAACCTCACCGCGTACCTGGTCGACTACGGCCCGGCCGGGTCGGCCGCCGCCCCGACCGTGGTGACGCGAGGGTGGATGGACCCGCAGAACCGCAAGAGCGCCGCACGCACCGAGCCGGTCAAGCAGGGCAAGCTGTACGACTACCGGTGGACCATGGAGCCGAAGGACTACATCTTCCCGGCGGGGCACCGGATCGGCGTGGTCGTCTTCTCCAGCGACCAGGAGTACACCCTGCTGCCGTTGGGCGGCACCGAACTGCGGGTCGCACCGAACGACAGCGAGCTGCGACTGCCGGTGGTCGGCGGACGGAGCGTCCTCGGGTTCTGATCGCATCTCCGCACTCCCGGGTGGGGCAGTCCGACGCGTTCGGGCTGCCCCACCCGCACGTCAGGACCACTCCGCCGCTGCGGCACCGCACCGCGCGTGCTGCCACAGGCGACCGCTAGCGACTCGATTTCCTTGATGTCGGGGCATCCCGGCACCCGGGAAACCCGCATGATCGTGCTCGATCCTGGATGTAGTGGCCTCGTGGCGCAGGGAGGGGCCTGTTTCCTGGATTGAGCACGATCATGCGGGGCGCGAGGTTCCGCACGGCGCTCTGCCCCCTGGCCGGGCCAGTCCGCGTCACGTTCAGCCCCGCCCCAGGCCGGTCCGGGGCGCGCGAACGGCGCAGACCGGCATGATCCACTCGGCTTTCATGAAGTCGGGGTATCCCCGGCACCCCGACACCCCGACTTCCGTGAACCCGAGTCGATCACCCGTCGTGGCCGCCGTGTCCGTTTCTCCGGCTGGCCCGGGTGGGCGGGTTGTCTGGTTTGGTGTCGGATGTCGGGTGGTCGGGGCCACCCCGGCGGCGGAATCGGCGACCGGCCGGGGTCGTTATACCTGGCAGACCACCGCGACTCTCGGGTCGTGGGGCGGGGCAGCCGCCGGGAACATCCGGCAGGCCGCCCCGGTTACATCCCCCGCACGGCCGAGGACCACAGCGGCCGACCCTTTATGGCCGAGGACCACAACGGCCAACCCCGCACGGCCCAGCAGCACAGCCGGCCGGCGGATAGGCGGAATGATCCGCCACCGGCAACCGTTACACCCTGTCCCGACGCCGACCCCCTTCGCGGGTCACCGGGCAAAACCCACCTCGAACTTTCCCCGCACGGCCACACCCCTGAGGTGGTGTGCGGGGCACCCCCGATGCAGAGGAGCACGCCATCATGCGTACCGATCTGATCCGTAAGACCGCCCTGACCGCCGCCGGCCTCGCCTTCACCGGAGGCGCCATCGCCGGCCCCGTCACCACCGCCTACGCCGCGTCCGACGCCAAGCCCACCACCCAAACCCAGACCGACCGTAAGGGTCACGGTGAGCGGGAACTGGGCGTGCGCTACGAGGCGCAGCCGAACTTCTACTACTGCGGGCCCGCCGCCACCCGAAACGCCCTGTCCGTTCAGGGCAAGAACATCAACGTCGATGACATGGCCAAGGAGATGGGCACCACCGAGGCCGGCACCAACTCCATCAACGACATCACCCCCGTCCTGAACAAGGAAACCGGCAAGACCAACGCCTACCGGTCCGTCGAGATCAGCACCCCCGACGCCGACGGCAAGCAGACCGACACCCTGCGCGCCGACATCGTCAAGACCGTCGACGACGGCCGCGCCGTGGTCGCCAACATCGCCGGCACCAGCACCGACACCGACGGCACCACCCACTCCTACGAGGGCGGGCACTACATCAGCGTCGTCGGCTACCGCGACAACGGCAACACCGTCACCATCGCCGACTCCGCCGACCCCAACCAGGCCGCCTACCAGATCAGCGTCGAGCACCTCGCCGACTGGATCGCCACCCGCGGCTACGCCACCAGCTGACACCGCACATGACCGAAGGGCCGGACCCCCACCACGGGGCCCGGCCCTTCGTCGTCATTTCCACCAACTGCGGCACGTATTGACAATTGTCGACTTCAGGATGAAGCTGGGGCGGTGAGAGCGCTCTCTCACACCGGCCCAATCGGCCACCACCAAGTCTGGCCAGGCACAACTCCGATGCCTTCGGCGGCGGCGTCGGAGCTGTCCCTGACCCGTCCCCGACAGGAGTCATGATGGACAGGGCCGCACCCCTCTCCGGCATCCCCCGCCGACTGCGCCTCGCCACGGCGATCGGCGCCCTGCTGGTGCTACTCGGCACGTACCTGGTGTCCACCACCAACCGGGCCGACGCCGCCCCCGGCCAGGCCGGCGCTGACTTCGGCGCCAACGCCATCCGGGTCGCCGAGTTCCCGGCCGACTGCACCTACAGCCACCGGCTGCCGGACGACCCGATCGTCTTCCCCGGGCTGCCCGGGGCGTCGCACATGCACAGCTTCTTCGGCAGCACGGTGACGAACGCCAAGACCACCCTCCCGGACCTGGTCAACTCGCCGACCACCTGCAACCCGCGGGTGGACGTCTCGTCGTACTGGGTGCCGACCCTGTATCGGGACAACGTCGCGGTGGAGCCGGCGATCGCCACGTTCTACTACCTGGGCGAGGGCGTACGCGCCGACGTCGTCGCGAACACCCAGCCGTTCCCGCAGGGGTTGCGGCTCGTCGCCGGCAACGCGAAGGCCACCGGGCCGAACGACAGCATCGCCCGTTGGTCCTGCCTGCACGCCGGGCAGGTGCCCCCGTCGAAGGACTTCGTCAACTGCCCGTCGGGCACGATGCTGGAGTCGTACCTGGACTTCCCGCAGTGCTGGAACGGCCGGGACCTCGACTCGCCGGACCACAAGAGCCACCTGGCGTACCCGGTGAACCAGGCCTGCCCGAGCACCCACCCGGTGCACGTGCCGAAGTTGCGCCAGGTGCTCCGGTACCCGGTCACCGGTGACCCGTCGCGGTTCCGGCTGGCCTCCGGGCCGGGCTACACGATGCACGGCGACTTCTTCAACGCCTGGCCGGTGGCGGAGTTGGCCCGCCGGGTCCAGGACTGCATCCGTCCCGTCATCAAGTGCGGTCACGACGGCCGACCGATCTGAGCCGACAGGTTCACCCCACGGAGGCGGGCCCGGTCATCCGGGCCCGCCGCCCTGGGCGGAAGGGAGGTCGGATGCGCCAGCCGACGGCGTCCACCCTGCTCGCTGCCGTGCTGCTCGTCGCCGGCTGCGGCGCCGGGCCACGGGACGCGGCCAGCACCGCCACACCGCCCGTGACCGCGCCGCCGGCGACGACCGCGCCGGCCGTCACGGGTACGACGTTCAACCCCACCGACATCGCCTGGCTGCAACTGACGGTGGCGATGACCGAACGCCTGCTGCCCGTACTCGATCTGGTGCCGGCGCGGACCACCGACCCGGCCTGGCGGCGGACGGCAGCCCAGGTGGCGACCACCCGGCGCGCCGAGCTGGACCGCGCCCACCGACTGCTGGCCGAGGCCGCCGCGCCGACGACGAATCCGCACGAGGGGCACGACATGCCGGGCATGGTCACCGCGCAGGAGATGACCGCGCTGCGGGCGGCCAGCGGGCAGCCGTTTCACCGCCTGCTCGCCGGGCACCTGCGGGCACACCTCGCGCAGTCGGTCCGGGTCGCCACCTCGGAGCAGCAGAGCGGAGTCCAGCCGGCGACCGTCGCGCTGGCGGCTGCCGTGGTCCGATCCGGCAACGCCGACCTCGCCCGACTCGATCACCTGTACCCCGGGTAGCCGCGCGCGCTCAGCCGCGAGCGGTGACGATCTCGTCGAGCAGCGCGGCCAGCTCAGCCGGACGGGACAGGAACGGTGAGTGGCTGGATCCGATCCGCCGGACGCTGGTGGCCCGGGCGGCCATCTTCTCCTGCAGCGGCACCGGGATGGCCTGGTCGTTGGTGCAGACAATGTAGGTCGATGGGATCGAGCGCCAGGCCGGCTCGTTCACCCGGTCCACGCATGCTCGCAGTCGCTGGTCGACCAGTTGGCCGATGGCAGCGTCGGCCTCGGCGTCCGACAGGTCGCCGTAGAACGCCGTCCGCGGGTCCCCGGTGATCGCGATCAACACGTCGGTCTCGACCGGGTCCGGCACGCCGTGGAAGCTGAGCATCGACTCGCCACGGTCCAGCTGGTACGCCGTCAGGTAGACGAGGTGCTCGACCTCGGAGAGTCCTGTGGCCGCCTCGCTGACCGGGATGCCGCCGTAGGAGTGGGCCACGACGACGACTGGTCCGCCGATCGCCGCGATCTCCTTGCGGACGGCGGCGGCGTCGTCCCGCATGCCGCCCCGGGCGTCCGGCCCCGAGGTGGGCAGGTCGACGGCCCGGGTCTGGTAGCCGAAGACGTCCAGTTCGACCCGGAGCCGGTCCCAGACGGCCGGCTGGTGCCAGGCGCCGTGGACGAGCAGCAGGGTGGGGCGGTTCGAGGTCATGGCCTGCGCTCTCACTGATCGGACACACTGCCGGACAGTGTGTCCGACGGAGCCAACGATAGCTGGCTCCGCCCCGCCGACCACCCGACGCAGGTGAACTCCCGGTGTCGGTGCCGTGATCCGCGCGACCACAGGGACGACGCTGCCGAAGAACGGCCGGCGGGGCTCAGGCGGCGTAGCGGGCGGCGAGGTCGACGACGCGTCGGGCGGCGGCGACCATCGCCCGGTCGGCGAACCGGCCGTCGGGCAGGACGACGGTTCCCGAGTCGCGCTGGTGCGCGTCCGCCACGGCGGCCAGCAACTCTGCGGCGCGGGCCACCTCCCGCTCGGCCGGCCGGAACGCGTCGACGATCACCGGAAGTTGGCGGGGGTGGATCGCCGCCCGGCCGAGGAAGCCGAGCCGTCGACCCGTCGCGCAGGAGGCGGCCAGCCCGGTGAGGTCGACGACGTCGGCGTACACCGACATGGCCGGCGGGGCCAGACCGGCCGCGCGGGCCGCGACCACCACCCGGCCGCGCGCCCAGAGCAGCCCGTCGTCGTCACTCACCCCCAGGTCCGAGCGCAGGTCGGCCTCACCGAGCCCGATCGAGGCCACCGCGGGGTGCGCTGCGGCGATCGGGTACGCGGCCTCCAGCCCGAGCGCCGACTCGATCAGTGGGTGCAGGGGCACGTCGACCCGCTCGGCGAGGGCCGCCAGCGTCGCGGCCGACTCGACCTTGGGCAGCCGCAGCCCGGCCAACCCGGGTCGGCCGGTCACCGCCGCCAGGTCGGCGTCGAGGTCCGGGCCGGTCAGCTCGTTGACCCGGACCTGCACGGGCACCGGGTGCGCCTCGGTGAGGAACTCGGCGACCGCGTCCCGGGCGTACGGCTTGCGCCCAGCGACCACGGCGTCCTCCAGGTCGAGGATGACCGCGTCGGCACCGGAGGCGACCGCCTTGGCGAACCGGTCCGGGCGGTCGCCGGGCACGTAGAGCCAGCTCAACAGCATCAGAGCACCCCCCGCTCGCGCAGCGCGACCAACTCCTCGGCGCTCAGTCCCAGCGCGCCGAAGACCGCGTCGGTGTCCTGGCCGTGCCGTCGGCCGGCGTGCCGGATCTCGCCCGGCGTCTCGGCGAGCCGGAACGGCACGTTCTGCATCCGTACCTCGCCCAACTCGTCGTCCGGCACGGTGCGCACGGTGCCCAGCGCCGCGTACTGCGGGTCGGCGAGGATGTCGCGCACGTCGTAGACGGGCGCGACCGCCGCCTGCGCCTTCTCGAACGCGGCCACCACCTCGTCGCGGTCCCGTTGCGCCACCCAGGCGCTCACCGCCGCGTCCAACTCGTCGGCGTGGGCGGCGCGGCCGCTGCCGGTGGCGAACCACGGCTCGTCGATCAGCTCGGGGCGGCCGACCAGCCGCAGCACCCGCTCGGCGATGCTCTGCGCGCTGGTGGAGACCGCCACCCAGCGTCCGTCGGCACACCGGTAGGTGTTGCGCGGGGCGTTGTTGTTGGACCGGTTGCCCAGCCGGGGCTGGACGTAGCCGAGTTGGTCGTACCAGGTGATCTGCGGCCCGAGCATCGCCATGATCGGCTCGATGATGGCGAGGTCGACCACCTGCCCGGCGCCGGTGATGTCGCGGGCCCGCAGGGCGAGCATCACCGCGTACGCGGCGGCGAGCGCGCTCACCGAGTCGGCCAGCCCGAACGGGGGCAGCGTGGGCGGCCCGTCCGGTTCCCCGGTGGCTGCCGCGAAACCGCTCATCGCCTCGGCGAGGGTGCCGAAGCCGGGCCGGCGGGCGTACGGGCCGACCTGCCCGAACCCGCTGATCCGGGTGATCACCAGCCGGGGGTTGACCGCGTGCAGCTCGGCCGGGCCGAGCCCCCACCGCTCCAGGGTTCCGGGTCGGAAGTTCTCCACCAGCACGTCGGCGTCGGCGAGCAGTCGGCGCAGCAACGCCGCGCCGTCCGGGTCGGAGAGGTTGAGGGTGACGGTGCGCTTGTTGCGGCCGAGCACCTTCCACCAGAGCCCGATGCCGTCGCGGGCCGGGCCGTGGCCGCGCGACGGGTCCGGCTTGGCCGGATGCTCCACCTTGATCACGTCGGCGCCGAAGTCACCGAGGAACGCCGCCGCGAGCGGCCCGGCGAAGAGGGTGGCCAGGTCGACGACAGTGACCCCGTCCAGTGGCGCGGTCACCGGGTCACCTCCGTCTCCTCCGGCAGGTCCGTCGCGCAGCGGAAACCGACCTGTTCGGAGCGGGCGAGACCGGCGCCGGTGAGCAGCAGCTTCACCGAGACGTCCGCTGGTTGCGGGCCACCGTAGAGGTACCAGTCGGAGCCCTCCGCCCGGTACTGGGCGCCGCCCTTGAGGATGACGAAGCGGGTACGTCCGTCGGAGTGCTCGCTCTCGGTCAGGTTCCACACCAGCGGTTCCCGCCGCACCAGCAGCCCCGCCTCGGCGGCGACCTGCCACTCGTCCTCGGTGGGCAGGCGCAGCCCGGCCCACACCGCGTACGCCCGGGCATCGGCCAGCTCGACCCCGGTCACCGGGGCGTCGGCCGGACCGGAGCCGGCGGTGAAGCGCTCCGGGCGCACCGGCACGTAGCCGGTGGCGCGCAGGAAGTCGGCGTACTCGCCGTGGGTGACCTCGTGCACGGCGATGGCGAACCGGCCGAGCCGCACACTGCGGCGCAGTGTGCCGGGGTGGTGCAGCCGGGGCGGCAGCGGTTTCCACTCGTCGACGTAGGGTGCCTCGCCGTACAGCCCGGTCTCCCGCACCCGGTGCCGGACGACCAGGTCGTGCCGGCCGCCCTCGACGGCGACCAGGCCCGGCGGCACCTGCGGTCGGGGCGCCCACGGCGTGCGGACGCGCACGGCGGCGCGGGCCGGGAAGGACGGGTCGCCGGTCGGCGGTTCGTGCCGGTGCGCGGCGGCGACTCCGCGCGCCACCGCCGCGATCGCGCCGGCCGGGAGCGGGCCGCCCACCGCCAGTCGGCCGTCGGCGGTCTCGGTGACGGTCAGCTCGGCACCGGTGACCAGGTCGACGAAGTGTCGGTCGGCGCTCGGGTCGGTGACCAGCCACGGGCCGTTGTGGTCCGCGCCACGGTTCACCACCGTCCACAGCGGCTCGTCGTCGTGCGTCCAGCGGGACGCGTACACCTGGCCGTCGCCGGGATGGTCGGCGAGCGGCACCCAGTCCTCGGCGCGCAACCACGCCGCGTGGCTGGTCTGCACCCGGCGCATCGCCCGCAGCACCGCGCGGTCCCGCTCGTTCCAACCCACCCAGACACCGAAGACGCTCTCCCAGACCAGCACGCCGACGCCGTTGAGCCAGGCGGAGTGCAGCTCGTCGAGGTGGTCGCGGTGCCAGCGCCGGGTGTGGTGCAGTATGTGCCGTCGTTCGAACCACTTCGCCCGCAGTACGCCGGGGACCTCGGAGTCGGCGAACCACTGCGCCCAGGACATGGCGTGGTCGGCGATGCGGGCCAGCGGCACCCGGCTCTCGCCCTCCAGGACCAGGCCGGGGCGCACCGCGTCCAGCGCGGCGCGCAGTTCCCCGGCGCCCTCCTTGAGGGTGTCCAGGAAGACCCCGTCGACGCCGAGCTTGCCGGCCAGCGTGGCGACCTCCTCGGCGTCGCTGCCCGGCTCGCGCCGGGTGCCGGTGTCCCACGGGTTGTAGTCGACGAAGACACGCACCCCACGCTGCTGGAACGCGCGCACCACCTCGGGCAGCTCCGGCACGTCCCGGTACCAGTCGAACTGGTTGCGGTCGTCGAGGCCGATCACCGGGTACGCGTGCCACAGCACCACCCCGTCGAAGCCGCCGAAGTCCCGCCCGGCCGCGTCGAGGAACGCGTCGACGGTGAAGACGCCGCGCTCGTGGTCGTAGAGCGTCTCGTCCCAGAGCCAGGCCAGGCAGACGCTGAAGCAGTCACCGGCGATCTCGTCGTAGTGCTCGCCGACGTAGCCGATCCGGTCCCGGGCGTCGACCCGCCACCGGGCGATCTGCTCCCGCCAGGCCGGCCAGTCGGCCTGGTCGGTCGGGGCGGCGAAGATCTTCGCCTCGTCCAGGGTGCTCAGGTCGGCGTGCCCGCCCAACGGCACCTCGGTCGGCCGGTCGATCGGGCGCGGGACGTACGGGTTGAAGCTCACGGTGCACCTCGGTAGGTCGCGTCGTAGAGGGCGTCGATGGCCGGCCGGTCGGGCAGGGCGGTGGACGCTCCGGGCCGCTGGGCGCAGGCCGCGCCGGCGGCGCAGGCCCAGCGCAGGCTGCCCGTGACGGTGTCTTCGCTGCTGGCGCCGCCGCGTTCGGCCCAGCCCACGGCGAGCGCGCCGGTGAACGCGTCACCGGCGGCGGTGGTGTCCACCGCGTCGATCTGCGGAGCCGGGACCGCGAGACGCAGGCCGTGTCGATCGGCGTACGCGGCCCCGCGCGCGCCGAGGGTGAGCACCACCCGGGGAACCAGCGTCAGCAGGGCGTCGAGCAGCACCGGTGGGTCGTCGGAGGCGACCTGGGCGACGACCGCCGCCTCGTGCTCGTTGACCACCAGTACGTCGACCAGGTCGAGCAGTTCGGTGGGCAGCGCGGCGGCGGGCGCGGCGTTCAGCACCACTGTGGTGCCGTCGGCCCGGGCCCACTGCGCGGCCTGGAGCACGGCGGCCAGCGGCACTTCCAGTTGCAGCAGCAGCACGTTGGCCGCCGCGATGGTCGCCCGGTCGTCCGCGTCCAGCTCGGTAAGCGTGCCGTTGGCGCCGGGCGCGACCACGATGAAGTTCTCCGCGTCCCGGTCGACGGCGATCAACGCGACGCCGGAGGGGCCGGCGACGGTCCGCAGACCACGGACGTCCACGCCGGCGTCGACGAGGCTCGCCCGCATCCGGGTACCGAACTCGTCGTCGCCGACCGCGCCCACGAAGTCGCAGGCCGCACCGGCCCGGGCGGCGGCGACGGCCTGGTTGGCGCCCTTGCCACCGGGCACGGTCCGGAAGTTCTCCCCGAGCACCGTCTCACCGGGGCGGGGCAGCCGCGACGCCGTGACCACCAGGTCCAGGTTGCTGCTGCCCACGACCGCCACACGCGCGCTCATGCGGCGCTCCCTTCCGTGCTGCTCGCCGGCTGCGCCAGGGCGAGGGTCCGCTCGGCCAGCTCGTCGAAGCCGATCCCGTCGAAGCCGGCGATGCTGCTGGCCAGCCGGTTGCGCAGCGGGGCGACCCACCGCTCCGGCAGCCCGGACGCGCCGGTGAGCGCCCCGGTCACCGCGCCGACGGTCGCGCCTGTCGAGTCGGTGTCCCAGCCGCCGCTGACCACCGCGGTGATCGACCGTTCCAGGTCCCCCCGCCCGTAGGCCAGGGCCGCGGCAACCAACGCCGCGTTGTTGCGGACGTGCACCCAGTGCAGGTGGCCGTGTCGTGCGTACAGCTCGTCGACCACGCGCTCCCAGTCGTCGGTCCCCGCGCCGAGGGCGCGTGCCTCCCAGACCGTGGCGGCGAACCGGCTACCCGCCGGAAGCACCGCCTCGGCGGCGTCCAGCACCTCGTCCACGGTGTCGGCCACCGGCGCGGCGGCGGACAGCGCCGCCGCCCAGAGCGCGCCGTGCACCCCAGCCCGGACGTGGCTGACCGTCGCGTCCCGCACCGCCAGTTCGGCGGCGCGGTCCGGTCGGCCGGGGTTGACCCAGCCGTACACGTCGGTGCGGATCTGCGCGCCGATCCACTCTCGGAACGGGTTGTGCCGGCGGGCGCTCTGCGGCGGCGGGTGCCCGAGCAGCAGGTTGCGGTAGGCCACCCGCTCGGCGGTGAAGACCCGCCCGGCGGGCAGCCAGTCCAGCCACGCCTGCGCCACGTCGGCGCTGGTGAAGCCCCGACCGTGCGTCTCCAGCACGCGCAGGGCCAGCAACGAGTAGTTCAGGTCGTCGTCCTCGGGCATGCCGTCGATGTTCTCGGCGAGGCTGGTCGGCGCGCTGCGCCGGTTCCACGGCCAGCGGGCGGCGACGTCGGCAGGGAGTCCCTTCGCGGTGAACCAGTCGCGCAGTGGCCACCGCTCGGTCGCGGTGAGGATCTCCCGGATGCCCTCCCGGGGAATCTTCTCCACCGGCTTGCCGAGCAGGCACCCGACCGCCCGGCCGAGCCAACCACCGTGCAGCCGGTCGTACGCCGCCTCGGTCGGCAGCGACCAGGTGGCCGGCCAGCCGGCGCGCAGCGTGGCCAGGTCGTCGGCCTCGGCGGCGGTGTCGACGGCGGGCACCGCGTCGGCGGCGTCCAGCAGTTCCGTCGCGAGGGCCCGCAGCTCGGGCGACGCCGGGGTCACCGACGCCCCGCTGACCGGTGGGGTCAGGTCCCCGCCGGCCGCCGTCCACCGCTCGGCGATCGCGGCGACGTCGCGCCCCTCGTCCCGGCTGGCCGCCAGCTCGTGCGGCAGCAGGTCCTCCGGCTGGACCCAGGTGATCCTCACCGGGTCTCGCCCCCAGGCTCCCGGGTGGCACCGGCGGCCAGCCCGGCGAACCGCTCCGCCCGGCGGGCGAACCGGGCCTGGTCGCGCTCGAAGACCTCGCCGGCCACCGCCGCGAGCACCCGGGCCGGTTCCACCAGGTCGGTCTTGGAGGCGGTGGCGACCACCTCGGACCACTCCGCCGGCACCGCGTCGGCGCCACCGAGCGCACCGGCGATGGCGGCGGCCATGGTGGCGGTGGAGTCGGCGTCCCGGCCGTAGTTGACCGAGCCGAGCACCGCGGCCCGGAAGTCGCCGCCGGCCACCACGAGCATGCCGAGAGCCACCGGCAGCTCCTCGATGGCGTGCAGGCGACTGGGTCGCCGGGCGCCGAGGCCGGGGCTGCGGTACTCCTCTCCCACCGTGTCGTAGGGGGCGACCGCGGCCCGCAGCGCCGGGATCGCCTGCTTCCAGTCGTGGTGGCCGCGGGCCTCCTTGACCACCGCGTCGATGGCCGCGCGGGTGCCGTCGCGGGCCAGGTCCAGCGCCGCCGCGACGACGTCCTCGACGCCCGCGCCGGGGGTCGCGGCCGCCGCGACCGAGGCCGCGAACACGGCGGCCGCCTCCCGCCCGTAGCTGTGCTGGTGCGCGCCGGCGATCTCCACCGCCTCGGCGTACGCCCCGGCCGGATCGCCCGCGTTGACGATGCCGACCGGGGCCATGTACATGGCCGCACCACAGTTGACGATGTTGCCGACCCCGGCCTCGCGCGGGTCCGCGTGGGCGTGGTGCAGTCGGGTGACCAGCCACCGTTCGGCGGCCGCGAGGCGGTGGAAGGTCACCCCGTCGCGCTCCAGGTCGGGGATGTACACCACCCGCTCGATCAGGTCGGGCACCAGCAGTTCCACCACGTCGTAGGCGTCGAGGTGGTCGCGTTTGGCCGCGTACGCGCGGACCAGGGCGTGGGTCATCAACGTGTCGTCGGTGATGTGCCCGTCGCCCTTGTGGTACGGCGCGAGCGGTCGCGCGGTGGCCCAGTCGGCGTGGTACGGGGGCACGATGCCCTCGACCCAGCCGCCGAAGCGCGTACGGATCTGCTCGGGCAGCGCCGTCTCGGTGGCGCCGCCCAGGGCGTCTCCGACCGCGGCGCCGACCAGGCAACCGACCGATGTGTCGAGCAAGAGTGACATGTCGTTACCTCAGAACCTGCTTGCCACCGTCGACCAGCTGCGTGCCGAGCTGATCGAGGGTGATCTTGTTGGCGAAGTACTGCTGAAGGGCCGGGGTGGCGTACTTGGTCTTCCACTCCGGGTAGCCGTCGGCCTGCTGGAACGGGGCGACGGTCAGGTCCGCGGCGCTGTCCGCGGCGACGTCCCAGCCCTGCTTGCCGGCGGTGAGCTTGACCAACTCCTCGTTGGCCTGCTTGCCGGTCGGCACCAGCCAGTCACCCTTGGCCAGGGCGGCCATGTTTGTCGGGTTCAGGAAGTACTCCAGGAACTGCGCGGCCTGCTTCTTGTGCTTGCTGTCCTCGGAGATCGACAGCGTCTGCGGGTTGGCGGCCTGCTTGGTGGAGAGTCCCTTGATCGGGGGCAGGGTGACCCACTCGAAGCCGGCCGGCGCCTGCTCGACCATCTGCTGACGCAGCGACACCGAGCCGGGCAGCATCGCGTACTTGCCGCCGAAGAAGCCGGGCAGGGTGTCCGCGCCGCTCATGCCGAGCGCCTCCGGGGAGGCGGACTTGGCGGTGTAGAGCATGTCGTGGATCCGCTTCGGGACCTCCTTCTCCGCGTCACCGACCTTGACCTCGGTGCGGCCACCGTCGCCGTAGAAGAACTTGCCGTCGTAGTTGAGCGCCAGGTTCAGCACCCGGTTGGTCGGCGACTTCAGCGCCCAGGCCGCGCCGTACTGGCCGGGCTTGGTGAGCTTCTGCGCGTTGGCCTGGAACTCGTCCCAGGTCCAGCCGCCGTCGGCCGGCGGCACCGCGACACCGGCGGCGTCGAGCAGCTTCTTGTTGGCGATGACGACCTGCGACTCCAGCAGGAACGGCACGCCGGTGACCTTGCCGTCGACGGTGGCGGTGTCCCAGATGCCCTTGTCGATCTGGCCCTTCAGGTCGTTGGAGAGCAGGTCGGAGAGGTCGGCCAGGTAGCCCTGCTTGCTGAACTCGCCGATGGCGGACGCCTCGTAGTGCACGATGTCCGGCGCGTCGCCGCCCTCGAACGAGGTGAGCAGCTGGTCGTGCACCGAGTTCCAGTCACCCTGGACGTACTCGACCTGGATGTCCGGGTGCTCGGCGTTCCACTTGGCGACCAGGTCCTTGTTGACCTGCAACGACTCCTTCTGCCAGGCGAGGCTGAGGAAGCGCAGCTTGGCGGGGCCGGAGGTGGCCTCGTCGTCGTCACCGGCACCGCACGCGGTGAGCGCGCCGAGGCCGATGACCGTGACCGCGGCGGCCGCCGCGAGTCGACGGAATCGGGTACGGAGCATGGGGGGTTACCTCCTTGGTGGTGGTGGTTGGGGGGACGGGTCAGCCCTTGACCGCGCCCGCGAGCGACCCGGACGACAGCCGGCGCTGCATGAACGCGAAGAAGATCAGGCTGGGCAGCGTGGCCAGCAGTGAGCCGGCGGCCAGGGGTCCCAGCCGAGCGGTGCCCTCGATGCCGACGAACCGGGCCAGCGCCACCGGCAGGGTGGCCAGCTCCGGTGTCTTGATCAGCACCAGCGCGAAGAAGAACTCGTTCCAGGCCGAGATGAAGGAGAACAACGCGGTCGCGACCAGGCCCGGGGCGAGCAGCGGGAAGACCACCCGCCGCAGGACCTGCACCCGGGTCGCGCCGTCGACCGAGGCGGCCTCCTCCAGCTCCCTCGGGATGTTGCGGACGAAGCCCTGCAGCATCCACAACGCGAACGGCAGCGCCCAGACCACGTAGATCAGCACCAGCCCGGCGTGCGTGTTGGCCAGGCCGACCTGCCGCAGCACCAGGAAGATCGGGATGATCAGCAGCACGAACGGGAAGAGCTGGGACAGCAGCACCCAGCCCAGCGCGGCGGTGCCGAGCTTGGAGCGGAACCGGGCCAACGCGTACGACGCCGGCATGGCGACCAGCACGGTCAGCACCGCCGAGGCGAGGGAGACCTGGAGGCTGTTGAGCGCCGCCCGGCCCAGCTCCTGCTCGGTGAAGGCCTGGACGAAGTTCTGCAGGGTCGGGTTGTCCGGGATCAACGTCGGGTGCAGGCGTACCAGCTCGCGCGGCGGCTTGAACGCCGTGGAGAGCAGCCAGACCAGCGGGAACCCGAGGAAGATCAGGTAACCGGCGAGCGCCAGGTACTGAAGCGTCCGGCTCGTGCGGCTCGGTTTTCCGAACATGTCAGTTCGCCTCCCTGAGCCGGCGACGGAGATAGACCGCGAGCAGCGCGACGATGATCACGACCATGACGTTGCCGAGCGCCGCCGCGTAGCCGTAGTTGCCGTAGCGGAACGCCTCCTCGTACGCGAAGAGCATCGGCAGCATCGTCTTGCCGCCCGGTCCACCCGCGGTGAGCACGTAGACCAGGCCGAACGAGTTGAAGTTCCAGATGAAGTCCAACGAGGTGATCGCCACGATCACCGGCGCCAGCGCGGGCAGCGTCACGTGCCGGAACCGGTGCCAGGTGCTGGCCCCGTCCACCGCCGCCGCCTCGTGCAGTTCGCGGCCCACACCCTGCAGACCGGCGAGCAGGACGACTGTGGTCTGCGGCATGCCCGCCCAAACCCCCACGATGATCACCGCGGGCAGGGCGGTGCTGAAGTCGCCCAGCCAGTTCGTCCGCAACCCGTCGGCGCCGATGCGGTGGAAGAACTCGTTGATCAGGCCGGCATCGGGGTGGTAGACGAGCTTCCACAGGATGCCGACGACGACCGGCGGCATCGCCCACGGCACGACGGCGAGCACCCGCGCCACACCTCGGAATCGCAGTTGCTGGTTGAGCAGCAGCGCCAGCCCGAGGGCGAGCAGGAACTGCAACACCGTCACCCCGACCGCCCAGAGCAGGCCGATCTTGAAGGAGTTCCAGAACAGCTCGTCGCCGAGGAGTTCCCGGTAGTTGGCCAGGCCGGTGAAGCTGACCTCGACGTTGCGTCCGGCGCGGGCGTCGGTGAAGCCGAGATAGATGCCCCGCAGCAGCGGGAACACCGACAGCAGCAGGATCGGCAGCAGCGATGGCAGCAGCAGAAGGTAGATGGTGGTGCGGTCGGAGCGGAACCGGTTCGCCCGGCGGGCTGGCTCGGCCCGCTCGACGTCCGGCCGCTCGGCCAGGGTGGTCATGCGGTCACCCCTTCGCTGGACGGGTGGGTGGTCGGTGGGCCGGCCGGCCCGGTGGCGGGTCGCGGGGCCGGCAGCGTCGCGGCGCTGGACGCGCGGACGACGAGGCTTGGTGGCACCTGTTCGCGGCGCGGTGGCAGGGTGGCGTCGGCGATGCGTTGCAGGAGCAGTTCGGCGGCCCGGCGACCACGCTCGGCCGAGCCGAGCGAGACGCTGGAGAGCTGGGGAAACATCATCCGTGCCAGTTCGGTGTCGTCCATGCCGACCAGGGCGACGTCCTGCGGGACCCGGCGGCCGGCGGCCAGCAGGGCGTGCAGCGCGCCGACCGCGATGAGGTCGTTGGCGCAGACCAGGGCGTCCGGCTCGGCGCGGGCGAGCAGTCGCTCGGTGGCGGCGCGGCCGGCCGCGTACTGGAAGTCGCCGACCTCGACCAGTTCGTCGTCGAGCGGGATGCCGTGTCGGGCCAGGGCGGCCCGGAATCCGGCGTCGCGGGCGGCGCCCGGGACGGTGTCGAGCGGGCCGTTGACGAAGCCGATCCGCCGTCGGCCGGTGGCGACGAGATGGTCCACGGCCAGCGCCACACCGTGCCGTGAGTCGGTACGCACGTTGTCGATCGGGGCGTCCGCGCCGAGCTGGCCGACGACCACCACCGGCACCGGACTGTCCACAAGCGCGGTGAGGTGCTCGTCGGTGACCCGGATCGGCGAGACGATCATGCCGTCCACGTAGCGGTTGGCCAGCCGTCGCAGCAGGGCGGTCTCGTTGTCGATCCGCCCGCCGGTGGCGTGCACCAGCAGTTGCCGCCCGGAGGACGCGACCACGGCCTCGATGGCCCGCATCATCTCCACGTAGACCGGGTTGCCGATGTCCTCCACCGCGAGCGCGACGAGCCCGGTGCGCTGGGACTGCAACGACCGGGCGATCGCGTTGGGCACGTAGCCGACCTCGGCCGCCGCCTCGCGAACCTTGCGGATCGTCTCGGGGCTGCCGCCGACGCCGTTGAGCACCCGCGAGGCGGACGCGATGGAGACGCCGGCGCGGGCGGCGACGGTGTGCACCGTGGGCCGGCCATCCGCCGGTTCCTGTAAACGTTTACGACCCACGTCCGGCACCTCCACCCGATAGCTGTAAACGTTTCCGGGGAGTCTGCTCCGCAGGTGGCGGAGAGGTCAACCCCCCGTTACGAAAACGTTTCCAACCCCCGTGCGCCCCACTCCGGTCGCGCTGATCATGAAGTTATTGCCCTCCGCTGCGGCGTGTCTTGGCAATAACTTCATGATCAACGGTTCAGGTCGAAGGGTGGGTTGGCGGGAGCGACAGCTTTCTGCCTGGCCAGCGGGAGCGGAGTCTGCGGTCGTGGCTGGCCACGACGATCGCGCCCGGGCCGGCGCCCAGGGCGTCCTCCAACTCGTCGCAGAGCGTCGGCGAGAGGTGGTTGGTGGGCTCGTCGAGCAGGAGCAATTCCGGCGGATCGGCGACGAGCACCGCCAGGGCGAGCCGACGGCGCTGTCCCACCGACAGGTCGGCCACCGGACGGTCGAGGTCCGCCGGGGCGAGCAGTCCGAGGGACGACAGCGGTACGACCTCGGCCCGCTCCATCCCGACGGCACCGTCGAAGACCTGCCGGGCCGTCCGCCGCGCATCCGCGAAGACGCTGTCCTGGGCGAGCAGACCGATCCGCAGCTCCGGCCGTCGCCAGAGCGCTCCGGCACCGGCCAGGTGGCCGGCGAGCACGGCGAGCAGAGTTGACTTGCCCGCGCCGTTGGGGCCGGTCACCAACAGCCGATCGCGGGACCTGATCTCCAGGTGCGCCACCCGAAGTCGGCCGGGAACCTCCAGCCGGTCCGCCGTGACGATGACCCCGTCGCTGTCGCCGACGGCGAGCGCCGGCGCATGGAAGCGCAGCGGCTCCGACGGCACCGGAACGGGGTCGCGCTCGATCGTCTCCAGTCGACGGGCGGCGTCGCGGACACGACGGGAGATCTGGTTCTGGACACGGCCGGCGGTGTGCCCGTACCCCATCTTCTCGCTGTCGCGCGGGCCACGACCGTGGGCGACCTGGTGCCCGGTCACGGCGGCGGCCTCGCGCAGGTCGGCGAGGAGCGCCTGCTCGTCGTCGTAGCGCCGCCGCCACCGTTGCGCCTCGGCGCGCTTCGCCGTCAGGTACGCGGTGTAGCCGCCGCCGAAGCGGACCGGCCCGTCGACCGCCGGGTCCAGGTCGATGAGATCGGTGCAGACCGCGTCCAGGAAGGCCCGGTCGTGACTGGCCACCACGACCACCCCGGGCATGGCACGGAGCTGCTCCTCGCAGAACGCCGCCGCCGCGTCGTCGAGGTGGTTGGTGGGCTCGTCGAGCAGCAGCGCGCTCGGCCGGCGGATCAGCATCGCCGCGAGGGCGAGCCGGCCCCGTTGCCCGCCGGAGAGCGCGCCCAACGTCCGGTGGTGGGGCAGCCCGCCGAGACCGAGGCCGTCGAGGACCGTGCGGGCCCGCCGGTCGGCGTCCCAGGCGTCGCGGTCCTGCGCCCGCTCCAGCACCTCGCCGTACGCGGTCAGCAGGCGGTCGTGCTGCTCGGTGCCCTCCGGCGAGTCGGCGAGCGCGACGCCGATCCGGTCCAGTTCGGCGAGGTCGGCGCGAGCCTCGCGCAGCGCGTCGTCGAGGACTGCGGCGATGGTGGTGGATGCCGGCAACGGCAACTCCTGGTGCAGGAAGCCGACGTCCGGTGGACGGGTGACGGTGCCGGAGTCGGGTACGTCGACGCCGGCCAGGACGCGCAGCAGCGTCGTCTTGCCGGTGCCGTTCTCGCCGATCAGGCCGATCCGGTGGCCGGGCGCGGCGGTCAGGGAGACGCCGTCGAGCACCCGGCGCTCGCCGTGGACACGCACGAGGTCATGGGCGATGAGAGCAGGTCGAACAGACATGGGGAACCTCGGAGAACGACGATCCGGGGCGCACACCGGCACCCCGGCGGAAGCAGGACATGACGACGGAGGCCGCGGCGACAGAGGCGCGATCACGCGCCTGTCGGCGGCCGGTCCGGGTGCTCACCCGGAGATGTCGTCGTCACCTGCCACGTCTGCTCCGATCTCCGACAACTCGGGCGCAAGAATAACTCGGCGGTCGCTGCGCGGATCCTGACCCGGGTCAGGCCGTCCGGGCACCGGCCCGCAGCGAGTCGAGGGTGAGGTCGAGGACGGCTTCGAGGTGGTCGATCTTCCCGGTGGAGAGCAGCAGCAGCACGCCGCCCTGGATGCCGGCGAGCAGTGCCGCGGCGGTCCGGTCGGCGTCGAGGTCCGGGTCGATGTCGCCGGTCGACTGCATGTGCCGGATGCCCTCGGTGATCGCCGTCTGCCAGCGCCACATGAGCCCGGTCACGATCGCCTGCGCGCCGGGCGCCCGCCGGCCGGTCTGGCCGAGCAGGCCGTTGAGGGGGCACTTCACCCCCTGCGCGAGGTACCGCTCGATCAGTCGGTCCCGCCAGGCGAACCAGGCCGGCCAGGATGTCAGGTTGCTGAGCATCGGCTCCTGGTCGATGAGCACCTGGTCCGCCTCGTGCTGGGCCACCGCGAGCAGCAATCCCTCCTTCCCGTCCGGGAAGTAGTGGAAGAGCTGGCCCTTGCTGGTGCCGGTGTGGGCCATCACATCCTCGAGGCGTACCTCGTCGACGCCGCGCTCGCGGATCTCGGCGGCGGCGCCGGCGACGATCCGCGCCCGGGTCGCCTCGCCCTTGCGGGTCAACGCCCGTGTCATGAGACCTCCTGGTCTGGACCTGCGGGTCCAACCCTACCTCGGTTTTTGGACTTGCAGGTCCATTTTTGGCGAGCAAAGGTCTGGAACGCGCGGTCCGCAGCGGGCCGACACCACGATCGGGAGGGCACCACGATGAACCACTACTACCTGCTCGGGCGGTCTGGTCTGCGGGTGAGCCGGCTGGCGTTGGGCACGATGAACTTCGGCGTCGGCGGGTTCCACGCCGCGTACGGCAAGACCGAGGAGGAGGCCGAGCCGATCTTCCGGCAGTACCTGGAGGCGGGCGGGAACTTCATCGACACGGCGGACTTCTACACCGCTGGCGAGAGCGAGAAGATCCTCGGCCGCCTGATCGACCGGGCCGGCGTACGCGAGCGGCTCGTGCTCACCAGCAAGGCCACCAACACCGTCGACCCGTCCGACCCGAACGCCAGCGGCAACGGTCGCAAGCACATCATGCGGGCCGTGGAGGCGTCGCTGCGCCGGCTCGGCACCGACTACATCGACCTGTACCTGCTGCACACCTGGGACCGGATCACCCCGGTCGAGGAGGTCGTGCACACCTTCGACGACCTGGTGCGCTCCGGCAAGATCCGCTACGCCGGGCTCTCCGACGTACCGGCCTGGTACGCGGCGCGGGCGCAGAGCTACGCCGAGGCGCACGGGCTGGCCCCGATGATCAACGTGCAGCTGCCGTACTCCCTGGTCACCCGGGACATCGAGGCGGAGCACGTGACGATGGCCCAGACCCTGGGCATGGGGCTCACCGCGTGGAGCCCGATCGGCGGGGGTCTGCTCAGCGGCAAGTACCGGCGGACCGGTGCGGGCATGAGCGGGACCGGCCGGTTGACCAACCCGGACGCCGCCGGTCGGGAGATCAGCCCCGGCGACTGGCAGGTGATCGAGGCGTTGGAGAGCGTGGCCGCCGACCTGGGCCGCAGCATGGCGCAGGTGGCGATCAACTGGGTGGCCACCCAGCCCGCCGTCGGTTCGGTGGTCATCGGGGCGAGCAGCGCCGAACAGCTCGCCAGCAACGTCGGTGCGCTCGACTTCGAGATCCCGGCCGACGCCCGCCGCCGGCTCGACGAGGCGAGCGCACCGAAGGTTCCGCTGCTCTACTCCATGTTCACCCCGCAGTACCAGTCCTGGGTGGTCAGCCCCGGCCTCGGCATCGGCGACAAGCCCGCCGGCTACGCCCCGTCGGTGTTCAACGGCAACTAGGACCTCACCAGGCACCATCGCGCCCGCCCTCGCCCCTGCCCCGCGCGCCCTGCCCGCCGATCTTGCACTTGCTGTCCCGACATAAGGGGCATCCCACTCATGTCGACAACCGCAAGTGCAAGATCGGCGAGGCGGGGGCCGGCGGGGCGGGGTGCCGGGGGCCCTACCGACGGATCGGCGCGTCGTTCGTTGGCGTGGGGGTCGAGGGCGGTGCCGGCGCACCCTCGTAGAGCGCTACGTACCGCCGGCGCCACTCGTCGCCGTCGGCGCCGAGGGCAGTGAGGTTGAGGGTGTTGTGTTCGACGCCCAACGCCGCCGGCAGGGTGCACACCCGCAGCGGAACCGCGTTCGCGTCGGCGATTCGACGCGGCACGTCGACCGCTGCCCCGAGGTCCACCACGCCGTCGAGCGGGCTGATCGCGACCGCGGCGGTCCGCAGACCGGTCCGCCGGGGCGGATTCGGCAGGGTACGGGCGATCGTCAGGTACTGGGTGACGGCGGCGAGGGAGTATCCGCGCGATGTGACGCGGTCCCGCAGGACGCGGCGCCCGTACAGCACGATGAGCGGTTTCACCGCGTAGGCAGGCGCCTGTCGCGGGTTCGGGCCGAAGAACGGCGACAGCAACAGCAGGTGCCGTACGGCGTTGCCCGGCACCTGGGCCAGCCAGGCGGCCAGCACGGCGCCGCCGGAGATGCCCACGACGCCGACCTCGTCTCCGAGGGCCGCCGCGACTGCCCATCCCTGCGCGGCGTACGTGGTCAGCTCACCGGCCTCGACCCGGTGGTGGGCCCGCCGGTCGACGGTCCCGTGCTGGGGCGCCCTTGGTATCCACACGTTGTACCCGCGGTCGAAGAACTCCTCGGCCAGCCCCGCGTACTGCTCGGGCGCGAGGGTGTATCCGTGCAGCAACAGCACGGCCCGCCGGGTACGGGAGCCGTGGCTCAGCAGGCGGCTGCGTGACTCCGGTCGGACCTCCGGATCGGCCGCCTCGGCGGCGATGATGGCCGCGGCGGCACGGGTGGCCGTGTCGAAGTCGAACGGTCGGGCCGGCGCGACCCGTAGCTCACGGCGGCCCACCGGCCAGAGGTAGAGCCCGGCGACCGCCGCCATGACGAGCGCCAACCCGCCGACGAGAAGCGCGATGATCTCCGGCATGGTCAGATGCTGACAGGGGCTGGGCTCGGCGCTGGTTGAGGGGGTGCGCCCGGGTGACCGGGCGCACCCGGTCAGCTATTCGTGGCTGTTCGGCGGCGCGAAGACGACCCTGGAGCGCAACTGCCGAAAGCCGGTCCGCTCCAACTCCGCCAGCACCGCCACCCGGTGGGACTCCACGTCGGCGATGACCTCGCGGGCACCGCCGGTGGCCAGCACCCGGACCGCCTCGGCCAGCAGTTCGGGCCGGGCGGCCTCGTCGAGGAGGCCGAGGTAGGCCAGCAGCGGGTAGCAGGCGTCCCCGGCCGTGCCGACCAGCCCGACCGGGTTGCCGGCCGCCAGGGCGATGCGCCATTCCTCTGTGTTCTCGCCCAACCAGGCCAGCGGGTCGGTGGCGAGGTCGACGCCGCCGACCACCCGCGCGATCTCGACGCCGGTCAGCACGTCCGGCTCGGCGATCGTGGCGACCAGGGCGTTGATCTCCGCCACGTCGACGGGCGGACGGAAGTCGTACCGCCCGGAGGACGCCGGCAGGGGTGTGCCGGCCCAGGAACAGCGGAGCCGCTCCCCCCGCTCGACCAGCCCGGCGAGCCGGGCGGCCTCCATGGGCGCCCGCACCGCGGCCAGCACCTCGGGTCGACGCCGCCAGTGCGCCGGTAGCGCGGCGTAGTACAGGCCGGGACCGCCCAGCGCCTCGTGGGCGGCGCGCAGCAGCTCGGCGCCCACCTCCGGCTCGGCGTCCAGGTCGAAGCGGTCCAGCCAGGGGGCACCGACGGCGCCCGGTGGAAGGAGCCAGGCGGCCCGGCCGACCAACCGGCCGGCACGCAGCGCGACCCAGGTGGTCTCGGGCCGGTAGCCGCCGCCGGCGATCCCGTCGGCGTACGCGACCTGGCGCAGTTGGGGTAGCGGATCGGGCATGGAGTCGAACAGGTTCTCCTCGCCCGCGACGAGCGGACGAATGACCAGATCAGTCATGGGTTGGTCCTCCGGGAAGCGCGCGCCCCGGGGTCAGATCCGCGCGGACGCCGGAGCGCGGAGGGGGCGCAGAACATCGGACATGTTCTGACCTCCTCCCAGCTCGACGGCGTGCCCGACGACCATACGCGCGGCGGTCGCCGGCCCGCAATGGAGTTTCACAGCGTCGGGTTGGTCTCCGACCCGCGCGCGTGGGCTCGCTGGTCGAACACGGTGATGCCGGCCAGGATCACCGCCGCGAGGGCCGCGACGGCGACCGGCGGGAGCAGCACCATCACCGGGGCCGCCACGGCCAGCGCCACCGCGCCGAGGTACAGCACCCGACACCGCGGTGTGGATTTGTTCGCCCGCTCCAGGGTGCTCCGCCCGATCAGGAACAGCACCGGGCCGCCGAAGATGATGGCCACCAGAGCCCAGTCGATCGGCGGGTGCGGGTCCTCGATGACCTGGCCGAAGCCGACGGCGGTGCAGATGATGCCACCGACGATCAACAGCTGGCTGTAACTCGCCCACCGCGACAGCTCGATTCCCTCCCCACTCGGGGTCGGGGCATGGCCGGACCCGACGTGGTAGAAGTAGATCCGCCAGAACGAGACGACCACCACGAACGAGGCGACGAGGGTGATCGTCCCCGCGGTCGAGAAGCCGGGGAAGCTGACCGCGGCGCCCGCCTCGAGCACCACCTCGGCGAGAGCGATCATGAAGAACTGGTTGTACCGCTCGGCGAGGTGCTCCTGCGAGACGGTGACCCCCAGGCTGGTGAGCTGTCTCCCGCCGATGCGGGGAAGGGGGTAGGTGGTGGCGGCGCCGATCATCTCGATGGCGAGAGCGATGGTCCAGTAGACGCCCCGACCAAGACCGCCACTGATGCCGCCACTGATCCAGAGCACGCTGGACGCCAGGTGCCAGGTCAGCACCCGGAGGGCGAACGCGCGACCCGCGTGACCCCGCAGGGCGAACGACAGAAAGAGCGGTCGGCCGACCTGGATGACGACGTAGGTGCAGGCGAAGACGACGCCGCGTTGGCCGAAGGCCTGAGGCAGGCTGACGGCCAGCACCAGCGTGCCGAACATCGTCGCCAGCAGGACTGCCTGCAGATCGGGGCGCCGGGGGTCGTAGGTGCTCGCCAGCAGGGCGTTGAGCGACCAGATCATCCACATCGCCGTGAAGAACAGGACGGTCTGGCCCGCCTCGGACAGCAGCGTGTGCCGGACGATGGTCAGGTCGTCCGCGACCCGCCCGGCGAGGCGGGCCAGCGCGAAGACGTAGACGATGTCGAACAGCAGTTCCAGGACGGTCGCCGAGCGCGGGCTCTTGCTGTCCCCGAGCCCACGAAAGAACTCGGTGCGCGTCAGCACGGACGGCGGGTCAGCTCAGCCGGCCAGGGCCGCCGGCACGGGCACACCACTGTGGTGACCCTGTTCCGCTGCCATCGTCCCCGAGCCTCCCTCGCCGACCGGTCCCGCCTGATCCCCTATCTGCGCACTTTATCCATCTTTATCGGGCCCTCGTCGCTGATGGCGGATACCCGGTCGGCGGTACGCCGGATCATCTGCGCCGTCACCCTGCGGTACGAGCCGGGGTCGACGGGGAACAGCCACTGCCGGGCCCGGGTCAGCGGACCGACGCTGAGCCCCAGCTCGTCGAGCACCTCGTCGACGTTGTGCATCGAGAACGGGATGATGTTCGTGCCGCGAGCGTGCCGTCCGTTGGTGCGCTTCGTCATCCAGGCCAGCCGGGCGCGCACCTCGTCGCGCATCCGGCCCTCGGTCGGCAGGGTGATCCCGCCCCGCAGGTACGCGGCCGTCCAGACCGCCGCCATCTCCGCGCTGAGCGGGCTGAAGAACGACGAGTTGTAACCGGCGAACGTCAGCCGTGGCACGCCGATCGGCAGGATCTGCCGGTAGAGCATGAAGTTGCCGGCATCGTCCTGGAGCCGGGCGTGCAACGCGTCGTCGAAGAACGGCACGTGCTGGCGGAAGCCGGTGCCACAGATCACCAGGTCGGCGGCGAGCACCGTGCCGTCGGCCAGGCGGGCGGCGGGCCGGCCACCGTCGTCGACAAGCAACTCGGTGATCACCTGGTCCCGGTGCACGGTGATGCGGCCGTCGGCGACCCGCTCGAAGAAACCCTCGGTGGCGAGGCTGACCGTGCTGCGGGCGATGTCCTCGAAACTGCCGTTGGGCACGAGACCCAGCTCGCGCAGGTTGAACTGCCGGGTCGCGACCGAGCCGACGCTGTCCACCATGCGCTGGCGCAGGCCGTTTCCCGGGCCGTGCAGGAACCGCTCGAAGCCCTTCAGGTGCAGGTAGCGGAACAGCGCCTCACCCATCCGGGTGAGCAGCAGGTACTTGTAGTTGAGCGCGCCGCCGAGCTTGCGGGGCATCTTCCAGAGCAACTGGCGAGCCACCACGTGGGTCTGGGCGGCGACCTCGCTCACCGGGACCGCCACGTCGCAGGACGACTTGCCGTACCCGACCACGAGGACGTTCTTACCTCGGGCCGCCTCGATGTCGTGGAACTCCCCCGTCGCCAGTACGCGCCCTCCGGCGGCGGCGAAGCTCGCGTGCCCGTCGAAGGACGGGACGAGCGGGTCGGAGAAGATGCCGTTGGCGACGATCAGGTGGTCGTACCGTTCCACCGTCAGCGGGTCCTGGCCGCCCGCCGGCCGCGACGTGACCAGCCACCCGGTCTCGTCGTTGACGAGTTCGGCGGAGGCGACCTCCGTGGACAGGCGCAGTGCGCTGGCCAGCCCGAACTTCTCCACGTAGCTCTCCAGGTACCGCTGGACCTGCTCACCCGACGGCCACTGCGGGTAGTCGGCGGGCATCGGCAGGTCGGAGAGGTGGTAGGTGCCCTTGTCGTTCTGGGTGTGCAGGCCGGGGTAGCGCCGGGTACGGCTCCACACCCCGCCGACGTCGGGCGCACGCTCGAACACGGTGACGTCGAACCCGCTCTGCCGCAGCACCTTCGCTGCGCTCACACCGGCGAACCCGGCGCCGACGACGGCGATCCTCATGATTCCCTCCGAAGGACGTGCGAACCGTGCCGGCGCTGACCGCCCGCGTTGGTCGCACGCTAGCCAGCCGACCGGGACGGTCGCTATCCGCACGACGCGGGCGCTATCCGCGGTACGCAGCCGGCCCTTTTCCTGTCGGGTCGACGGCTTTCGGGTCTGGTCCAGCCCGCGCACGCCTTACGGTCAGCGCGACGGGACGCCCGGGAGGTGTCGGATTGGACGCGGTGACGGTCCGCACGGACGACGTCGACCGGGCTCGCGCCGAGGTGGGCCGGATCTTCTGTCCACACCGGCTCACCCCACAGCCGGGCGTGCACAGCGTGCAACTGCGGATGGCGGCTCGCCGGGCGGGCGGGGTGGGTGTCATCGACCTCGACTACGGGCAGGCGGTCCGCATCCAACCGCCCGCGCTGGAGACCTTCTACCTCGTCCAGATCCCCAGCGCCGGCAGTACGACGGTCCGGCACGCCGGTCAGACCGTGACCTCGACCCCCGACGTCGCCTCGGTCCTGTCCCCGTACGACCCCTCGGACATGCGGTGGTCCGAGGGATCGCCCCACCGGATCTTCTACGCCGACCGGCGCGCCGTCGACCGGGAACTCGCCCGCCTGCTGGGCCACCCAGTGGACGACCCGGTCCGCCTGGACATCGGCATGCTCATGACCACGCCGACCGCACAGGCGTGGGCGCGCGGGGTGGCGTTCCTCGCCGACGAGCTGTCGCAGCCGGCGGACGCGTCCCTGTTCGACCACCCGCAGGTCGCCGCCCGTTTCGAGCAGGGGCTGATCGGCAAACTGTTGCTGGCCCACCGGCACAGCCACTCGCACCTGCTGGCCGAGCCGGGCCACCACGCCCACCCCGGCCGTCTCGTCCGGCGGGCCTGCGCCCTGATCTCCGAGCACCACGGCGAGGCACTGACCGTCGGTGACGTCGCCGAGGCCCTACGGGTGAGCGTACGAACGCTGCAGGACTGTTTCCGTCGTGAGTTGCAGACCACCCCGACCGCGTACCTGCGGGCCTGCCGGCTCGACGCGGCGCGCCGCACGCTCCGCTCGGCCGGGCCGGGGACGTCCGTGACGACTGTTGCCCTGCGACACGGCTTCCTGCACCTCGGCCGGTTCGCGACCGAGTACCGGACGCGATTCGGGGAGTCGCCGTCCGCGACGCTGCGGCGCTGACCGGGCCGTTCCGCGTCGTACCGTCCCGGCCGCGTGCTGGGCGCCGGCGACGGTACGACGCGGCGGGCGTCAGGTCAGCCGACCGACCCCGGCGCCCGCGGTGACCAGCGCCGGAACGTTTGCCGCCGGGTCCAACTGGTACGGGTAGTAGGTACGCGGCTCGACGACAGTGCCGGCGGTCTCGGGCTGGCCGGAGTTGACGAAGACGTTGCCGCGCTGCACGGCACGGCCAGGGCCGCTGTCGGCGTACCCGCTCGCGGAGTGCAGCGGGTACGGGACGTCCCGGAAGTAGTTGCCCTCGACCAGGACGCCGGCGTTCTCCGTCGACGCGACACCGTAGAGGGCGTTGCCGAGGAAGTAGTTGTTGTAGACGTGCACCGGCTCGCCGAACCGGACCCGGGGGTGGCGTTGGCGGCTGTGGTCGAAGAAGTTGTGGTGGATGCTCACCTTCAGGTGCCCGATGTCGGTGGACGCCGCGCCGTCGGAGTGCCCGATGAGCATGCTCTTGTCGGCGTGGTCGAAGTGGTTCCAGGAAACCGTCACGTAGTCGGCGCCCCGCACGATGTCGACCGAGCCGTCGATCGCGCCGGCGAAGCGGTTGTGGTCGATCCAGACGTGGTGGGAGTTCTGGCCGACGTTGATCGCGTCGTCCTCGGCCTCGGTGAAGTTGATGTTGCGGACGATCACGTTGTACGAGCGGTAGAAGTCCAGCCCACCCCCGGTGATCTCGGCGTTTCCGACACCGATGATCGTCTTGTGCGGCCGCACCCCCTGCTTGCTGCTGATCCGGATCACGCCGCTGACCTGGATGACCATCGGCCCGATGGTGTCGATGTAGTCGAGGAAGTCCGCCGCGTTGGTCGCGGTGACCACCGGGCCTCCGGCGCCGCCGGTCGTACCGTTCTGACCGAGGGCGACGACGCTGGCGAACCCGTCCGGTTGGCCGGCCGGCGCCGCGCTCGGCGCGGCAGCGGCGAGCGTCGACGACAGCTTGCCCACCCCGGCGCCGGCCGGAACCGTGGTCGGGACGTCGGCGGCGGGGGTGAGCTGGTAGGGGTAGTAACCGCGCGGATCGGGAACGGTGCCGCGGGTCTCGATCGGATGGTTGCAGGCGACGAGGATGTTTCCCCGGGCCACGATCCGGCCGAGATCGCCGCTGAAGTCCACCCGGCCGGGGTTGTTCACGGAGTAGAAGTAGTTGTTCTCCATGAGCACTGCGGCGTCGTAGGTGGACGCGACCCCGTAGCTGTTGTCGTAGTAGTAGTTGTTGTAGACGTGCGCCAAGGCGGAGAACCGTACCCGGGGGTTGCGCTGGTCGGAACGGTCGAAGAAATTGTGGTGGTAGGTGACCCGAAGCCGGCCGATGTCCTGCGGTCCGGCGTCCTCGTCATGGCCCAGCAACAACGTCTTGTCGTGATCGTGGAAGTGGTTCCAGGAGACGGTCACGAAATCGGACCCTCGTTTGATGTCGACCGCGCCGTCATCGCCGTTCGAGAACTCGTTGTGGTCGATCCAGATGTGGTGGGAGAACATCTGCACGTTGATCAGGTCGTCGCTCGCGCCGGTCAGGTGCAGGTTGCGGATGATGATGTTGTGTACGGCGTTCGTCGGCGGCGCGGTGACGTCGTCGTCGACCGGCACGCCGATGTTCAGCCCGCCGCCGGAGAGCGTGGCGGTGGCGCCGAGCCCGATGATGGTCTTGTCCGAGGCGACGTTGTGCATTCCGTCGTTGCTGCCCGCGGGCAGGTTGATGGTGCCGGCGACCTGGATGACGTAGGGCCCCGGCCGGGCGATGTAGTCGAGGAACTGGGCGGCGGTGGTGGCGGTGACGGTGGGTCCGCCGGCTCCGCCGGTGGTGCCGGCCTGACCGAGCGCGGCGACAGTGGCGAAGCCGTCGGCGGGGCCGGCGACGGCTTCGGCGGCCGGGGTCGACGACGCGGCGGTGGGGGTGGCCTGGGCCAGCCCGGGCGGGGTGAGCAGGACGGCGACGAGGCCGGCGACGGCGGGTGACCACCAGCGCGGCGGGACGCGGCGAGCGGGCGTGGAGAGCATGTGGCTGCTGCCTTTCGCGGGACGGAACACGGACCGGGCGTGGTCCGCTGGGCCGCGGCGGCGAGCCCGAACCGGTCGGCGACGCGCCTGGACGTCGGCGTCGCCGGGCACGGGCCAGCGCCGGATCGGCCGGCGATCCGTGGCGGTGGGGTGCGAGGGTGGAAAGCGCTTTCCGGCACCCATGCTAGGCGTGGCGATTAATTCATGTCAATCAACGGATCATCGTTTCCTGCAAACGGTTGTTGCATTGATCATGGTCTACGTTGCTGATCTCGACACCGCCGCAGCTTGGCGTGGTGGCCCCCTCCCCCACCAACGCGGATAAATGCCGCAGGTTCACGGCAGGGCATTGACGTTGCTCTCGGTCTTGTGCTTACTTCGCTGCAAACCTTTGCAGGTCCGGGAGGTGGGTGCCGGTGTCAGTCAGGCCCGTTGGCCGAGACGTTCTCACCCCCCGCCGGCCATCCGCCCGCCGGATGGCCCCGCGCCGCGCCGCCACCCGCCCGGGTCCACTACTGAACCGCTCCACCCGACCACTCGACGGATTCTGAAAAGAGCGCTTCGGGCATCGACAACTGAACACCAGCAGCCCCGCAAACAGCACCTTACGGCTGCACAGAATGGGCACGGCCGTTCGGTGGAAATCGGGCTGAATGCCTGCTGACTCGACCGCCAGCGGCCGAGCAATAAGTGTTGCCCAAATAGCCTGCAACATACCTGCACATTCAATTCATTGACTCTCGCCAGTGCATCTCCCTACCGTTCGTGTATGGCTCATTTCGTTTCCGTTACGGCGACGAAAATCTGAGACCACCACCACCAGGGAGGCCCACGATGTCTTCAACGAAACCTCGCGGCCGGCCGACGCCCCGGCTGGTCGCGGCGGCGCTCGCCGCCGGAGCGCTCGCCGCCACAGCGGTGCTCATCGCCACCCCGCCCGCCTTCGCCGACACGCTGCTCAGCGACGACTTCTCCGACGGCAACTCGACCGGCTGGTCACGGTCGGGAGGCAGCTGGTCGGTGGTGACCGACGGTTCACTGGTCTTTCGGCAGTCCGGCACCAGCAGCGACGCACGGGCGTTGGCCTCCGCCCAGGGCTGGGCGGACTACGGCGTCCAGGCGCGGGTCAGACCCACCGGGTTCGGCGGCACGAACCGGCACGTCGGGGTCATCGCCCGGGCACAGAACAGCAGCAGCTACTACGCGCTGGCGGTCACCGCCAGCGGCGGCGTGCAACTGCTGCGGCGGGCCGGCGGAGACCCGGTGGCGCTCGACTCGGCCGCCGGTGGCGTGACCACCGGCAGTTGGGCCACGCTGCGTCTGGAGGCCGTGGGCACGACACTGCGGGGGTACGTCAACGGTGCGCTGGTGGTCGAGGCGACCGACAGCGCCTTCGCCGCCGGCCGCGCCGGGCTCGCCACGTCCTACGCCAGCGCCTCCTTCGACGACGTCCGGGTGGACACCGAGACCGGAGCGCCCGGGGAGCCGCCGGGTGAGCCGACACTGCCACCCACCGAGCCGCCTCTGGACCCGGGCGCACCGCCGATCGGCTTCGCGTCGGTGAACGCGCTCGGCCAGAACGGCACCACCGGCGGCGCCGGCGGTCCGACCGTCACCGTCGACACCGCCGCCGAGTTCCTCACCGCGATCGGCACCACCGGCGCGTTGAACATCCGGGTCAGCGGCGTGATCGCGCTACCCGGCCCGATGCACGACGTGACCTCGGACAAGACGATCGTCGGCGTGGGTGCCAGCTCGGGCATCACCGGCGGGGGCCTGAACATCGGCCTGCCGGTGAGCACCGCGACCAGCCCGCCCGCCAACGCGGTGCACAACGTCATCGTCCGCAACCTGAACTTCCGCAACACGGTGGACGACGCGATCAACGTGCAGATGTTCTCGCACCACATCTGGATCGACCACAACGACCTGGCGTACGGCTATGACGGGCTGATCGACATCAAGCGCGGCGCCAGCTACGTCACCGTCTCCTGGAACCACACCCACCACCACACGAAGAACATGCTGCTCGGACACGACGACAGCAACGCCGCCCAGGACACCAACTATCTGAAGGTGACCTACCACCACAACTGGTTCGACCGGACACCGCAGCGCAATCCACGGGTCCGTTTCGGCGATCCGGTGCACGTGTTCAACAACTACTTCGTCTACAACACCGACGTCGGGGTCGCCTGCCAGCTCAACTCCGGTTGCGTCGTCGAGGGCAACTACTTCGAGGACGTCGAGGTGCCGTGGTCGATCAGCTACGCCGGCTCCAAGGGTCGGCTGATCGCCCGGAACAACGTGCTCGCCGGCACCAGCGAGCCGGGTGACGCGGGTGGCTCGGTGCAGGAGCCCAGCACCTACTACCCGTACACGGTCACCGATCCGAACACGATCAAGTCGGTCGTCTCGGCCGGCTCCGGCACCGGAAAGCTCGGCTTCTAGCAGCGGCGGCGAGGCCAGTCGACCAGCACCGACCCGGTCACCAAGGGACGACGCCGCTCTCACGAATAGATGCACATCGATTTCACGCCCACGTTCCCGGGCAGACCACCACCAAGGAGGTTCCGTGCACACCACCGACACCTGGCGAAGGCATCGCCGAGGTCTCCTGCTCACGATCGGGGCCGCGCTCGCCGCGATCGCCCTCGCTCTCGGCATGGGCGCCACCGGTGCCTACGCCGACACCCTCTTCACCGACGACTTCGAAGACGGCAACGCCACCGGATGGACGGCGTCCGGGGGCAGCTGGACGGTTGCCACCGACGGCTCCCGGGTCTACCGGCAGTCCGGCACCAGCAGCGACGCCCGGTCGTTGGCCGGCACGGCGAGTTGGACCGACTACTCGGTCCAGGCCACCGTCAAGCCGACCGCGTTCAACGGCTCCAACCGCTTCGTCGCGCTGCTGGCCCGGGCGCAGAGCAGCACCAGCTACTACTACCTGGCGTTGCGCAGCAACAACACCGTCGAGCTCAAGCGGCTCAGCGGCGGTTCCAGCACCACGCTGGACAGCGCCGCGACCACGGTGACGGTCGGTACCGCGTACACGCTGCGGATCGACGTCGCCGGCAACTCGCTGAAGGGCTACGTCAACGGCACGCTGCTGACCGAGGCCACCGACAGCCAGTTCGCCAGCGGCCGGATCGGCGTCGCCACCTTCAACGCCAGCGCGAACTTCGACAACGTGCAGGTCACCAGCGCCACCCCCGGGCCGGACCCGACCGACCCGACGGACCCGCCCGGCAACCCGGGCCCGAACGTGGCCGACGGCTGGGCCTCGGTCGACGCCTGGGGTCAGAACGGCACCACCGGCGGGGCCGGCGGCCCGACCGTCACGGTGACCACCGCGGCGCAGTTCATCGCCGAGGCCGCCTCGGCCGGCCCGAAGATCATCCAGGTCAGCGGACTGATCGCCCTGCCCGGCCCGATGCACGAGGTCACCTCGGACAAGACGATCGTCGGGCTCGGCGCCAACTCGGGCTTCACCGGCGGCGGCCTCAACATCGGTCTGCCGATCGACAACGCGGTCACCAGCCCGCCCGCGAACGCCGTGCACAACGTCATCGTGCGGAATCTCAACTTCCGCAACTGGGCCGACGACGCGATGAACGTGCAGATGTTCTCCCACCACATCTGGATCGACCACAACACCTGGACCACCGGCTCGGACGGCGGCCTCGACATCAAGCGCGGCTCGTCGTACGTGACGGTGTCCTACAACCACGCCGACGGCACCAACAAGAACATGCTGCTCGGGCACGACGACGGCAACGCCGCGCAGGACACCGGGCGGCTGAAGGTCTCCTACCACCACAACTTCTTCGACGAGACCCGTCAGCGCAACCCCCGCGTCCGCTTCGGCGACCAGGTGCACGTCTACAGCAACTACTACCTCAACACCGGTGACTACGGGGTCGCCGCGACGGAGAACTCCGGCGTGATCGTGGAGGGCAACTACTTCGAGAACGTCGACGACCCGTACCACCTGGCCGAGGCCGACTCCGGCCCCGGTCGGCTCGTCGCCCGCAACAACTGCCTCATCAACTCGGGCACGGGTGAGACCGGCGGCAGCGTGACCAACCCGCCGTACGCGTACACCATCACCACCGCCTGCGACATCAAGGCCGTGGTGACCGCGCAGGCCGGGGTCGGCAAGGTCGGCCTGCCGGGCGGGCCGACCAGCCCGCCCCCGACGACCCCTCCCCCGACCACCCCGCCGCCGACCACCCCACCGCAGACCGGCCTGGTCGGCTGGGCCACCCAGAACGGTGGCACCACCGGCGGCGCGGGTGGCCAGACGGTCACCGTCTCCGACGGACCGGCCCTCGCCGACGCCCTGGAGTCGGCGGCACCGCTGATCATCCGGGTGCAGGGTTCGCTCACCATGCCGGACAAGATGAACGACGTCCGCTCCAACAAGACAGTGCTCGGCGTCGGCAACGCCACGCTGGACAACGGCCTGAACGTCAGCAGCGCAACCAACGTCATCATCCGCAACCTCACCTTCCGGGGCTGGGACGACGACGCGGTCAACGTGCAGAACTCGCGCAACGTGTGGATCGACCACAACACCTTCGACGGCGGCTACGACGGCGCGTTGGACATCAAGCGGGAGTCCGACTTCGTCACCGTCTCGTGGAACCGGGTCACCAACCACACCAAGAGCATGCTGCTCGGCCACGACGACGGCTTCACCGCCGACATCGGTCACCTGCGGGTGACCTACCACCACAACTGGTTCGACGGCAGCAAGGAGCGGCACCCCCGGGTCCGGTTCGGTGACCCGGTGCACGTGTTCAACAACTACTACTTCGGCGCGGACTACGGCGTGGCGTCCACGATGGGCGCGGGCGTGCTCGTCGAGGGCAACTACTTCGAGAACGTGACCCGACCGACCGCGGTCGGCTACGCCGAATCGGGCCCGGGCGACCTCGTCCAGCGCGACAACATCTTCGTCAACTCCGGGGCACCGGAGAGCGCCGGGGACGTCGCCACCATCCCCTATTCCTACCAACTCGACGCCGCCAGCGGTGTGAAGGCGACCGTCACCGCAGGTGCCGGCGCCGGACGCATCACGGTCTGACCGACCGGCGGGGCGGCGGTCATCGACCGCCGCCCCGCTCCTGCGTGTGCGGCCGGCCGGTCAGACCGCCTGGGCCACGCAGATTCGGCGCTGCCCGGCCGATGAAACTGTTATTCGGGTACGGCCGGCGAGTCTCCTGAGGGGAAGGTGGTGGCGGGGACTCCCGCCAGCACCGCATCGGGTAGCGATGCGACCACACGGAGGAGTCGAGACGATGCGCACAGCCGGTCAGGGTGGAACGGACGCCGCGAGGGGAAGTCGGGGCGTCCACGCCGAATCCCGACGTGGGTTGCTCGGCCGCCTCCCGGGCGGCGCGAGGCGCGTGCTGTGGCCGCTCGTCGTGGCCGCCGTGGTCGCCGTCCTGGTGACCGGTGTGGTCGTCGTGATGCAGCCCACCGGGCCGGCGCCCGCCCCCGCGGCGGCCCCGCAGGCGATCGACGAAGCGCTGGCCACCAGCCCCACGTCCGCCGCAGCCAGCACGGCCACCCCCGTCGCCACGACGAGCCCGGCGGGGGCGACCCCGACGCCGACGCCGACGGCGAAGCCGACAACCGGGCGGCCGGTCGCCCCGGCGGTCCCGGTAGCGACCTCGAAGCGCAAGGGCGTCGGGGTGTGGACCTTCGACGGCGTCAGCCAGGCGCTGGCCAACTCCGGGGCGAGTTGGTACTACACCTGGGACGTGGCCCACTCGGGCGTCACCAGCCCGACGGGCGCCGAGTTCGTCCCGATGATCTGGGGGGCGAAGAGCGTCACCGCCACCAACCTGCAACAGGCCAAGAAGAACGGCCGCTACCTGCTCGGGTTCAACGAGCCGGACCTGAAGGGTCAGGCGGAGATGACCGTCGAGCAGGCGTTGGAGCTGTGGCCGCAGTTGCAGGCCACCGGCCTTCCGCTGGGCAGCCCCGCAGTGGCCTGGGGCGGCGACCGGCCGGGCGAATGGCTCGACCGGTTCATGGCCGGGGCGAAGCAGCGCGGCTACCGCGTCGACTTCATCGCCCTGCACTGGTACGGCGGCGACTTCACCACCGCCAACGCGGTCAACCAGCTCAAGTCGTACCTGCAGGCCGTGCACGACCGGTACCAGCTGCCGATCTGGCTCACCGAGTTCGCCCTGATCGACTTCTCCAACGGTGTCCGCTTCCCCACCCAGGCGCAGCAGGCCGCGTTCCTCACCGCGGCGACCAGGATGCTGGGCGGGCTGTCCTGGCTACAGCGGTACGCGTGGTTCGGCCTGCCCGCCACGGACAAGGACCAGACCGGCCTGTTCCGTACCGGCAGCGCCGCCACCGCTGTCGGCCGCGCCTACCAGGCGGCGCGCTGACCTACAGCAGGTCGACGTGGTCCCGCCAGGAGTGCTGCGGCTCGTAGCCCAGCACCCGGCGGGCCTTGTCGATGCCGAGCAGCGTCTCGTGCTCACCCAGCTCCTTGCGGATCTCGACGTCCGGGTAGACCTCGGCCATCAGGCTGGCGCTGGACCGGGTCATGACGGTGTCGGCGTTGGCGATGATGAAGACGTCGGCACCGGGCTGGTCGTGCGCGAGCGCGCGCTCGACGGCCTGTGCCCCGTCGCGGGCGTCGATGTAGCCCCACAGGTTCCATCGGCGCAGCTGCGGGTCGGCGTCGAACGAGGGGAACGGCGCGTAGTCCTCGACGTCCATGACGTTGGAGAAGCGCAGGCCCACCATGACCAGCTCCGGGTCCCACCGGCAGAAGTGCCGGGCCATCTCCTCCTCCAGGGCCTTGTTCAACGAGTACGTCGACTCGGGCCGTGGCGCGTACTCCTCGTCGACCGGCGCGTACGGCGGCGGGGTGTCGAACGGCAGCCCGAGCACCGTCTCGCTCGACGCCCACACGACCCGCTTGATTCCGGCCGCCCGGGCCGCGGCGAACACGTTGTACGTCGCGGCGGAGTTGTTCGCGAAGGTGGTCGCGTTCGACATCAGCCCGGGGGCCGGGACCGCCGCCAGGTGCACGACCGCGTCGACACCGCCGGCGTGCTCGTCGGCGCCCCCGGTGAAGGCCTCCACCACCTGCCCGTAGTCGGTCAGGTCGGCCAGCAGGAACTCGCCGTTCACGTCGCGCGGGTCACGGCCGCCGGCGCGGTCCACCGCCAACACGTCGACGCCCACGGCGCGCAGGTGGGCGACCACGGCACGGCCGAGCTTGCCGGTGGCACCGGTGACGACGACCCGCCTGGGCAGTGCGGAATTGCTCATGACCACATCTTCGCCGCAGGCTGCGTCAGCCCGGCAGCCGGGTGGGCCCGGCCCGCCGCGCCGCGATCACGATCAGAGCGCGATCGGGCGGGTAGGTGCGTAACGTGCAGGGGTAAACGTTGTCGCGACGAGGAGACTTCATGTCCAAGCCACCGCTTCCCGAGGCCGCGGTCGCCATGCTCCAGAAGCCGAACCCCGCCGTCATGACCACCCTCCGCAACGGTGGCCAGCCGGTGTCCGCCGCCACCTGGTACCTGTGGGAGGACGGCCGGATCCTGGTGAACATGGACGAGAGCCGCCGCCGGCTGGAGCACGTCCGCAACGACCCCCGGGTGTCGCTCACCGTGCTCGACGAGGCCGGCTGGTACACCCACGTCAGCATCATCGGGCACGTCGCCGAGCTGCGCGCCGACGAGGGCCTCGCGGACATCGACCGGTTGTCGGAGCACTACACGGGCAACGCGTACCCGCGCCGGGACCGTGCCCGGGTCAGTGCCCTGATCGAGATCGACCGCTGGCACGGTTGGGGCGCGCAGAAGGACAACGCCCAGGTCGGCTGATCGCTGCCGCTCGCCCTGTCGCCGTGACCGCAGCACGTCAGGGCGGCAGGCCGGGTGGCCCTTGACCCCGGACGGTGATCGGCTTAACTTCATCAATCAGATAAGTCTCTTTACTAATTCTGCTTGATGTCTCGTGGGAGTGTGCCGATGCGACCATTCCGCCACCGCCGTCTCACCGCAGTCGTCGCCCTGGCGACCCTGCTGGTCACCGCCGCTCCACCCACCGCCGCCAGCGCCGGCGACAACCACCAGCGCAGCACCGGCTACCACCGGGTCGGCTACTTCACCCAGTGGGGCATCTACGGCCGGGCCTTCCCGGTCAAGAAGCTCGAAACCTCCGGGGCGGCGAGCCGCCTCACCCACCTCAACTACGCCTTCGGCAACGTGAGCGAGGACGGCCGCTGCTACCTGGAGGGCGGTCCGGGTGAGGGCGACGCCTGGGCCGACTACCAGCGACCCGTCCCGGCCGAGGAGAGCGTCGACGGTGTCGCGGACGCCCCGGGCCAGGCGCTCAACGGCAACTTCGGCCAGCTCGCCAAGCTCAAGGCCAAGCACCCCAAACTGAAGGTGCTGATCTCGCTGGGCGGCTGGAGCTGGTCGACGTACTTCTCGAACGCGGCCCGCACCGACGCCTCCCGCAGGGCGTTCGTCACGTCCTGCATCGACCTCTACCTCAAGGGCAACCTGCCCGGCGGGGACGGCGCCGCCGGCGGCCCGGGTGCCGCGGCCGGCGTCTTCGACGGCATCGACCTCGACTGGGAGTGGCCCAACTGGGAGGGTGAGCCCGGCAACGTCATTCGCCCGGAGGACCGCGAGAACTTCACCAAACTGCTCGCCGAGTTCCGCCGGCAGCTCGACGCGTACGGGCGCACCACCCGGGCGCACCACCCGCTTACCGCGTTCCTGCCGGCCAGCCCGGCCACCATGGACGCCGGCTACGAGGGTCGCAAGATCTTCAAGTACCTGGACTTCGCCACCGTGCAGGGGTACGACTTCCACGGCGGCTGGGACGCGCGGGCCAACCAGCAGTCGGCGCTTCGCGTCCCGGCGGGCGCCCCGGACAACCCGGACTTCTCCGTCGAGGTGGCCATCGACGGGTGGATCGCCCGTGGCGCGCCGCGGGACAAGCTCGTGCTCGGCATCCCCTACTACGGTCGCGGCTGGACCGGCATCACCGGCGGCGGCAACGGCCTGTTCCAGCCGGCCACCGGGCCCGCGCCGGCCACCTTCGAGGCCGGGTACGAGGACTACAAGAAGCTGAAGACCCTGGCCGGTAACGGCTACACCGTGCACCGCGACCTGCGCGCCGGGCACGCCTGGTTGTTCGACGGTACGACGCTCTGGACGTACGACGACCCGGCTGTCGTGTTGCAGAAGACGCTCTACATCCGACGGGCCGGCCTGGCCGGCGCCATGATCTGGTCGCTCGACGGCGACGACGACAACGCCACGCTGACCAAGACGATCGGCATCGGCCTGACCACCTGGTAGCCGTACGTGCGCATCCGGCCCGTCGCCGGCCGACCTCTCGGCCGGCGGCGGGCCGGTTACCGCTGCGCGGGTGTCACCGCGCGCACCGCGGCCTCGATGAGCGCGGTCACCTGGTCCATGTCCCGAGCCCGGTGTACGTCCACCTCGGCCGACCATCCGTCGGGCCGGGTGAGCTTCACCGTCACGTCGTCGCGGCGGTGGGTGAGCCAGTCGGCGATCGCCTGCACCAGCACCATGGCGGTGCCCGCGTCGCTGGCCGCCACCCGCAGGACGTCCGGGCGGTCGGCCGCCGGCCCGTCAGGGGACGTCGTGGTCACCCCCTCCCGCAGCCGATCCTCAGCGCGCAGCCAGGACGCCAGCGAACGCCGAGCATCGGCGGATGGAAGATCCGGATGGACCGAGAGCGTGATCATCTCCGGCACGTCTCCTCCTCCCAGACGACGACAGGCCCACGCCACCATCCTGCCAGTCCGCGTCGGGACCGGCACGCCGAGTAGTCGGCAATATCGATCAACCCTTGACCGCCGTATCGGCGGTTCATAGGCTCCGGCCACTGCGAGGTTGTTCCCCAGAAGGGAAACACGACTCATGGCCCCATCGATGCGTCCGTTCCGGATGGTCCCCGCCCGGCGGCTGGCACGTGCCGCCACGATCACGCTCCTGCTCGGCCTGGTTCCCCTGCTCGGCGGCACACCGGCCGCGAGCGCCGCCCAGCCCTCCCGGTGCAGCGACGACCCGACCGCCCGGTTGAGCACGGTACCGAGCCCGGAGAACGTGCTCGGCTTCCCGCTCGGCGCGGGGCAGGAACGGGTCGTCACCAACGACGAGGTCCGGACCTACCTCGGGGCCGTCGACCGCGCCTCCAACCGGGTCGTCACCGGCGTGATGACCACCAGTGTGCTCGGCCAACCGTTGCCGTACGCGGTGGTGTCCAACGAGCGCCACGTGCGGCCCGCCGCGCTACGCGAGATCGCCGACGACGTCCGGGACCTGCGCGACCCGCGCCGAACCAGCGCGCGAACGGCCGCCCGGACGGCGAAGGACAGCCCGGCCATCGTCTGGGTCACCGCGAACGTGCACGGCGGCGAGAAGAGCGGCGCCGACGCGGCGCTCAAGACGCTGTACGAGTTGGCGGCTGGCCTGTCCTGCGCGGTCGCCCAGCGCAACGACAACCTGGTCACCATCATCGTCCCCACCCAGAACCCGGACGGCCGCGACGCGACCCGCCGGCAGAACGAGTTCGGCTTCGACCTGAACCGGGACTGGTTCGCCCGCACCCAGCAGGAGACCGACGGCAAGCTCGAACTGCTGCGCCGCTACCCGCCGCAGGTCTTCATCGACGCGCACGAGATGGGTGGCCGGCAGTACTTCTTCCCGCCCAACGCCGACCCGATCCACCACGAGATCGCCGGTGAGGCGGTGGACTGGATCAACCGGATCGGCGAGGCCAACAAGGCCGGCTTCGGCTTCAACGGGGCCTGCGACGAGACCGTCACCACCGAGTGCTACTTCAACTACGACACGTACGACATGTTCTTCATGGGCTACGGCGACACGGTGCCGACCACCGGTTTCGGCGCGGCCGGCATGACGTACGAGAAGGGCAGCGCGTCGGCCGTGGCCGACCGGGTCCAGCAGCAGTTCCACACCCAGTGGTCGACGCTCGGCTGGGCCGCAGCCAACAAGCGCGAGGTGCTCGACGGCTACTTCGACATCTGGACCGACGCGCTCGCCCAGGGCAGGGCGGGCACCCTGGAGCCGAACGAGGTGGTGCAACCCACCAACGAGGTCCAGTTCCCGGTGCCGGACCTGACCATCCGCTCGTACTTCCTGCTGCCCGACCGGCAGCTCGCCGACGTCCGCCAGCTCGTCGAGCGGCTGCGCCGGATGGACGTCGAGGTGTACGAGGTGCAGAAGGCCACCCGGGTGCCCACCGCCCGGGTCTTCGGCGGGCGCAGCGCCACCAACGTGACAGTGCCCAAGGGCGCGTACTGGATCCCGATGGACCAGCCGCAGAAGCACTGGATCCAGGCCATCATGGGCGAGGACCCGTACGTCCCCTTCCCGTACTTCTACGACGTATCGTCCTGGAGCAACCCGCTGCTGATGGGCATCAACACCATCTACACCGGAGACACCGTCCGGCCGAGGGCCGAACTGGTCCGCAAGGTCTCCGGCGGACGCACCGGTACGGCGTGGCCCTGGGGCTCGTACACGTACCCGCTCGACTCGGCCGCCGCCGCGGAGTTCACCTTCAGCCTGCTCGGCCGTGGCGTCCCCCTGGTCCGCGACCTCACGACCAGCAGGGTCGCCATCGCGTCGACGAAGGTGAGCCGGACCGTGGACGAGCTGGCCGAATCCCTCGGGGTCACCCTCACCCCGGGTGGCCGGCCCACCGGCACCCGCCTCGACCTGCCCGACGTGGGGCTGTTCCAGGGCACCGGCATCTCCACCACCTCCGGCTCGCACGGTGAGGCCCGCTACGTGCTCGGCAAGCGGTGGGGTCTCGACCTGAAACCGGTCACCACCGCTGACATCAACGACAACACCGAGGCGTTCACCGGGCGGACCGTGCTGCTCGTACCGGACGGCAGCAGCGCCACCGGCGGTCTGACCGCCACCGGGCAGGCCAACCTGCGCGCCTGGATCGGTCAGGGCCACACCTACCTCGGGCTGCGCAACGAGGGAACCCGGGTGGCCCGCGCCGCCGGGCTCACCTCGACCACGGAGAAGACCAAGCCGGCGGACTACCTGGTGATCGGCTCGCACCTGCGGGTCGACGTCGACCAGGACAGCCCGGTGGCGCTGGGTCGCCCGGCGGAGGACTTCGAGTTCAACAACAGCGACCCGATCCTCACCCCGAGCACCACCGGGACGAACGTGCTCACCTACCCGACCGGTGACACGTTCTGGGCCAACGGTTACACCGTCGGGGCGGAGACACTGAAGGGCACGGCCGCCGTCGTCGACGAGCCGACCGGCGCCGGTCGGGCGGTGCTGTTCGCGTTCAATCCGCTCTTCCGCGCGTACAACGAAAATGGTCTGCACCTGGTCGCCAACGCGCTGCTCTACCCGACGACCGCCGCGCCCGACGCCCGGCGTTCCGCCGGGGTCGACGCGGCGCGCGCCAGCGCCGCCGCCGCGCCGGTCACGCCGGACCTGGGCGGCGGGTGGCGGCCGATCACCATCCAGGTGGCGGCCGGCGACCTGGCCCGCACCCGGGCGATCGTCGAACGCTTCACCACCGGCGCCCAGGCGTCCACGAAGAACGGCTCGGCGTACGTCGTGATCCCGAACCCGCAGGGACTCCAGGCGGACGAACACCCGTTCGCCAGGGATCTGGTACGCGCGCTGCGCGACGCGAAGGTGCCCCTGCGGTCGGTGGTCGGCTGACGCAGCCCGCACAGCGAAGCGCCCGTCCCCTCGGCTGGGGGGCGGGCGCTTCGGCGCGCTCGGGGATCGGCTACGACCGCCGGGCGACCTCGGTGACGAACGCCCGCCAGGCCACCGGCCCGAAGACCAGCGCCGGCCCCTCGGGGTCCTTCGAGTCCCGTACGCCCACGATGCCGGGCAGGTTGTCCGCGACCTCGACGCAGTCGCCACCGCTGGAGCCGCTGCGAGTGGACTTGCGCCACGTAGCGCCGATCAGGTCCATGACGTCACCACTTCCTTCATCAGGTCAGTTGACTGCCGCCGAGGTAGGGCCTCGTTCCGTACGGTCTCCCACTTCGACAGAAGCGTAGCCACGTCATCGTCATTGTCGATGACCGCCCCGCCAAGCTGGTTCTCCAGCTGGCCGACCCAATTGCCATCGGCAGCCCGGGCCAGGATGAACGGGCCGGTCAGCCCGGCGTGCATGCTCACGTCGCACGGCACGATGTGGACACTGATGTTCGGGCGCTCGGCCATAGTCAATAAGTGCGTGATCTGTCCGACCATGACCGCCCGAAAATCCTCGCCCGCTCGCCGCAGCACCTCCTCCCCGATGACCGCAACGAATTGCGGTGCCTTCGGCTGAGTGAGGATCGACTGCCGGTCGAGCCGAGCCGCAAGCCGCTTGTCGACTTCCTCATCGCTGAGGGTGTCGTCGCAGCGGATGACCGCTCGGGCGTAGTACTCGGTCTGGAGCAGGCCGGGAATCAGGGACGGTTGCCAGGACCGGAGCTGAGTCGCGACACGTTCGGCGTCCAGCCACGGCAGGAACCAAGATGGTGCCCCCAGCTTCGCGACCATGCGCTCGAACAGGCCGCCGTTCTTGAACGCCCGGTCGGCGCCCTTGATGAAGTCCATCGTCAGCGCACGGGTCTCGCTCTCCACGGCGCTGACATGGGAGGCGCTGAAGCCGGCTCCCCGGCCGAAGGCATCCTGGGTCATCCCGGCGGCCCCTCGGGCGCGGCGAATCTCGGCCACGATGAACGCGGCGAGCGGGTGCGGCAAGTCGGCCATTCGGTACTCCCCACAACTACCCGCTACCCAGCGGAATGCTTCGCCAGCTCGGACCGAACCGGCGAGCCACTGCCTGAGCGTAGCGGCCTCACCAGCGGAGTGTCACCGTCGGCGCGCGGCGCGCCAACTGACCGCGCTAGCTGACCGCGCTTCCCTTCGAACCCGCGCAGATCTTGGACACTTTCCGTTACGACGTAACGGAAAGTGTCCAAGATCTGGTGGTGCGGCGGCGGCTCGACGGCGAAAGGTGGCGGGTGCAGGTCGACGGCGCGCACCACGTGGAGGCCACCGGTCCCTTGGCTCAGGTTCGGGCAACGCCGCTCTTGCCGGTGCGGGCGACCTTCGGGACCTCGGTGGCCGGCGGCGCGGTGTGCGGCGTCCGGGTCGGGTAGCGGACATTCCATCGGCCGGATCACGACAGCGGTCACCCCACTCGCGGCGCAGGCTGGCCGGGGTCTGACGACGGTCGTCGGCACCCGGAGGAGGCACCCGGCCCATGGGCGTACCCCGAGCAGGGACGGCGGGCCGGGCGGCTCTCGCCGGCTGCCTCGCCCTGCTGCTGATGGCCACGTCGGTCGGGTGCCGGCGGTCCCGACCGGCGGCCTCCCCCACCGGCCCGGCGGCATCGGTCGGTCTCTCCGTCCGCGCCGCGCAACCGACGTACCGGGTGGGTGAGCAGATCAGCCTGCGGCTGAAGCTGGTCAACAACCGCGACGCCGAGTGTCAACTGAGCCGGGTGCCGGACGGGGCGGTGACGGTCATGTCGTTGACCCGCGATGGCACGGCGGTGGCACCCGCGGTCGGCGGCGCCGCCTACTACCGGGACTTCACCGCGTACCTGGTCGAGAACCTGGTGCGGGTGCCGTCGCGCGGGTCGGTGGAGCTGACGCTGGGCAGCGACCCGCAGAGCCCGGTCGGCGCGGCGTTGACCACCTCCGCGCCGGACGGGCGGGGTGGCGCCACCGTCACCTGGTGGCCGGTCGACCAGCCCGGGGCGTACCGGCTGGTGCTGGGCTACCTGCGGGCGCCGTTGCGGGGTGTGCCGGCGGATGCCTGTACCGCGACGGCCGAGCAGGGCGCGGTCGCGTTCGAGGTGAGGGGCGGATGACCGGGATGCGCGTGATCCGGACGGGTCTGGTTCTGGCAGGCGTGCTGGTGCTCGTGGCCTCCCAGGCGGCGTCCGCCGTGGTCAGCGTCAATTCTGACCTGCAGACGGAATACGCGGGCTGCGTCGGGCAGATCCGCAGCTCGGGCAACGGCAAAGTGCTCGAAGAACTCGAACGCTCGGGAAAGAAGATCCAGGTCCGAAGGCCCATCTTCGGCTCGGAGAGCAGCACCACGACGTACGTCCCGGGTAGCGACGTGCAGATCAACTGGGTGCCGGAGAACGACGGGCGGAAGCTGAACGACGAGGGTTCCGGCTTCACCGAGGACCAGTGCGCCACCCTGATCCACGAGATGAACCACGCCCTCGACGAGGTGAACGACACCGACCGGGGCCAGTTCTGCACCCAGGGCGGCCAGTTGGCCAGCAAGGTGGATCCCAGCGAGGTGCACGCGGTGTTGGCGGAGAACGCGTACCGCAAGGCCGTGGGGGTGCCGCTGCGCACGACGTACAGCGGGCTGCCGCTGCCGTCGAACGGCAAGGACTGCGACCAGCCCAGGCCCCGACCGCCCGGCGGTGGTGGTTGTTCGATCTCGGTGATCGGCAAGGGTTACCGGTGCGCGAACAGCAACGGCGACCCGCACCTGCTCACCTACGACGGTCTGCGCTACGACTTCCAGGCCGCCGGGGAGTTCGTGCTGACCCGCTCGACGAGCGACGACTTCGAGGTCCAGGTACGACAGACGATGTTTCCGGCCAGCTCGGTGGTGGCGGTCAACTCGGCCGTCGCGGTTCGGGTGGCCGGCGACCGGGTCGGCGTGTACGTCACACCCGACGGCCCGGCGGTCCGGGTGAACGGCGCCGCGCCGGTGTCCGCGCCCGACGGGGTGAAGCTGCCGCGCGGCGGCACCGTCACCACCTGGGGAGACGGCACGGTGACCGTGCAGTGGCCGGACGGCGCCCGGCTGACCGCGCAGCCGATCGGGGTGTGGGGGTTGAGCGTGAGCGTCAGCGCGCCCACCGCACGGGCCGGGACGCTGGAGGGTCTGCTCGGCGACCACGACGGTGACCGTGGCGACGACCTGACCGTGCGCGGCGGAAAGCGGTTGGCGCAGCCACCCACGTTCGAGGCGCTGTACCCCGGCTTCTCCGACAGTTGGCGCGTCGAGGCGCAACGGTCGCTGTTCGACTACGAGCCGGGGCAGAACACCGGCACGTTCACCGACAGGCGTTTCCCGGACCGGCTGCTCACCGTCGGGGACCTGCCCAACCGGGCCACCGCCGAACTCGTCTGCCGACGGGCCGGCGTCACCGATCCGCAGATCCTCGCCGACTGCGTGCTCGACGTCGGCCTCACCGGGCAGGTCGCGTTCGCCGAGGACGCCGCCCGCGCGCAGCGCGACGTGCCCGCTGCCGGTGACGTCGACCTGGAGGTGAGCCGGGCCGGCACCACGGCCGCGATGAAGGTGCCGGGCCGGGCCGGCCAGAAGATCTTCGTGGAGGTGCGCGCCGCCACCGTGCCGGATCGCTGTGGCGTGTTGCTGCTGCTCGACCCGCAGGGCCGTGAGCTGGCCACCGGGTGCGTCATCTCCGGTGTCGGCTTCATCGACACGACCACGTTGACCGCCACCGGCGACCACCAGGTGGTGCTCGACCCGTGGGATGGCGACCTCGGCCGGGCGACGGTACGGGTCGTTCCGGTGACCGACGAGGAGAAGACGCTCACGCTGGACGGGCTCCCGGTCCGGGCGACCCTCGCCCAACCGGGTGCGGTCAGCCGCCTGGCCTTCGACGGGCGCGCGGGCCAGAAGGTCTTCCTCCAGGTCACCGACGCCACCCTGCCGGACCGGTGCAACCTGCTGCGTCTGCGCGACCCGGCCGGCGAACAGGTGACCAGCGGCTGCGTGATCGGCGGCCAGGGGCACGTTGACGGGTTCGTCCTGCCGGCCACCGGCCGGTACGTGCTGGAGGTCGACGGGACCTCCACCGACACCGGCTCGGCGGACGTTCGGCTACGCGACGCCACCGACGAGCAGGCCGTCACCGTCACCGACGGTCGGTCCGCCACCGTGACCGTCAGCCGGCCCGGCGCGGTGAGTCGGCTGCGGTTCCCCGCCGACGCCGGTCGTCGCATCGTCGTCGAGGTGACCGCCGCCAGCCTGCCCGACCGGTGCGGGATTCTGCTCCTGAACAGCCCGGCCGGCGACGCGGTGGGAAGCGGCTGCGTCATCGGCGGGACGGGGCGGTTCGAGACGGGTCCGCTGCCGAAGGGCGGCACGTACACCCTCGTGCTCGACCCGTGGGCGGACGACACCGGCTCGGCCACGGTCATCATGCGTCAGGGGCTCTGACTGCGGCGGCTGTTGTGGGCGCCGGCCCTTCCCGGACGAGCGTGATGCCTGTGAGTCATCCTGATGACCCACAGGCATCACACACTTCGGGGACCGCGTCAGGGGCAACCCGAGCGCCCTGACCATCGCCGCCCCTGGCCAATCGGTCAGCCGGTGGCGCAGACGGTGCCGTTGAGCGTGAACGCCGTGGGCAGCACGTTCGGCCCGCCGTACGCGCCGACGAAGCCGGCGCTCACGGTGCCGCCGGCGGCGATCTGCCGGTTGTCGGTGGTGGGCGTGACCCGCACCGCGGTGCCGACCTGCTCCCAGGTGGCGCTCCAACCACTGCTCACCTGCTGCCAGCCGGTGGGCCAGGTCCAGGTGAGCGTCCAGCCGTTGATCGGGCTGGCCCCGTTGTTGATGATCTCGACGCCACCGATGTAGCCGTTGCCCCAGTCGTTGCTGGTGGTGAAGCGGACGGTGCACGGGCTGTCGGCGGGGCTGCCGGTGGCGAAGGTGAGCGGCGGTGAGGCCCAGGACACCCGTCCGGCGGCGTCGCGGGCCAGCACGTTGACGGTGTACCTGCTGCCCGGCACGAGGTTGTCGACCGTGAACGAGGTGGACCTCGTCTCGCCGAGCTGCTCGCTGACCGCGCCGTGCTGCCGGTACACCTCGTACTTGGCGATCGGGCTGCCGCCCGGGGTGGCCGCCGGCCAGGTGATCGTCGCGGCGCGGTCGGTGACGCCGCTCGCGGTCGGCTGGCCCGGTGCCGCCGGCCGTCCGGCGGTCGCGCCGGCCGGGCGCAGCACGAGCGTGGTCAACGAGTACGCCGGCAGCGTCCGGCTGGTCGCCGAGCCGGACTGGGCGGTGGCGATGCCGGTGGCGCCGTTGGTGAGGGTGGAGACCGTCGGCGCGACGGCCGACGGGGTGAACCCGGCGTAGTCGATGGTGACCGGGTGGGCGTTGTCCGGGTCCTTGTTCACCAGCAGCACGGCGAGGTCACCGTTGGCACGACGCACGGCGTGGGCGGTGACCAGGGGCTCGTCGGTGCCGGCGCGAACGAACTGGTCGCCGGTCTTCGCGAAGAGCTTCATCATGCTCAGCCCGTGGTACGGCGCGAACGGTGTGTTCAGCGGCGGTTGGCAGACCGAGCCGTCCTCGGTGCAGGCGCCGCTGGAGAGCATCCCGAAGTCGCCGTAGTCGGTCTGGCCGGCCACCTGCGTCACGGTGCCCATGCCGTTGTGCACGTTCCACCACTGGGCGGTGAAGACGCCGTTCTCCAGTAGCCCGCTGTAGACGTCGGCCAGGAAGAGCGCGGCCGGCTGCGTGTTTCGGCCGGCGTCGACGTTCAGCTCGGTGAAGCTGATGCCGATGCGGTCGGCGTTCGCGCCGGCGTACCGGGCGAGTTGCTGCCGGAGCAGGTAGGTCGCGTCGGGGAGGTGGTTGACACGGGCCAGCGACTCGGCGGCGGTGCCGCCCGGGTACCAGTGCACGTCCACGAAGTCGATCTTCGGGCCGGCGATGGAGAGCACGGTCTGGTTCCACGGGCCCGGGTCGCTGCCGGCGGTGATTCCGTCCGGCCAGTTGCCCGGCATGGTCAGCACCGCCCCGACCTTGATGCTCGGGTCGACCGCCTTCATCGCGTCGGCGTACTCGACGACCAGCCTCGCGTACTGTGTCGCGCTCTTGTCCGGGTGGTCGTCCGCCTCCCACGCGGACCCGTAGTGGCCGTTGCCGTAGTTCTCGTTTCCGACGGTCCAGTAGCGCGCGTCGTAGCCCTTGGTCACGTTGGCGTACCGCACCCAGTCGGCGGCTTCGGCGGGCGTGCCGGTGCCGTAGTTCGCGATGATCATCGGCTGCGCGCCGACGCGCCGTACCCCCGCCATGAAGGTGTCGAAGTCTGTCCCCGGCGCGACGTAGCCGCCGGGCGCAGTGTGGTCCTTCCAGTGGTAGATGTCGGCGTACGAGCCGCCGGGGTAGCGCATCATCTGCACGCCGGCGGCCCTGAGCAGGTCCGACGTCTCGGCGGTGCCGAGGTTCGCGTCCCAGATGGCGTGGTTGACGCCGAGAGCGGTGTCCGGCACGGTCGCCAGACCCGCGCGGGCGTTGACGGTCACGGTGACCGGGTCGGCCGCCGCGCTGGCGGTGGTTGGATCGACGCCGGCGAGGGCGCTCGCGGCGAGCAGCAGGCCCGTCAGGAGTGCTGCTCGGGTCTTCGGTTTACGCATGGGCGGGGTTCCTTCGCGCAGATGAGCCGCCCGGCCGGTCAGGGTGCGACGCGGTGACGGGCGAACTCGTGGACGACCGACTGTTGGTCCGTCGCTTGTGTCACCGTCCCCCGGAGATCACACCTGGATCCCGGTTGCCCAGTGGACGGACGTCAGCCCCGCGCGCGGCTCTTCATCGACGTACCACAATGGCACTGTCGGTCCGACAATCTCAAGGTGCCTCAGGCGTGGTGGCACCCACTCTCCACCGAGCGGAAGACGTGAACGCTCGACATGAGATCGACAGACGTCATACGTTACAACTTGACGAACGGCATGTTATCGCTCACAGTCGATGCGAGGCGATCAGCGTCCGTGGCTCACGCCGGGTCCCCGACTCACGACCAGAGGAACCGCCGATGAGATCAAGGGGCGCGGAGTGGAACAGCGAGTGCTCCGGCGGACGGATCGTCAGGACCCCGCAGCAGTGGGGTGACCTGGTCCGCAACGCCTACCCCGGTTACACCGGCAAGCGTCCCCGGTTCCAGATCTGGCACGGCACCACGGACACCACCCTGAGCTACGTCAACTTCGGCGAGCAGATCAAGCAGTGGACCAACGTGCAGGGCGTGTCGCAGACCCCCAGCTTCACCGACTCCCCGCAGACCAGCGCCACCCGTACCCGCTACGGGGGCACCGGCGGCACGGCGCCCGTCGAAGCGATCAGCTTCCAGGGGTACGGCCACTCCATCCCCTTCGACGCCGCGCAGGCCATCCGGTTCCTCGGCTTCGACACCACGAGCCCCACCACGCCGCCACCCGGCGGCACGTCGGCGCCGCTGCGCAACACCGGCGCCAACCGCTGCCTGGACGTCCCGTCCCGGTCGCAGACCAACGGCACCCAGCTGACGTTGTGGGACTGCAACGGCGGCACCAACCAGCAGTGGACGTCGACCGCCACGAAACAACTCCAGGTGTACGGCACGAAGTGCCTGGACGCCGAGGGCGCCGGGACCTCACCGGGCACCCGGGTGATCATCTGGGACTGCAACGGCGGCACCAACCAGCAGTGGAACGTCAACACCGATGGCACGGTCACCGGCGTGCAGTCCGGTCTGTGCCTGACGCCCAACGCCGCCGGAACCGGCAACGGCACCCCTGCGGTCCGTCGACGTGCAACGGCACGAACAGCCAGCGGTGGACCCGAAGCTGACCCGGTGACCGACGTCGGCGTACCCCGTCGGTTGCTCGTGCGGGTGTGCGTCCCGCTGCTCGGGCCCGGACTCCGAACAGCGGGACGCCACCCGGCGGCCAGGGCGGGTGCCGACGGTCGTCATCAGGGCGACCCAGGTGTGGCCCCTGCTCAGCGGCGTGCGCTGGGCAGGTGAGCGGGCCGGTTGTCGTCGCGCGACTGTCCCGGCTGCTGCGGTGCCCTGGAATTCCGGTGGCCGTTCATGCCTCGGCCGCGTGGCGCGCGGGTCGCCCGGTGGTGGTCTCGGGCCGTCTCGCGCCGGCCACGTGCCACCCGCCCCACGCCACGATCGTCGTCCAGCACGTCTCGGGTCGATGGCGACAGCTCCGTCGCAGCCGCCCGAGATTGTTCGAGTGTCGACGACTGTCCGTCACGTTAGCGCTAACAGTGAGCGATTGTCCATAGACAACAGTCTTTGTTTGCTGCTCGGGATGCTTCGCTTGTACGCCGACGACAGACGTGAGCGTGGGCCGAATAGCCTTGCGGCATGCGGGGACGATTCGGCGCGGCCAGACGGTGGTACGGGGAGCACCGGCGGTTGGTCCGCCGAACGGTCCTCGCGCTCGTGGCGGGGGCGGTGGCGCTGACCGGCGGCACGGTAGTCAGCGTGACGTGGATCCGCGACATCGCGGAGGGCCACCTCTACGGCGAGGCCGAGGTGCCGAACGCGCCGGTCGCGCTGGTCCTGGGCACCAAGGTGGACGCGGACGGCACGCCCTCGCCCGTCCTCACTGCCCGGCTGGAGATCGCGCGGCGACTGTTCGACGCCGGCAAGGTTCGGGCGATCCTCGTGTCGGGCGACAACATGAACGCCGATTACAACGAGCCCGCCGCGATGCGGAGCTGGCTGGTGCAGCGGGGCGTACCGGCGGACAAGGTGGTGCCGGACTACGCCGGCTTCGACACGTACGACTCGTGTGCGCGGGCCGAGCGGATCTTCGGGGTGCGGCGGGCCACGGTGGTGACCCAGTCGTTCCATCTTCCGCGCGCCGTGGCGCTGTGCCGGCGCCTCGGCATCGACGCGAACGGCGTGGGCGACGACAGCGCGAAGCGGTACGCCCAGACGTGGTGGTTCAGTTCGTCCCGGGAGAACGGCGCCTGCCTGAAGGCCGCGCTGGATCTGCTCTCCGGTCGGGACCCGGCGCATCTCGGCCGCCGAGAGACGGGCGTCGACGACGCTCTGCGGGACGACTGAACGCGGGCGCGGCTTCTGGTCGGCGGATAACAACGGCATTGTCGGCCCGAAGATCTCAAGGGGCCGACGCAATCCGGAGACGGCACGCAACGCCACCGATTGGTAACGTGGCGCTGACAGGCGGTGATGGCCGCCGATGTGACCGGGGGTCAGCATGTGGGCGGACGAAGCCGCGTTGGACGCCGCAGGGCGCCGCCTCGATGAGTGGGAAACATCGATAAGTGATCGGGCCGCCCGCGCAAAGGCCCTGTCCACGCAGGTGCAGGCACTGACCGGCACCGCCACCAGCCCCGATCGTTCGGTCGAGGTAACGGTCAACGCGAGCGGTTTGCTGATTGGCCTGCGGCTCGATGAGCGCATTCGGCAATACTCCTCGGCCCAGACCGCTCGCGAGATCATGGCGACCACCAGAGCCGCCCACGCCGATCTGCTGAAGAGGCTCACCGAGGCGACCACCGAGACCCTTGGTGACGGCGACCCTACCGGGCAGGCCATCATCGACTCCTACCAGCGCCGCCTGGGCCCGGACGAAGGCCCGGGCCGCGGACATCAGCGCTGAACAGCGTCGACTGAGGGTGATCACGACCGTGGTGGTGCGGCGCTGTCGCGGACGATGAGTTCGGTGGCGAGTTCGACCCGGGGGCTCTCGGTCCTCTCGCCGCCGGCGAGGCGCAGCACGGTACGCGCGGCCAGCATGCCCATCTCGGCCAGGGGCTGGCGGACGGTGGTCAGCGGTGGGGAGCACCACCGCACCTCCGGCAGGTCGTCGAAGCCGACCACGCTGACATCGTCGGGCACCCGCAGGCCCCGTTTGCGGACCGCCTCGTAGACGCCGAGGGCCATCTGGTCGCTGGAGGCGCAGATGGCGGTGGGCGGGTCGGGCAGGGCCAGCAGCTGCGTACCCGCCGTGAAGCCGGACTCGTGATAGAAGTTGCCCGGGCGGATCAGGGCGTCATCGACGGGGATGCCGGCGGCGCCGAGAGCGGCCCGGTAGCCGTCCATCCGGGCCCGGCTGCACATCAGGTGCGGCGGGCCGGCGATGAAGCCGATGCGGCGGTGGCCGAGGCTGATCAGGTACTGGTTGGCGCTGAGACTGCCCGCCCAGTTGGTGGCGCCGATGGTGGGTGACTCCTGCGGGTCGACCCCGGCCGGGTCGATGATGACGACCGGCAGGTGGAGCCGGCGCAGCTCGGCCTGCAACGGTGGGTTCACCATCGAGGTCACGAAGATGATTCCCTCGGTGGAGCGCGTACGCATGTTGTCGAGCCACTGCTTGGCCGAGGAGATGCGCCAGTGGATGGCCGACACGACGGTGCCGACGCCGTTGGTTTGGCCGACGTCCTCCACCCCACGGATGATCTCCACGGCCCATGGGCTGTCCAGGTCGTTGAAGACCAGATCGATGAGAGCGGCGTCGGTGCGCCGGGCCGGTGACCGGCGGCGGTAGCCGTGCCGGTGCAGGAGCGCCTCGACGCGTTCCCGGGTGTCGGCGGCGACGTCGGAGCGGCCGTTGATGACCCGGGAGACGGTGGGCACGGAGACGCCGGCCAACCGCGCGATCATGGCGATGGTGACGTTTCGGCCGTTGTCCGTGCCCACGGTCCCCCCTGCGTCCTGCTGGAAACTTCAGGTCTGCTCGCGGTGGTGCGTTGTCTCACGGGGTACCCGGACGCCGACTGGGCCGGCGGGGTGGGAGCTGTGGATTTCCGAAACTTTCGATGCTTGGCCGGTAATACCGGTCGATGGCCGGCACGCTACGAGCTGTCGCCGCAACGGTCAAGACCTCTGTCCTATTGCGAAAAGACCGGCTAACGTAGGCGCAACCTTCAATGGCCGGGGACCGCGAGTTTCCGGAAGTTACCGCCAGCCCGCCCAGAGGAGCGCTCGTGTCGACCGACATCGCTAACGTGGCGACCGCTACCCGGTCGATCCGCAATCCCGTCCTCGCCGGCTTCCACCCGGACCCGTCGATCCTGCGCGTCGGCGACGACTACTACCTGGCCACCTCGACCTTCGAGTGGTATCCGGGCGTGCTCGTGCACCACTCGCGTGATCTCGTGAACTGGCGCAGCCTCGGCGGGATCATCACCGACCGGCGCCTGCTCGACCTGCGCGGATGCGGCGACTCCAACGGGGTGTGGGCGCCCGACCTGACGTACCACGACGGTCAGTTCCACCTCGTCTACAGCGACGTGGCCAGCTTCGCCAGCGGCTACTGGGATCCGCAGAACTTCCTGGTCACCGCCGAGGAGATCACCGGACCCTGGTCGGACCCGGTGAAACTGCACGGGCGCGGGTTCGACGCGTCGCTGTTCCACGACGACGACGGCAGCACGTGGCTGCTGGGCATGAGCGCGGACTGGCGACCCGGCCGCGACCGCTTCGGCGGCATCGAGATCCAGCAGTACGACAGGGCCACGCGCCGTCTGGTCGGCAGCCCTCGCATCCTGTTCACCGGCTCCCCCGCCGGGGTCACCGAGGGTCCGCACCTGTACCGCCACGACGGGTGGTACTGGCTCATCACCGCCGAGGGCGGCACCAGCTGGGAGCACCAGGTCACCGTGGCGCGGTCCCGGGAGCTGTTCGGACCGTACGAGGTGGACCCGGACGGGCCGCTGCTCACCTCCTTCGGGCGGCCCGACCTGCGGTTGCAGAAGGCGGGTCACGGGAGCCTGGTCCGCACCCAGAGCGGCGAGTGGTACCTGGCCCACCTGGTTGGCCGCCCGTACTCCCCGCTGGGCAACTGCGTGCTGGGTCGGGAGACCGCGATCCAGCGGGTCGAGTGGCCGTCGGGCGGCTGGCCGCGGATCGCCGGAGGGGTGCCCGCGGATGAGGTCGTCGCACCCGAACTGCCCGCGCACCCGTGGCCGGCGGAACCCGACACGGACCACTTCGACGCACCCGAGCTGGGCCGGTGCTGGTCGACGCTGCGCCGGCCGGCCACCCCGGACTGGGTCGACCTGCACAGCCGCCCGTCGCACCTTCGCATCCACGGCGGGCAGTCGCCGGTCGGTCGACAGGCCCCCAGCCTCGTCGGGCGACGCGTCGGCGCGATGAAGTGCTCGCTGGAAACCGTGGTGGAGTTCCAACCGACCGACCACCGTCAGCTCGCCGGGATCACCGCCTACTACAACACCCTCAACTGGCACCACCTCTACCTGACCCGGGCCGACGACGGCCGGACGGTCCTGGAGCTGCTCAGCTCCGACAACGGGCGGCGCACCGCGTACCCCGAGCTGACCATCGATGTCGGCGGCGTCACCCGGGTCGGCCTACGGGCCGTGTTCGACGGGCCGGCGGTGCGCTTCGACTACGAACTCGGCGCCGGTTGGCAGCGGCTGCCAATCGAGCTGGACGCGACCATCCTGTCCGACGAACACGCCGCGCTGATCATCGACGGTGAGCCGGCGGCGTGGGGCTTCACCGGGGCCTTCCTCGGCCTGTGGGTGCAGGATCTGGGCGGCGACGGCGTACACGCCGACTTCGACCTGGCCACCTACCGGGAGCAGTGACCACGCGGACGGCACGTCGGTGGGTGCCGTCCGCGTTCCCACTCGTCCTACTTCGCCTGGCCGGCGACGGCGCGTAGCTGGCCGAGAGTGGTGCGGAAGCCGTGGCCGGACCGCCCTCCCACAGGCACAGGGTCAGCACCTCGCGCTCGGGCCGGCGCAGCCGGGCCAGCGCGTCGATCGCGGCGGCGGTCGTCGAGTCGGCCGGCGACCTCGTCGGCGTGGTCGGGCAGGGTGAGGTCGGAGGCGAGCAGCGCCGCGGCCACCCTGCGGTAACGGCGGTTGCTGCGGGTGTGGTTGCGGGCCTCGTTGGTGGCGATGCCGAGCAACCAGGGACGCAGCGACCCGCCCTCCTCGGTGACCCGCTCCCGGGAACGCCAGGCTTGCAGGTACGTGGCGGCCATGACGTCCTCGGCCGTGGCCCAGTCGGCGGTCAGCCGGAACGCGTGGTTGTACACCGAGCGCGCGTACTTGTCGAACAGCTCGGCGAACGCGCCGGGGTCACCGGCTCGCACCCGAGCGCGCAGACTCGACTCCATGACCATCTTCTGTCCGTCGGACGGTGCTGGTTCCGATGGACCGGCCCGTAGATCAGTTACGGCCCGACGATAGCCACCGGCAGGTACGACCCGCCAACGACGGGATGAACAGGCACCGTCACGCCTCGCGGTCGCCGATTGACGAGGAATCGACGTACTGGTATCTGTTAATACAGTTTCCTGATGCTCGCGGTGCCCGCCGGGGCCCAACCGTCGCGCCGGGCCACCGACCGGCTGGCGGCCCGCCGCCCCGTCCCCGAGGAACACCATGGTTCACAAGAGAACAGCCGCCTACGTCGTGGGCACCCTGCTGGTCGGCGTCGCCGCCGTCGGCTACGGCCTGCCGTCGGCGAGCGCCGCGACCGCCGGCCCGATCACCGGCCTCGGCGGTAAGTGCATCGACGTGGCCGGCGCCAGCTCGGCCAACGGCACGCCCGTCCAGCTCTACGACTGCAACGGCAGCGCGGCCCAGACGTGGACCGTCGGCAACACCGACAACTCGATCCGGGCACTCGGCAAGTGCCTCGACGTCACCGCCGCGTCGACCGCCAACGGCGCCAAGGTGCAGCTGTACGACTGCAACAGCAGCGGCGCGCAGAAGTGGACCGCCAGCAACGGCGCGCTCGTCAACTCCGGCTCCGGCAAGTGCCTCGACGTCACCGACCGGAGCACCGCGAACGGCGCCCGGTTGCAGATCTGGACCTGCGGTGGCACCACGAACCAGCGGTGGACCCTGCCGGGAGGCGGCAGCACTCCCACGCCCACGCCCACCACCCCGAGCGGGACCAACCTCGACGACCCGGCGAAGAAGAACGTCGCCATGCAGCTCGTCTCGGCCGCGGAGAACTCCTCGCTCGACTGGCGCGCGCAGTTCTCCTACATCGAGGACATCGGCGACGGGCGAGGCTACACCGCCGGCATCATCGGCTTCTGCTCCGGCACCGGCGACATGCTCGAACTGGTCGAGGCGTACACCCGCACCAAGCCGGGCAACGTGCTCGCCGGCTACCTGCCGGCGCTGCGCAACGTCAACGGCACCCCGTCGCACGCCGGTCTCGACCCCAACTTCCCCCGCGACTGGCGGACCGCGGCCACCGACCCGGTCTTCCAGGCCGCGCAGGAGGCCGAACGCGACCGGGTCTACTTCAACCCGTCGGTACGCGACGGCAAGAATGACCAGGTCCGGGCGCTCGGTCAGTTCGCCTACTACGACGCGGCGGTCATGCACGGGTACGAGGGCATGCGCCAGATCCGCAGCCGCGCCCTGAACCGGGCCAAGCCGCCAGCCCAGGGGGGCGACGAGCGGACCTGGCTCAACGCCTTCCTCGACGAGCGGGTCATCGAGATGAAGAAGGAGGAGGCCCACTCGGACACCTCCCGCGTCGACACGGCCCAGCGGGTGTTCCTCAACAACGGCAACTTCAACCTGAACACCCCACTGGTCTTCGCCGTCTACGGCGAACAGTTCCGCATCGGCTGACGCGCAGACGCTCAGGGCGCCGCCTCGCGGCGCCCTGAGGCGTGCCCGGGCCCGGGAGCAGGCTTGCCTTGACGCTGGCGACAAGGTCTAGCGTGGTCGCGACGGGCTGGTCGAGGAGGTCTGATGCTGATCGGCGAGCTGGCGGAACGGGCAGGCACGAGCACCCGAACGCTGCGCTACTACGAAGCTCACGGGTTGGTACACCCGCAGCGCTCGGCGAACGGCTACCGCGTCTACGACGAGGCGGAGCTGCGAGTCGTCCGGGAGATCCGGGCGCTGCTCGACGTCGGCTTCGGCCTCGAGGACGTCCGTCCGTTCGTCGCCTGTCTACGAGCGGGTAACGCGTCCGGCGACGTCTGTCCGGATTCCGTGCTGGTGCTGCGACGCAAGCTCGCCGAGGTCGACGACTACCTCGATCGGCTCGGAGCGGTCCGTCAGCAGTTGCACACGCAGCTCACCCACGCCATCGCGCACCGGGAGGAAACATGCCCCAGGAAACGAGCGTCAGCTCCCTGACCACCGTCACCGACAACACGTTCGCCGAACTGGTGCTGGCCAGCGACCGGCCCGTCGTGGTCGACTTCTGGGCGGAGTGGTGCCCGCCGTGCAAGATGATCGAGAAGAGCCTCGTCGAGCTGGCGCGGGAGTTCGGCGACCGGATGGTCATCGCCAAGCTCAACTCCGACGACAACCCGCAGGCCACCCGGCGCTACAAAGTCATGTCCCTGCCGACGCTGCTGGTGTTCCGTCGGGGCGAGGTCGTCGGCTCGGTCGTCGGGTCCAGGCCGAAACTCCACCTGCGGCAGAGCCTGACCATGCACGCCGGCCTGTGACCGTCATCGCTGGTCGAGTGCCGCCTCCCGGCTCCTGCTGTTGAGCGTGGTGCCGGCGGTCCGCTCGGTGGCGGCACCAGCCCTCGCCGGGCTGCTCGGCATCGGCTGGTTGCTCCTACGTTCGTCGGTGGTAGTGGTTGCGGCGGGGGGCCTGTTCGGGGTCGAGCCAGGCGGGTGGGACGAATTCGGGGTGGCCGTCGCCGGCGAGTTGGACGGTCCAGTCGCTGTGGTGCAGGTGTCGGTGGTGGTGGCCGCAGAGCAGGACGGCATTGTCGAGGCTGGTCTGGCCGCCGTCGGCCCAGTGCCGGATGTGGTGGGCGGCGCACCAGCGGGGCGGGCGGTCGCAGCCGGGAAAGGCGCAGCCCCGGTCGCGCAGGACGAGGGCGCGGCGCAGTGAGCCGGTGATGAGGCGGCGTTGTCGGCCGACGTCGAGTGGTTGGCCGGCGCCGCCGAGGACGGCGGGCAGCAGGGTGGCGTCGCAGGCGAGCCGGCGCACCGTTTCCGGGGTGAGGTGCAGGCCGGTGTCGAGGGTGCCGGCGCCGAGCGTTGCCGTGAGCGCGTCATAGGGGGTGGTGACGACGATCTGCGCGGAATCGCCACCGCTGTCGGGCAGCTCGCCGGTCCGCAGGGCGAGTCGGCACACCTCGGCGAGGGCATCGTGGCGGCGTTGCCCGGCAGAGCGCTGGTCGTCCGGTCCGGACGGGGAGGTCAGTGGGTCGATGGCGGCGCGGAACAGGCCGGCGGCCTCCGCGTCGAGGGTGGCGGTGAGTCGGAGGCGACCGTCGGTCTGCTCGGACACTGTGAGGTGTCGGTCGCGGGTGGCGAGGCGTGCTTCGGCTTCGAGGGCGGCCTGAGCGGCGGCGTCGGCGATGTCGGGGGCGACGTGGTCGAGGATGCGGGTGCCGAGTTTGCGCAGCAGGGTGGGGTCGAACTGCCGGGCCCAGTCGGTGAGCACACCAACCGCTTTGTCGGCGGTCTCGGCGTCGGCCGACCTGTGCACGGTCTCAACGGTGTCGGCGATGACCCGCGCCTGGTCGAGGGTGATCCGGCCGTCAGCCAGCGCTTGTCGGATGCCGGGGTTACTGGTGTCCAGCGCGGCGGCGAGGTCGACGAGCCGGCGGGCGGCGGGGATGGTGAGTCGCAGGCGTTCGCGCAGCCACACCGTGGTGCTGGAGGCGCCCTGCGCGCGGGCGGTGCCGCGGCCGTCGACCTCGCGGATCAGGGTGAGGGTGACGGCGGCGAGGCGTTGCTGAAGGCGGTGCGCGGCGTCGAGCGCCGCGACCAACTCGTGCTCCGGGAGGGCCCAGGCGGCGGCGTCGACGCAGGCGGCGACCGCCTCGTCTGCCTGCGCCAACTCCTCGACCATGACCCGAGACTAGAACAGGTGTACGACATCCTTTCAGTGGCCATGATCGATCGCTGTTGTCCACGCCGGGGCTATCGTGCATCGCATGCGCGATACCGGTTGGCTCGACGACACCAGGACCTCGTACGACACCGTGGCGGTCAGTTACGCCGACCTGCTGCGGGACGCCATCGCCGACGAGCCGTTCCAGCGGGGCATCCTGGCGCTCTTCGCCGAGCTGGTACGAGCCCAGGGGAACGGGCCGGTCGCCGATATCGGCTGCGGTCCGGGGCGGATCACCGCCCATCTGCACGACATCGGCCTGGACGCGTTCGGTGTGGACCTGTCGCCCGCGATGATCGAGGTGGCGCGACAGGACCACCCCGGCCTGCGGTTCGAGGTCGGCTCGATGACGGCTCTCGAACTGGCCGATGGTTGCCTGACCGGCCTGCTCGCGTGGTTCTCTCTGATCCACGTCCCCGACGACGAGGTTCCCACGGTCTTCGCCGAGTTCTTTCGGGTGCTGCGGCCTGGCGGAGCCCTGCTGCTGGGCTTCCACGCCGGCGACGGCAGCAGGCTCAAGACGGAGGGCTACGGCGGGCATCCAATGAATGTCTACGTGCACCGCCGGTCACCGGTCCGGGTCGCGACCTGGTTGGAGGCTTCCGGCTTCACTGTCGAGGCGGAGATGTCGCATCGCCAAGCCCCGAGCGTCCGAGGTGGCTTCGTCTTCGCCCGTCGGTGAGGGAGACAGAGGAGCCCCGATGATCGAGATCGCTGACCGCCCCCACGGCTCGACCCACGTGGGGTGTTCGGTCGGATCCGCGCCGACATGAAGCAGCCCGCGCGTTGACTTGACCTCAAGCTCGGGTGAGGTCCTAGCCTGCCGTATCGGAGGTAAGGCATGAGCATGGAAGTTACCGCGTGGATGTCCCTGCACCACGCGATGAACGCGCAGGATGAGCGACCGCTGTCCCGCGCCACCTTGAAGCGGATCGCACGGTTCGCACGGCCACACCGCGCCTTGATCATCAGGTTCCTGTTGTTGAGTGTGGTGACGGCGGTTCTCACTGTGGCGGCGCCCGTTCTCGCCGGCCGCGTGGTCGACGCGATCGTGGACGGCGCCGACAGCGGCGTCGTGATCCGGTTGGCCGTCCTGATCGCCGTGATCGCCCTCGCCGAGGCCGGGCTGGGTCTCGTGACGCGATTCCTCTCCGCCAGCATCGGTGAGGGTTTGATCGTCCAACTGCGGACGGCTGTCTTCGACCACGTTCAGCGCATGCCGGTGGCGTTCTTCACGCGGACCCGCACGGGTGCGCTGGTCAGCCGCCTGAACAACGACGTGATCGGCGCGCAGCGGGCCTTCAGCGACACCCTGTCGAGTGTGGTCGGCAACGCCGTCACGCTGATGCTGACGTTGGCCGTGATGCTCACCTTCTCCTGGCAGATCACGCTGCTGGCGCTCGTCCTGCTGCCCATCTTCGTTCTTCCGGCCCGCCGGATGGGTTCGCGGCTCGCCCAGTTGCAGCGTGAGGCGGCAGAGCACAACGCGGCCATGAGCACCCGGATGACGGAACGGTTCTCCGCGCCCGGTGCCACCCTGGTCAAGCTGTACGGGCGGCCGGCCGAGGAGTCCGCCGAGTTCGCGGCGCGGGCACGTCGCGTCCGGGACATCGGCATCCGCGCCGCGATGCTGCAGTGGGTCTTCATCACCGCGCTCACCGTCGTCGGCTCGCTGGCGCTGGCCCTGGTCTACGGGCTGGGTGGTCTCTACGCCCTACGGGGCAGCCTCGACGCCGGGACTGTGGTCGCCCTCGCGCTGCTCCTGTCGCGCCTCTACGCACCGCTGACCTCGTTGGCCAGCGCCCGGGTCGAGGTGATGAGCGCCCTGGTGAGCTTCGAGCGGGTGTTCGAGGTTCTCGACCTCAAACCGCTGATCCTCGACAGGGCCGACGCCCGACCCCTTCCGGAGGGACCGGTCGCGGTCGAGTTCGACGGGGTCCGGTTCGGCTACCCCTCAGCGGACAAGGTGTCGCTCGCGTCCCTCGAGGACGTGGCGAAGCTCGACACGCGCGGCGGCGAGGAAGTGCTGCACGGGGTCTCGTTCCGCGCCGAGGCGGGGCAGATGGTGGCGCTCGTCGGCTCGTCCGGGGCGGGCAAGTCCACGATCGCGCAGCTCGTACCCCGCCTGTACGACGTCGAGGACGGCGCGGTGAAGCTCGCCGACGTCGACGTACGCGAACTGTCGGCGGAGTCGATCCGGACGGCGTTGGGCGTGGTGACCCAGGACGGTCACCTCTTCCACGAGAGCATCCGCGCCAACCTGGCGTTCGCCCAACCGGACGCGACCGAGGACGAGATGTGGGAGGTGCTCCACCGGGCCCGACTCGACGACCTGATCCGCAGCCTTCCCGATGGGTTGGACACCGTCGTCGGTGAGCGCGGATACCGCCTGTCCGGCGGCGAACGGCAACGGCTCACCATCGCGCGACTGCTGCTGGCCCGTCCGCGCGTGGTCATCCTCGACGAAGCCACCGCGCATCTCGACTCCACCTCGGAGGCGGCGGTGCAGGACGCCCTGGCCGAGGCCCTGACCGGCCGGACGAGCGTGGTCATCGCGCACCGGCTCTCCACCATCCGGGCGGCCGACCAGATCCTCGTCGTGGAAGCCGGGCGCATCGTCGAACGTGGTCGACACAGTGACCTGCTCGCGGCCGGCGGCCGCTACCACGAGTTGTACCGCACACAGTTCGCCCAGGACCAGCCGACGGTGCAGGAGCAACGCGTCGCCATCTGACGGTTCGCGCGCGCCGCAGACGGACGCGGTGGCCGGGCCCGTCCAGGAAGGACGGTCCGACCACCGCGTCACAACGCGCCGCCCCTCCCCCGGGAAGCACCCGGGGTGGGCAGTGGCCCTCGGTCAGTCGTCGTCGTTGTCGTCGTCGTCGTTGTCGTCGTCCCTGTCGTCGGCGTTGTTGTCATCGTCGTTGTCATCGTCGTCGACCGGCTCCTGCTCGGCCTTGACCACCGAACCGTTGTCCCGGTCGACGTCCACCTCGTGCTCGGTGTCGCCCGCGACGATCTCGACGCTCCACACCGGCCGGCCGTGCTCCTGCTCGGCTTCGACCTCGACGATCTGACCGCCACCGGCCTTGGCGAGGGCGATCTCACCGGCGCGCTTCTCGTCGACCGCGCCACCCGCCGGCGCGCCACCGGCCGACGGCGTACCCGATGGGGTGCCGGCCGACGGCGTACCCGATGGGGTGCCGGCCGACGGCGCGTCGGTGGCCGTCGGCGCGACGGTTGCCGCGGCGAGTGCGGTGCCGCCGGTCCGTGAGTCGTTCGCGGCGGTGACGCCGAGCGCGACCCCGGCCACCGCCAGCACCGCCGACCCGCCGACCGACGCCAGAAGCAGATTGGTGCGCTTCATCGTGGTGTCCACCTTTCCTCGGTTGTCGACTCCGAGGATCGGCCAGTTCGGGATAGCACCGCGCTGTCCGGAGGCTAAGGGCGGGTTAAGGCGGTCGAGGGCTGGGTCAGCCGCGCCGGTTGAGCTCGGCTTCCAGCCGCTGGACGAGGGTCTTGCGGTCCTTGCTGGCGCGCTCGTTACGCAGCGCGGTCTTGAGCTGTCGCGTGTCGAGGCCACGGACCAGCTTGGCCGCCTCCGCGACCGACATCTCCGACATCCGGCCGGCCGTGGTGGCATCCCGACGGGCTCGCTTGGCCGGCCCGGTGTTGGCGACGTACTGCTTTGCCGGTTCGGGATGCTTCGCGCTTCTTCGTGTCGGTCGCCTGCTTCTGGTTCTCCGACATCTCCTCCCAGGCCTTCTTGGGCAGGTAGCGACTGGTCGTGCCGTCCTTGCGGGCCCGGGTGTCGCCCTCTTTCGTCTGCCATTTCTCGTTGCCCCAGCGCTGCAGAGACTTCTGCCGCTCGTCCTTTTCGCCCAGGAATCCGCCGCCGCGCTTCTTGTACTCCTGAGTGACCAGCTGCGACTTGCGCGCCGACCACTGCCCCGGTCGGCCGCCCTTGTCGGAGGCCTTGACCTCTTCCTTGATCTGCTCCCTGAGCTCGGGTTTCGTATACCGCGCCATGACTGGCAGCTACCCGGCACCGCAGCGGCTATGCGTCCCGCGGCGACGTCGAGGGTCCGAGCCGGAGCAGCACCCGCGCACCGCCGCCCGGGCCGGCCCGCACCTCCAGTCGACCGCCGGCGGCCTGCGCGGCCCGGCGGGCGATGTCCAGGCCGAGGCCGGTGGACCCGGCCGCGCTGGCGCCCCGCCGGATCGCCCCGGCGGGCATGCCCGGGCCCTCGTCGGCGACCGTGAGGACCACCTCACCGGCCTCGCGGGCGAGCCGGACGGCGAACGGGGTGCCGTCGGGGGTGTGCGCGAAGACGTTGCCGAGCAGGGCGTCCACGGCCGCCGTCAGGTTGTCGGCGGCCACGCCGACGGGAAGGGGGCCGGGTGTCAGGTCGAGGGTGACGGCGCGGCCGGTGTCCTCGGCCAGCACCGACCAGAACGCGACCCGGTCGGCGACGATCGCCGCCGCGTCCGAGGAGGTCGGCTGCGCCGGTGTGTGCCGCCACCGGGCCTGCCGGATCAATCCGGTGACCGCGCGTTCGAGCCCGTCGGCGGCGGCGGTGATCCGGGCGGCGTCGTCCGGGTCCCGCAACGACTCCGCCTCCAGCCGCAACGCCGTCAGCGGCGTACGCAGCTGGTGCGACAGGTCGGCGACCTGTTCGCGTTCCTGCACCAGGAGCACCTGGATGCGGGCGGCGAGGTGGTTGAGCGCGCCGGCCACCTCGCGCAGTTCGGGCGGGCCGGCCGGCGTGACCCGGGCGTCCAGCTCGGCGTTGGCCAGCCGGTGTGAGACGGCCGAGAGGTCGCTGATCGGCCGGACCAGGGTGCGCGCCAGCCGGTCGGCGACCAGCAGCCCGATCAGCACGAGGATCACGCCGAGCAGCGCCAGCACCAGCCAGGCCCGGGTGACCCCGGCGGTCAGCTCGTGCCGCGGCACCGCGATCCGGATCACCCCGGTGCCGTCCGCCCGACCCTGCACGGCGATGACCACCTCGCGGCCGGCCGCCGACTCGCCGGTGAGGCTCTGCCCGCGCGCGGCGAGGGCCACCGCGGGCGTACGCGGTGTCTGGGCGCCGAGCACCGTGCCGTCCGGCAGGAAGACGCTCACCGGCCGCCCGGACTCCGCGGCGAGCTGCTCCACGGTGAGCCGGATGGTCGCCGCGTCGGCGGTGCCGACCACCGGCACCAGGCTCTGCGCGTCGGCGGTGGCCCGCACGGTGGCCCGGTCCTCGGCGACGGTACGGACCAGCAGGGCCAACGGCACCAGGAACGCGATGAGGGTGAGGACGCTGACCGCGGCGACCAGCAGCGCGAGACGCGCCCTCACGGCTGCGCCAGCGGGGCTTCGAGGCGCACCCCGACACCGCGCACGGTGTGCAGGTAGCGAGGCTGTTGGGCGTTCTCCCCCAACTTGCGACGCAACCAGGACAGGTGCACGTCGACGGTCTTGTCGGCACCGCCGTACGGGATCTGCCACACCTCCGTGAGCAGCTCACGTTTGGTGACCACCTGGCCGGGTCGGCCGGCGAGGTGGTGCAGCAGGTCGAACTCGCGGGGCGTCAGCTCGACCGCGACCCCGTCGAGGGTCACCTGTCGGGCCCGGGGGTCGACGCGGAGCCCGCCGACGACGAGCGTCGGGTCCTGCCCGTCGGCACCGGAGGGTCCCCGCCGCAGCACCGCCCGGACGCGGGCGTCGAGCTGCGCCGCGGTGAACGGCTTGACCACGTAGTCGTCGGCGCCCGCGTCGAGCACCCGGACGATCTCGGTCTCGTCGTCGCGGGCGGTGGCCACGATGACCGGCACCGCGCTGACCGCGCGCAACATCCGCAGCAGCTCGCGGCCGTCCAGGTCGGGTAGGCCCAGGTCGAGCACGACGAGGTCGGGTCGGTCCTCCAACGCGTCGCGGAGTCCGGCCATCGCGGTCGAGGCCGCCGCCACCGCGTGGCCGCGTTCGCGCAGGGCCCGGATCAGCGGGGTACGGATCGTCAGGTCGTCCTCGATGAGCAACAGGCGGGCCACAGCTGGCAGGCTAATCGCTACCGTCGGCGGTGCGGCGCACGTTAACCACGCCTTATCGTTCGGTTGTGCCAACGACAAGGACGGATCGGGGATAGTCAGGGGATGGGCCGTCGTTCGATCCTCGTCGCCACCGGGTGGGTGGCCACCGCCGCCATCGCGACCCTGATCGGCCTGGGCGCGATCCGGTTGGTGGGCGAGAGCCTCACCGGCACCCCGGGCGGGGTGCGCAGCGCGGCCGAGATCGAGCGGGCCCTCGCTGCACCGGAGCCGGCGCCCACCGGCACCACCGCCTCGGCCGCGCCGGGCACGGCGAGCACCGCACCCGCCGCGTCGAGCGCGGCACCGAGCGGCAACTCCGGGGCCCGCCGGGGGTTCGCCACCGACGGCGGCACGGCCGTGGCCGAGTGCGGTGTTGGCGGCGTACGCCTCGTCTCCTGGGCGCCCGCGCAGGGTTACCGGGTCCGCGACGTGGACCGGGGCCCGGACGACGACGTCGAGGTCACGTTCCAGGGGGCGGCCCGGGAGTACGAGTTGAAGCTGCGCTGCATCGGCTCGGAGCCGGTGGCCGTCGCCGACGACTGACAACCGTTGAGCAACCGAGGTGGGTTCACCGGCTCCGCAGGGTGTCCACCAACCTCCGGAGCGTGGCCCGAGCATTCTCAAGATCGCTAACGCTGAGGCCGGCACGGTCCACCGCATCTCGGCGGTCAACGTCGGAGCGCTCCAGTAGGGCGGTGAGTGTAACCAGCCCCTTCTCCGTGAGTGTCACCAGCGGAGCGCGGCGGTGATCGGGGTTGTCGTGCAGCTCCACCATCCCGGCACGGGCCAGGTCGTCGACCACTCGCTGCACGCTCTGTCGGGCGAGGCCGAGTCTGCGGGCCGCGCTCGCGACAGTGCGGGAGCCATCGGAGAGCACGCTCAGCACGTGCCATCGCGCGGCGGTTTGTCCCTCTTCCCGGGCGAGCTCCTCACTGGAGCGCCGAGACTCGCCTGCCAGTTCGTACACGTCTGCCATCAGCAGCCGATACGCGTCGACCCGGTCCTGCGTTCGTTCCGTCATTGCCAGCATGCTAGCGCATTGACAGCCTACTACCAGAATGACAGCATGCTGTCATGATTCTTCGACTGTGGAGCGGGTGGACCGAGCCCGCTCTCGCTGACGCCTACGAGCGGTTGTTGACGCAGGACATCGCCCCCGCGATCCTCGCCCGGGGCGTGGCCGGGCTACGCGAGCTTCGGGTGCTGCGTCGCTCCCCCCAGGAGCTGGATCCCGCCGAGGGCACCGAGTTTCTCACCGCCATGACCTTCACGGACCTCGCCGCGGTATCGGCATTCACCGGCGGCGATCCGTCAACCTCCGTTGTCCCACCTGCTGCCCGTGAGCTACTCGGACGCTTCGATCAGCAGTCCCGGCACTATCTCAGCCGAGCGGTGTTCCGCGACGGTCATGGTTAGCCGCACGGCCGGGGCAGCAGCCGGCCGCGTCACCGGCCCATCGGCTGCTCACGGTCCGCGTCGCGGACGAGGGCGACCATGCGCAGCGTCTCTTCCCGACGTCGCACGAGCAGCGCGCCAGCCAGGAAGGTCACCGGCGCGACGAGCACCAGCATCGCCCAGTGCGCCGGCACCAGGGGGACGACGTGTCCCATGTGCATGGTCGAGGTGGCCCAACCGGCGAGGGCGCTGTCGATCACCAGGGAGAGGGCTGCCACCGGCAGGAGCATGACGGCGACGCCTAGCAACTCGCTGGTCAGCACCAGCGGCCCGCCAGGGCGGAGCACGCGCAGGCGTCCCGTGATCACTTGATGAGGAGTAGGTGTCAGGGGACCACCGGCGCTGCTGAGCATCACGTGATCGAGGCGAGTCCGCCCCCACCGCCGAATCGACGGTGGGGGCGGACTCAGGTGGTGGTTCAGCTCGCGTACGCCTCCAACTCCCAGAGCGAATGGCCATATCCGGTGCCCCGGGCCGTGCCGTAGATCCGCAGGTAGCGGCCGTTGGCGCCGAGCGCGGTGTGCTCGTCCACGCCGCCGTCCGCCCCGGTCACCGTCTTCACGGTGGTCCAGGTGGTGCCGTCATTCGAGGTCTGGATCTGGTACGCGCTGCTGTACGCCGCCTCCCAGCTCAGCTTGACCCGGCCGATCGCGGTGGCGCTGCCGAGGTCCACCCGAATCCACTGCGGGTCGGAGAACGTGCTCGACCAGCGGGTGGTGAGGCTGCCGTCGACCGCCTGGGCGCCGGAGACGTCGGCCCCCTCGTTGCTCGACGTCGACGTGGGTTTGTTCAGCAGCAGGTTGCCGCCGGTCGGGCTTCCGGTGCCGCCGTACACCTCGAACTCGAACAGCGAGTAGCCCCAGGCGGTTCCCCGGGCGGTGCCGAGCAGCCGGACGTACCGGCCGGACCCGCTGAGCCCGGTCAGGTCGTCCACCCCGCCGTCACCACCGCTCACCGTACGGATGGTGGTGAAGTTGACCCCGTCCGGTGAGGTCTGGATCTGGTATCCGCTGCCGTACGCCGCCTCCCAGGTCAGCTTGACCCGGTTGATGGCGTACGAGGCGCCGAGGTCCACGTCGATCCACTGTGGGTCTCCGAAGGCGCTGCCCCACCGGGTGCCGGCCACGCCGTCGAACGCGTTGGCCGCGCCGAACGCGCCCTCGAAGCTGGACGCGCGCGCCGGCTTGCCCCGGGCCAGGTTGGCGCCCGGCTCGGGGTCCGGGTCCGGGTCCGGGTCCGGGTCAGGACCGGGACCGCCGGGGCTGGTGGAGAGGGTGAACTCGTCGATGTCGAAGTAAGGGCCGGTGCCCTTGAACACCAGGAACAGCGTCCGGGTGCCGGTCGGGGCGGTGACCCCACCGGTGACCGTGGCGAAGTTCGCGTACCCGCCGGTGGCCACGACGGTGGCCGAACCGACAAGCGGCCCGGTGGGCGAGTCGACCCGCAACTCCAAGGTGCCGCCACCACCGGCCGGTGCGCCGACCCGGGCGCTGAACGACTGGACGCCGGTCAGGTTGTAGGGGCGGAACGAGATCCAGTCGTTGTTGTCGACGTAGCCGACCGCCGCGCCGCCGTGCCCCGCCGCCCCGGCGACGACCTGGACGCCGGACGAGTCACCGAAGTGCTCGGCCTGGCGTACCCGGGGTTGCAGGACGGCCTGGGTGTGCGTGGTCAGCGGCGGCTGGCCGCCCCCACCCAGGTCGGTGTACTCGGCGTCGATGATGCCGAAGATGTTCGCCGCCGTGTCGTGCTCGCCGTCGGCCGAGGTCTGGATGACCCCGGTACAGCCCTGCACGCTGCCGAGCTGGTGCCCATGCGAGTCGTGACCGAGGACGTAGTTCACCTTGACCCGGGCGCAGTTGATCGCACCGTCCTGGGCGTCGGTGACGGTGACGGAGAACGGCACCGCGTCCCCGAAATTGAAGGTCTGCCCGTTCAACGGGGTGTTCACGGTGACCACCGGGGCACTGTTGCCGACCGTGACGACCACGCTCGCGGTGGCCGTCTTGCCTGTGGTGTCCCGAACCGTCAGCGTCGGGCTGCGGGTCCCGTTGGTGGTGTACGTGAAGCTCGGGTTCGCCGCGGTCGAGTCGGTGGTGCCGTTGTTGTCGAAGTCCCAGGCGTAGGTGAACGGGTCGCCGTCCGGGTCGAGGGTGCCGGCCGAGGAGAAGGCCACGGTCAGCGGCGCGGTGCCACTGGTCGGGGTGGCGGACACCTTGGCGACGGGTGCTCGGCCCTCGCGGGCGTACTCGATGCGGTAGAGCGCCGAGTTGGCGTCGCCGTTGAACCAACCGGTGCCGTAGTCGAGCACGTAGAGCGCGCCGTCCGGGCCGAACTCCATGTCCATGACCTGGGTGCCGGTCCACGGGAACGGGTTGATCTTCAACGGTTGGCCGGACGCGTCGAGCTTGATGTTCTTGATCCAGCGGCGACCGAACTCACCGGCGAAGAAGGTGCCGTCGTAGTACTCGGGGAACGCCACGGGCGAGGTGTTGTTCGGGTCGTAGCGGTAGACCGGCCCGCCCATCGGCGACAGGCCACCGCCGGTGAACTCCGGCGGCGAGCCGGAGCCGCCGTACGGCAACCAGGCCGGGACGGCCGGCGGCAGCTGGGTGATGCCGGTGTTGTTGGGCGAGTTGTTGACCGGCCCACCGGCGCAGTTGAACTTCGCCCCGGACGGTCCGGACGGGAAGGTGTAGTCGTTGTAGGCGTCGTTGCGGGCGGTGCAGTACGGCCAGCCGTAGAAGCCCGGCCGGTCGATCCGGGCGAACTCGACGTTGCCCGCCGGCCCCCGGTTCGGGTCGGCGGTGCCCGCGTCGGGGCCGTAGTCACCGAGGTAGACGATGCCGGTGGCCTTGTCCACGCTCATCCGGAACGGGTTGCGGAAGCCCATCGCGTAGACCTCCGGGCGGGTCCGCGCGGTGCCCGGGCCGAACATGTTGCCGGCCGGGATGGTGTAGCCGCCGGCCGCGCTCGGCTTGATCCGGAGGACCTTGCCGCGCAGGTCGTTGCTGTTCGCCGAGGTGCGCTGCGCGTCGAACGCCGGGTTGCGCCCGGCCCGCTCGTCGATCGGGGTGAAGCCGGCCGAGTCGAACGGGTTGGTGTCGTCACCGGTGGACAGGTAGAGGTTGCCGGCCGCGTCGAAGTCCATGTCACCACCGACGTGGCAGCACATGCCCCGGCTGGTCGGCACGTTGAGGATCAGCGTCTCGCTGGCCAGGTTGATGGTGTTGTCCGCGTTCACGGTGAACCGGGCCAGTCGGTTGACGCCGTCCCAGACGGCGAAGTCGGCCGGGGTGCCGGTGGCCGGCGCACCACCGCCGGGGGTGCTCAGTGGTGGGGCGAAGTAGGCGTACACCCAGCGGTTGGCGGCGAAGTTCGGGTCGGCCTTGATGCCCTGCAAACCCTCCTCGTCGCCGGTGTAGACCGGCAGGGTGGCGGCGATCTTGGTGTTGCCGGCGGCGTCGGTGTGCCGGATCACGCCGTTGCGGGAGGTGTGCAGCACGCCCCGGTCCGGTAGGACGGTGAGGCTCATCGGCTCGCCGGTCTCGGCCGCGCCCTTGGCCAGCTCCACCTGCTGGAAGCTGCTGGTGACGGTGGGACCACAGTCGGCGTCGACCGCGCCGGCGGCCGTCTGGATGCCGCCGAGCAGGTGCTGCCGGAAGCTCGCCTCGGTGTACGACGCGTCGGTGTGCCCCAGACCCGTGTACCAGGCTCGACCGCCGGAGTAGTTCTGGCACCAGGAGATCGGGTGGTCGGCGCCCATGCTCCCGCCCGTGTAGGTGCTCTCGTCCAGGGTGGCCAGCACGTGCGCGTTGCCCCGGGGGTTGGTGCGGTAGTTGTACAACTCGTCGAACCGGTTCCACCGCTGCGGCAGGGTCGCGGTCGACGGGTGCACCTGGTCGGCGACCTTCACTGTGACGTTCTGCTCGGCCGGGTGCGAGGCGAAGTACGCCCCGACCAGTCCCCCGTACCAGGGCCAGTCGTACTCGGTGTCGGAGGCGGAGTGCACGCCCACGTACCCACCGCCGCCGGTGATGTAGCGCTCGAACGCGGCCTGCTGGGCGGCGTTGAGCACGTCACCGGTGGTGGAGAGCCAGATCACCGCGGCGAACCGGTCCAGGTTGGCGTCGGTGAACTGGGCGGCGTCCTCGGTGGCCTCGACGGTGAAGCCGTTTGCCGCACCGAGCTGCTGGATCGCGGCGATGCCCGGGGTGATGGAGCCGTGCCGGAACCCGGCGGTCTTGCTGAAGACCAGGACGGTGAACGGTGCGGCGCTGGCCGTGGGTGGCGCGGCGACGATGCCGCCCGCCACGAGGATCGCACTCAGCGCGAGGCCGAGCCACAATCTCAGGGATCTGCGCACAGTGGGGTCCTTTCGCGGTGCGAGGGACGGCGTGCGCCGATCACGCCTGGCGGTGGTGGGACGAGATATGTGAATGCATCGTTGCGTTCCGATCACGGGCGCGTCAAGCACTCTCCCACCATCGGTGAGAGCGTTATCTCCGCAGGTCAGGCGCGACCGTACGGAGTGAGATCGAATAACGGTTTTCGGGGCCGCGATCCACCCGCGGAAGGGCGGTTAGGCGAGGCTGGCCTATGCAAATCTTCCCCAAAAGAGATAGCTGGTGGGGAGTTGTCCCGTCGAGGCCGGGTATGGGGGTGACCACCGACGGGAAGCGAGATCGCCATGACCGACATGCTGGAGATGCCGCGGGTGCACGAGTGCACGGTCACCGACTGCGGCTACAACCACGACGGCTGCCACGCGTTCGCCATCACCATCGGGCAGCAGAACGCCAACTGCGCCACCTTCATCGACACCTCGGCGAAGGGCGGGCTGGACCGCGTCATCGCCCAGGTCGGTGCCTGCAAGCGGGCCGACTGCCAGCACAACGCCGAACTGGAGTGCCACGCGCCGTCCATCAGGGTGGGCCCGGGCCAGGACATCGCGGACTGTCAGACGTACGAACCGCGCTGAGCCCGGCGCGACGCGTGCGAGGGACGGCCACCACGGCCGCCCCTCAGGCGTGTCAAAGGCCGTTACCCCGGGGACGACCATCGGCCGCCGCCGCGGAAGCGGCGATCAACGACGCTCAGCGTCCGCCCGCGACCAGCTCGGCGATCATCCCCTCGCAACTGCGGACGACGACCTGCGCGCCGCGCCGCTGCGCCAGCGGCAGCAGTGGATCCTCCGCCCGGTCCCGCCACCGCCACTGCGCGTCGGAGGCCACCTCCCAGAGCTGCCGCACGTCGGCCTCGTGCTCGACACCGAGCCGAGCCGCGAGGCCCACCCCGTCGCCGCCGACCAGCCGCTGCGCCTCGGCGGCCAGCTCCGCGTCGAACCCCAGCCGGGTGTTGCGCAGCGCCACCAACAAGCGCAGCTCCCGGAACTCGTGCGCACCGGCGAGGATCTGCTCCACCGCGCCGACCAGCTCGGCCGATCCCCGGGTGGGCTCGGCCCGCAGCAGCGCCTCCACCGCGGCCAGCGCCGACCGGGCCTTCAGCGCGTCGCGGCGATCGATGAAACAGCGCGTCACCGACTCGCGCAGCTCGGTGAGACCGCTGCGCCGAATCAACTCGGCGGAGAGCTTCACCCGGCTGTCGAACCCGCTGCGCACCAGCGTGGCCGCCAGCCGGACACCGAAGACACCGAACCGGCCCAGCAGCGCGGCGCGCACCTCGGTATCCAGCCGCACCGGCAGCTCACCGTGGAGGAACCGGTCGGCGGAGATGAGGTGGACGTCCAGCTCCGCCCGGGGCACCTGGGCCAGGGTCGCGAGCGCGGCGAAGTCCGACTCGCCGAGCATCCGGCCCGCCAGGCCGATCATTCCACTGCACGCCACGACGTTGACGCTGAGCGCGTTCACCCTCGGGTCGCGGTAGTGCCGGCGCGCGAGCTGGCGCGCCGTGAGCAGACCGTCGATCCGACCTCCGCCGGTCTCGTCGGCGCGGGACAGCACCATGATCACGTTGACCGCGGCGGACTGCCCGACGGCACTGTCCCGTGCCGACTCCAGCACCCGCAGATCGCTGTCGCGACCGTCGCGGGTCAGGTACAACACCGCGTCCGAATCCCGCAGCACCCGCTCCAACACCGGCACCCGACCCTGCTCGGCTCCTCCGGTGACCGCCGGGGTGTCGATCAGCGTGATCTGCCGCAGCGCCCGCGTCGGCCACCGCACCACGATGTCCCGCACGTCCCCCGCACCCCAGCCCAGATCCACCCGCAGCCCGGTCGCCGACTTCACCACTGCCAACTCCTGCGGTGGCTGCCCGACCGGGTAGGCCGTGGCGCGCGGCGCGGCCCCGTCCTCGTACCAGGTGAAGGCCCCGTCCGCCCGCTCGACCGGCGCGACCTCCTCCCCCATCAACGCGTTGAGCACCGTCGACTTGCCCGATCGCCACGGGCCGACGATGGCTATCCGCAGCGGCTGCTCCAACCGGGCCACCTGATGCCGAAGCTCTGCGACGGCCCGGGGATTGTCCTGGTACAGCTCGATGGCCTGGTGCAGCAACCCCCACGCCGCCTCGTCCAGGCGCACCCCCACCGTCATGCCTGCGGCTCCAGCAGCAACGGGGCGGACCGGGCACCGGTCAACTGCTGAGCCTGCTCGTACACCGCGGCCAACCGGGTCATCTTCAACCGGATCTCGCGCTGCCGCTGCTCGCGCAGGGAGGCATCGGTGTCGGCCTCCTGCTTCGCGCTGCGGAACGACTGCACGATGGCCTCCTGGAGCTCCTCGGTCAACCCCGTGAAGTGGTCGCGCAGCATCCGCTGCACCTGCCGGGCGGCATCACGGCAGTCACGGATGATCCGGACGAAGAAGTCGTCGACATGCCGCTGGATGGCCGTCTTGACGGTCGCCTGCCGGCGACGGAGCAACTGCTTGCTCTCGTCGCGGATGCTCTTGCCGCCGAACAGCGCCCCGATGCCGACCGAGACCGGATTGATCATCGGCATGCCGGCCAGGGTGGTCGCCAGACCGAACATCAGCATGCCGCCGTACGAGCCCTTCATGCCGGTGAACAGCTTCTGGCCGGTGGTGAACCGGTCGATCGTCGGCCGTTGCAGCTCGGGCAGTCGCTCGCCGATGTCGTCCGGCATCGTCATCGACCACGGCGGCAACACGTCGTAGCCGTACCGGTCGAAGTTGGCGGCCACCCTCCGGGCGATCCAGTCACAGCGCTGGATCAACCACTCGTGGTTCGCCTCCGCCGCCTCCACCAGGCTCCTCTCCAGCCAGTCCTGGAAGGTATCCCAGGCGACCAACGGATCGGCGGTGTCGAACGCCTCGTCCACCGCGCGCAGGATCTGTCGGGTCCGGTCGCGCAGGTCGTACTCGAGGTCGGCGAGCAGGTCGGTGATCTCGTCGGTCAGCGTGTTCTGCCACCGGGTGGAGCACCGGCGCAACTCGTCGACCTCGCGCTGCGCCGCGTGCAACCGGGAGATCGGCCCGGACTGCTCCTCGGCCTGCTGGGTCGCCAACTCGGCGCGCAGCGGCGCGGCCAACTGCTCCACCACCGTCCGGGCCACCGTCTGCACCGCCGCTCGGGCCAGGTGGTCGCCCTTGCCGGCCAGGTCGCGTTGCAGGCGGGCGATCAGCGCGGGAAAACCGGACTCGGCGTTGAGGCCACGGTCGTCGGCCGCGGCGGCGCGCAGTCGCAGCGCGGCCGAGACCGGGATCAGCGTCGCCGGGACGCCCGCCTCGGCGAGGTGCTGCCGGTTGCGCTCGGCGACCGTACGCCAGTCCGCAACCAGATCGGTCTTGCTCTGCACCACGATCACGTTCGGGTGCGAACGCATGATGTGCAGCAGCATGTTCAACTCGGCGACCGACAGCTCCCGGGTGGAGTCGGTGACCAACAGCACGGTGTCCGCGCGGGCGGGCGCGGCGACCGAGGCGGCGGCGCCGATACCGGCGACCTCGTCGGTGCCGGGAGTGTCCACCAGCACCAACCCGGCACCCAGCAGGGCGCGGGGCAGTCCGATCTCGACGTACGCCGGGCCACCGCCCGGCCGACGCCCGACCAGGCCGGCCACCCCTGCCGCGACCTGGTTGAGGGCCACCGGGGTCCGCTCGACGGTCACCGCGGCGGCGGTGCCGGTGGGGTGCCCCGGGGCTGGTGGCGGCGACTGCGCCACCGCCGCGGTGGGGGCCTCGGCGTGCTGCACCACGGTCGGCAGGACGGTCGTACGGCCGTCCCCGACCGGGCAGGCCGGAGCGTTGATGATCGCGTTGATCAGCTGACTCTTGCCCTGGTTCGGCTCGCCGATGACCAGGACACGCAGCGTCGGGTCCAGCAGTTGCGCACGCTTCTGCCGCACCGTCTGGAGTAGGTCACCACGCCCGTGTGCAGTGCATGTGCGGGCGATCTCGTCCAGCACGTCCAACCAGATCCCGGCCATCACCGCACCAAGTGTGCGGATTTCGGCTTAATTATCAAGAGGGACCGGATGTGGAACCGGGAAGGGCCGGATCGCCCGAGACGATCCGGCCCTCCGCTCCGACCGGAAATCCAGGTCAGAGCAGGCCGCCGGTGATACCCAGCAGCCCGTGATCGGACGAGGCGTGCGAGTCGTCGCCGAGCACACCGTCGGTGACCCCACCGGTCACGTCACCGACCGTGTCGGTGACACCGGGGAGGAGGCTGTCCACCTGGTGCGTCACGCCGCCCACCGTCGACGGCACGTCGAGCGGCGGGACCACGCCGCCGACGAGACCGTCGCCGTGCCCGAGGCCCAGCCCGCCGAGGGTGTCGTCGACACCGAGAGAGCTGACGACCCCGCCGAGCTGACCGTGGGTGCCGGAGAGAACACCACCGGTCAGGTCGCCGCCGATCAGATTCGAGTCAGTGCCGCCGAGCAGACCGGTCGGGTCGCCGACGGTGCTGGTGACGTCCCCGAGCACCGGGTCCGCGATCGCGTCCACCGGCTGCACCACGTCGGCGTCGAGGGTGTGCGCCACGTCGGAGACACCGGCCAGGTCGGTGTCGAGGCCGGACGGGCCGATGCCCAGACCGATGCCCGGCAGAACGGTGACCCCGGCGGCGGCGGTCGACGGGTCGACCGCGATGGCGCCGAGCACGCCGGCCTTGACGTCCAGGCCACTGGGCGAGCTGGTAACGCTGATCTGCTGCGCCACGCTCTGCAGCTGACCCACCACGTCGGTGGTGTCGGTGAGCAGCGGGTCCAGCCCGAGCTGCTCGACCGGCGAGGTCAACGGCGCGAGGCCCGCACCCGGCGCGTAGTCGACGACCAGCGGTACGACGTCCTGCACGTCCGCGGCGGTGATGTCGGTGAGCCCGGCGCCCCGCAACGCACCCTCGGGGTCGAGGTCGAAGGCCGACCGCGCGTCCGGGTTCGTCAGTAGGTCGAGCACGAAGTCGTGGAGCGTCTGCTGCGAGTCCATGTGCCGGTTCTCCTCGGATGTGGCATTGGCGGGGTGTCGTACGTCGACAGTGAAGACGCTATTGCCGGGGCCCACCCCCGGGCATCGGGGCTGAGCCCGCATCCGGGCCGGTTGAACTAGGGGCTCCGCCACCTCGTACGTTAGGGGGACAGGGGGAAACCGTCCCGACGAGATTAGGGTCCCGACCAGGGATGGATCTCTGGTACGAACGTAGGAGCCCGCGGGGTTCGCCGGGGGTGGGTCGTCGGGCAGCCGACGCCATCGCCACCGACCGGCCGACTCACGGGGAGAGACAGAGACGATGCCGTACGTCCTGGGGATAGACATCGGAAGCAGCAACACGGCCGCCGCGGTCGCACGACGACGCGGCGCGACCTGGACACGTCCCGAGGCCGTCCCGCTGAGCGCCGGCTCGCCTCTCATGCCGTCGGTGCTCTGCCTGGCCGAGGATGGTTCGCTGCACGTCGGCGAGCCCGCGACCGACGACGGCAGCCGCACCACCCGCGACTTCGTCCACCGGATCGGCGACGACGTGCCGGTGCTCCTCGGCGGCGAGCCGTGCGCGCCGCAGACCCTGACCGCCGAGTTGGCGGCGTGGGTGGTGGAGCGGGTCCACGCCCTGGAGGGCGGGGCGGCCGAGGCGATCGTGCTCAGCCACCCGGCGGGGTGGCGCCCCTACCGACGGGAGGTGCTGCACCGGGCACTGTCGGCCCTCGGCCTACGGCACGTGACGTTGCTGCCCCGCACGGTCACCGTCGCCGAGAGCCACGCCGCTCGCGGGTTCGCGGGCAGCACGGCCGTTGTCTACGCCCTGGGGGGCAACAGCTTCGAGGCGGCTCTGGTGCGCCGCACCGCGCGCGGCACGTACGAGACGTTCGGCACCCCGCAGGGTCTCGACTCGATCGGCGGCGCCGACTTCGACGAGGCGCTGGCCGAGCATTCCCGTACCGTGCTGGCCCGGGAGTTGGCCGCGACCGGACGTCGCGGGGCCCAGGCCGCGCTGCGTGGGCTGCGCGCGGAGTGTGACCGGGTCAAGCGGGTGCTGACCGTCGACCTGACCGCCGACGTGGTGCTGACCCTGCCGAGCGGCCCGGCCCGGGTGCCGGTGACCCGGGCGCAGTTCGAGGCGATGATCCGCCCGACGGTGCAGGCCACCGTCGACCTCCTGCTCCGGGCCGTGCGCAGTGCCGACCTGACTCCGGCGCAGCTCGACGGCGTTCTGCTGGCCGGCGGCTCCACCCGGGTCCCGCTCGTCACCGAGCTGATCAGCGCGGCCCTCCCGGTGCCCGTCGAGGTGGAGCCGGACGCCCAGTTGACCGCCGCCACCGGGGCGGCGATGGCCGCCTGTCAGGTGGTGTCGCCACGCCCCCGCCAACCGGCGCCGGCCCGCGTTGCGGCCCCGGTCAGCGGTGCCGGGCCGGCCGGCCTGCCGGCACCACGCCGCCCCCACCACACCGTTCCGGGTGATCCGCCACCGCGGCCCCCGGTCCGGGTCCTCCCACTGGAACTGCCGAAGCCGTCCCGCCTGGCGCTGGCCCGGACCCGGGGACGCGAAGGATGACCCCAATGATCATGAATGACCTCGCCGCACCAGGGTTGACCCTGGACAAGGGGTTGCAGGCGCTGCTGGACACGGTCGCGCAGGATCCGACCGGCCCACTCGCCGTCGGCGTCGCCGGCCCGGCCGGTCACGGAAAGACCGCGCTCCTCGCCGAGTTGGAGCGCATTCACCAGCGCGCCGGGGTCGCCGTACGCACGACCGCTCCGGAGCCGGGTGAGCCGGTCGACCCCGACACGGTGGTGCTGGTCGACGACGCGCACCTGCTCGACGACGCGCGGATCGAGGCGCTGCTGCGTCTGGTCGCCGGCCGCCGACACCGGTTGGTGGTGGCCCACCGCCCGTGGCCGCGGTCGGCGGCGTGCAGCGAGCTGGTCGACGCCCTGCGACGCGATGGGCAGGCCGTGCTGCTCACACCGTTCACCCGGGAGCAGACCGCCGCGTACCTCGCCGGCACACCCGAGCTGGGCCGCCCCGCCGATCTGGTCGACTTCGTCCACACCCAGACCGCCGGCGTACCCCGGGATGTCGAACGGCTGGCCCGTGGCCTGGCCGGCGCGGAGACCCGGACCGGCGCGATGGTCGACCCACCCCGGTCGGTCATCCTCGAATTCAGCCCGGACCTGGAGGTCCAGCCCACCGCGGTACGACGACTGCTGCTCGCCGTCGCGGCCGGCGGGGCGCTGCCGGTGAGCATGCTCGGCGCGCTGCTGGGTCGGGACCCGGCCGGGGTGGACGAGTTGATCGCCACGACCCGGGCGGCCGGGCTGCTCGGCGCCGACGGCCGGCTCGCGCCGATCGTCCGGCGGGCCGTCGCGACGCTGAGCCCCACCACCGAGCGGACGGCGGTCTGGCGCCGGCTCACCGAGTTGCAGCTCGCCCGTGGTGGCGCGGTGCTGCCGCTGGTCCGGTCCCTGCTCGCGGTCGGCGCGCTCGGTGACTGCCCGGCCGCGACCCTGGCCGCCGCGGCGGACGAGGCGCTGGCCGACGAGCCGGCGTTCGCCGCCGAACTGTTCGCGGCGGCCACGGCGGCCGGACAGCCGCCCAACGCGCGGCAGGCGCTCGCCGCCGCGCTCGCCGGTGACCTCGACGACGCGCTTCGGCTGGCGGACCGGCTGCTGGCCACCGCCGCTCCCCCGGAGCGCTCCGAGGCCGCCGTGGTCGCCGCCACCGCCCTGGCCCACCGTGGTCACGTCGGTCGCAGCGTCGAGCTGTTCCGGTGGTCCGGCACCGCCTCGGCGGCGGCGTTCGCCATCGTCGGCGGCCTCGCCGCCGGTGAGCTGGCCGCTACCACCGAGTCACCGGCGGGTGACCCGGCGGGCGAACCGCCCACCCTGCACGCCAGCGCCGCCCGACTGATGGCCAACGGTGTACGGGAGAGCGTGACCGGCCCGCCGACCGCCGCGCTCTCCGCGCTCGTGCAGGCCGCCGCGCTGCTGGAGCCGGACGGCCGAGCGGCGCTGCTGCCGGACAGCCCGGCGGCCCTCGCCGCGTTGACGGCGGTGCACTGCGGTGAGCTGGAGATCGCCGAACGGGTGCTGCACCGGGCCCTGGGCGCCGGTGTCGGCGGCCCGCTGATGGCCCGCCGCCACCGGCTGTTGCAGGCCTGGATCCTGATGGTCCGTGGCGATATCCACGCCGCCGGCGAGCGCCTCGCCACGGTGACGCTCGACGGGCGGCAACTGGAGTCACGCGACCAGCTCTTCGCCGCCGCGATCCGGATGGGCATCGGCCGGCGCAACAGTGACCTCGGGGCGCTCAAACGGGGTTGGGGGCAGGCGCTGGAGGCCGTGGTGCGGCACCCGGTCGACCTGTTCACCCTGCTGCCGCTGGGTGAGCTGGCCATCGCGGGCGCGCGGCTGGGTGACCTGGCGCGGCTGGAGCCGTACCTACACCAGGGGCGTTCGCTGCTCGACCGTCTCGGCAACCCACCACTGTGGAGCGTGCCGTTGCACTGGAGCGGGCTGCACGCCGCCATCCTGACCGGCGAGCCGACGGTCGCCGACGAACACGTCGCGGCGTTGCTCGCCGCCGCTGGCCACAGCCGGTACGCGGCCGTGGTCGCCGCCGCCGCGGAGAGCTGGGTGGAGGTGCTCCGCGGGGATGTCGACCCGACCCGGGTGGAGGCCGCCGCCCGCGGACTGCACGACACCGGGTTGTGCTGGGACGGCGCCCGCCTCGCCGGGCAGGCCGCCATCCGCACCGCGGACCGCCGGGCGATGACCACCCTGCTGGAGTGCGCCCGAGCGTTGCAGGGACGACCCTCCGGCGGGCACGCCGGGCAGACACCGACGACCGGCGCGAGCACGGCACGGGTCGCCGGCCCCACCCAGCACGGGCTCAGCGACCGCGAGTACGAGGTCGCCGAGCTGGTGCTGGCCGGATTGACCTACCGGGAGATCGGCGACCGGCTCTTCATCTCGGCCAAGACCGTCGAACACCACGTGGCGCGGATGCGCAACCGGCTGAACTGCGCCAACCGTACCGAGCTGCTGGCGTTGCTGCGCACCCTCGTCGCCGACCGGGCCAGCGACAGCGCCGGGCAGCCGTGGCCGCAGCGGACGAGCCGATGACCCGTAACGATGTCCGGCTGATCCGGACCAGGCTGGCCGTGCTGGCCGCCGTGCTGGTCACGCTCTGGTCGTACGCGGCCTACGTGTCCACCCAGGATGCCGTCGACCTGCTGCGCGTGCGGGCGCTGGCGGACACGCTGGGCCAGCCCATCGACCGCCTGATACTGAGCCTGCAGACGGAACGCCGGATCACCGCCGAGACGCTCGCCGAAGCGGGGCAGACGACGCCCGAGCTGGTCGGGGCCCGCCACGGCACCGACCGGGCCGCCGCCGAGATCCGCGAGTTCACGAAGGGGCGCGACCTTCGGCTGCTCAGCGCCGGCACGGTCCGCGACCGGGCCGGCGAGCTGGTCCGACGGCTCGACGGCCTCGGCACGACCCGGTCCCAGGTGGACACCGGGCGGCTCGACCAGGCCACGGCCACCGCCGGGTACGACGAGGTCATCGACGTCGCCTTCCGGGTGTACGGCCCAGAGTGGGGCGCGTACGAGAGCGGGTTGGCCGCCGACACCCGCGCGGTGATCGCGCTGGCCCGCGCCCGGGAGTTGCTCGCCCGGGAGGACACCCTGGTCAGCGCGGCCCTGACCGGGGCACGGCTCGGCGTCGACGAGCGGCGTCGGCTGACCGCACTGGTCAGCATCCAGCGGTACGCGCGCACCGATGCCGCTGCCGGGCTTACGCCCGCCGGTCAGGACGAGCACCAGCGCCTCGCGACCGGCCCCGAGTTCGCGGCTCTGCTCGCCCTGGAGGACCGGCTGCTGCTCCAGGCGGGCAGCACCAACGCCCTGGCCGGTTTCACCCTCCAGGCCTGGCGGGCAGCGGCGGACGCCGCCCTCGGCGCGCTGCAGACGCTGGTGACGAGCACCGCCCGCAGCAGCGTCGAGCGGGCCACACCGGGTGCCGCCATTCTCATCGCGCGTACCGGGGCCGTGGTGGGGCTCGGCCTCATCGTCGTCCTCGTGCTCCTGCTGAGCTGGGCGGGCACCGTCCGACGTCTGACCAACGAGCTGACCAGGCCGGACGCCGACCCTCCGGTGCAGGACGCACCGGCCCCGGCGCGGGAACCGGCGACGCCGGGGGGTGACGCAGAGCGGGAGCTGTTTCTGGGGCTGACCCGACGCAACCAGGTCCTGCTGCGCGAACAACTCAGCCTGCTGGACGGGATGCAACGTCGGGAGCGGTCCACCGAGGAGAACGGCGAGCTGTTCCAGCTCGACCACCTCACCACGCGGATCCGACGCAACGTGGAGAAACTGATCACCCTGGCCGGCGCGAGACCCGCCCGCCGCTGGCGACGCCCGGTGCCGCTGCTCGACGTGGCACGCGGCGCGGTCGCCGAGGTGCCGGACTACCACCGGGTCCTGATCGCGCCGCACTGGCCCTGGTCGCTCGCGGGGCCGGCCGTCACGGACGTCATCCACCTGCTGGCGGAGCTGATCGAGAACGCCCTGGCCTTCTCCGGGGCGGACACCACAGTCCGGGTCAGCGGCGAACAACGACCGCAGGGGTGCGCCGTCCTCGTCGTCGACGACGGTCCCGGCCTGGACGCCGCCGCGCTGGCCGAGGCGAACCACCTGCTCGGCCAGCCGCCAGCGGACGGCCCGCCCGCGGGCCGCGCCGGCTGGTACGCGGCGGCCGTACTGGCCGGCCGTTGCGGCGCCCACGTCTCGCTGCGCCCCAGCCGGCGCGGTGGGACGGCCGCGATCGTGCTCCTGCCCGCCCAACTGGTCACGGTCACCGACACCGGCCGCACACCGGCCAGCGCACCACCCGACACCCCGTACCCACCGGCCCGCACCGACCTGACCGACCCGAGCGGCGACGGCGCGCTGCCGACGCGGGTCCGCCACCCCGGGCCGACCGGCTCGGGACACGGCAGGACCAGCCTCGACACGGTCGAGTTGCCAGTAGCGAGAACAGCAAGGAGACCTGAATGACGTCTGCAGTGGTCACCGAGGACGGCCTGACCGACGCCCTGAACAGCCTGGTCGACCGGGTGCACGGCGCGGAGTTCGCCGTGGTGCTCTCACCGGACGGGCTGCCGCTCGGCGGGTCGCGGCGGGTGGGGGAAAAGCTGGCCGAGCAGATCTCCGGGGTGGTCGCCGGCCTGATCGCGTTGGGGCTGGCCGCCACCCGCACCTGCGACGCCGGTCGGCTGCGCCAGGTCGTGGTGCAGATGTCGCGAGCGTTCCTGTTCATCGCCACCATCCCGAACGGGACCATCCTCACCGTGCGGATCGCCGGTGACGACGTCGAGGTCGGTGACATGGCGTACGAGGTGGCGCTCTTCGTGGGGCAGGCCGAGCGGCACCTGCCGATCACTCTGGGCCCGGCCTCCTCGGTGACGATCGGGGACACTGGTGCACACCAGCGGCACCACTGACGAGGCGTGGTACGACGACGACGCGGGCCCGGTCGCCCGGCCCTACACCATGACCGGGGGGCGCACCGCGCCCGCACGCGGCAAGTTCGACCTGATCTCGCTGGTCGTCGCCCGGCGGGGGGTCACGCCCCCCACACCGCTCTTCCCCGAACAGGCGCGGATCGTCGAGCTGTGTCACCATCCAGTGTCGGTGGCCGAGGTCGGTGCCGAATTGGACCTTCCGTTGGGGACAGTCCGGGTGCTGCTCGGCGACCTGCTCGCGGCCGGGCTGATCGAGACGCACGAACCGCCGATGCTGTCGGAGCTGCCGACCGAGGACCTGCTCGAGGCGATACTCGTCGGGCTCCGCGCTCTGTGACCGGGTAGGTGCCATCCACGACCCGGACGGATCGTGGGCACCCACCCGGCGACGAACTGAAGGAGAGACAGGCAGTGCCGGCAACACCACCCCAGCCACGCCGTACCGTGGCAATCATCCTGCTGGATCGGGTCGTGGCCCTCGTCACGACCACACGGCGGGTGCTCACCGGCCAGGAGGACGTCTCGCGGGCCACCTGGGTGGCCGTCATCGCGGCGCTCGGGGTGCTGATCGCGACGGCCGTCTCCGTCGTCGGGGTGCTGCGGACGCCGGAGAAGCTGACACCGGTGGCCCTCGACCCACCGCCGCGGGTGGAGCAGGTGGGCGGGTCGCCGTCCGGTACGCCCCGCGCGCAGGCGCGACCGGCGGTCACCAGCCCGGCGGTGCCCGCTTCCCCACCCGCCTCGGCCTCCTCGGTCCCACCGGCCGTCGCGTCGTCGGGCCGGCCCACGCCGACCGGTGCGACCGCCGAACCCACCCCGGCGGCCCTGGGTGCCGACTTCGCCATAACGGACAACGCCCTGCTCAGCTACGGCGCGACCGTGACGATCAACAATCCCGGCTCGGTCCCGGCGCCGCGGTGGACGCTTGTCGTCACCCTGCCCCGGGAGTCGCTGGCAGTCAGTGGGGTCGAGGGAGCACAGGCCAGCCGGGACGGCGCGGTGTGGACGTTCGTGCCGGAAGCGAACACCGGCCAGGTGCCCGGCAACGCCTCGGTCCGGGTGACGTTCCGGGTCAATGGATCGTTGACCGGTTCCGCTCCCAAGGCGTGCACCATCGACGGGGTCGCCTGCTCCGGCCTGTCGAACTGACCTGCTCCCACGGTAGGGGTTTCCCCACCGTCGAGATCATGGGTCGCCGTGTGGTCCGGGAAGGTCGCCTCGACCAGGCTTTTCCCCATGCGAAACAGCGATGGGACCACCGCTCGCGGGCTGGTCGTCGAAGTACTCGACGTGACAAAGACGTACGCCGGCGGGGGCGGTGCGCGGGCGTTGGACGGGGTGTCGGTCGGGTTCGAGGCCGGTTCCTTCTGCGCGGTGATGGGTCCGTCGGGCTCGGGCAAGTCGACGCTCCTGCACTGCGCGGCGGGCCTGGACCGGCCGGACAGCGGCCGGGTGCTCCTCGCCGGACAGGACATCGGCGGGCTGCGTGAACCTCGACTCACCGAGGCCCGGCGACAACGGGTCGGGTTCGTCTTCCAGTCGTACAACCTCATGGAGTCGCTGTCGGTCTGGCACAACATCCTGCTCCCGCAACGGCTGGCCGGGGTGCGCCCGGACCAGGGCTGGGCGCGGGAGGTGATCCGGCGCGTCGGGCTCACCGGACGCGAGGACGACCGACCCGGCCGACTGTCCGGCGGTCAGCGGCAGCGGGTCGCGCTCGCCCGTGCGCTCGCCAGCCGACCGGAGGTCATCTTCGCCGACGAGCCGACCGGTGCGCTGGACCTGTCCACCGGCCGCGAGGTGCTCGGGTTGCTGCGTGAGGCCGTGGACCAGACAGGCACGACGATCGTCATGGTGACGCACGACCCGGCCGCCGCGGCGTGGGCCGACCGCGCGGTGTTCCTCGCCGACGGACGGATCGTCGCGGAACTCGCCGATCCGACGGCCGAGAAGGTCGCCGCGCAGATGATGGCGGTGACGGTCCGATGATCCGGCTCGCTCTCGGCACCCTGCGCCAGCACCGCGGCGCCTACGCCGGCACGTTCTTCGCCGCGCTGCTGGCGGTGGCCCTGCTCGTCGGCGGTGGCCTGCTGCTCGCCTCCGTGCTCACGGCGAAGCCGCCGGCCGACCGGTTCGCGGCGGCGATGATCGTCGTGTCCGGTGGCCGTGACGTCACCCTCGAGAAGGTCACCACCACGCAGAAGAAGGACAAATCCAAGGTCAAGCGCAAGGTCAAGTCCGAGCGACTCACCGGTGCCGGCTCGCTGCCGGTCGACCTCGCCGGCCGGCTGGGCGACCTTCCGGGTGTCGCGGCGGCGGTCGCGGACGTCGCCTTTCCGGTCCAAACGAGTACGCCGGACGGCCGGCCGTTGCGCGGCGCCGACGGTGCCCCGGTGATCGGACACGGGTGGGCCTCCGCGGCGCTGACGCCGTACCTGTTGCGCAGCGGTGCGGCGCCCGGCCGGGGTGAGGTGGTCATCGACGCCGACCTGGCCCGGCGGTCGGGCAGCACGGTGGGCGGACGTCTGCTGGTCACCACGAAGACGGGTGCCCGCACGATGGTCGTCTCCGGCGTCGCGGCGCCGGCCGGCCGGGACGGGCTGCCCGCCCAGGGCGCGCTGTTCGTCGCCGACGGTGAGGTGGCGACGGTTTCCGGGCTGCCCGGTCCGACCGCGGTCGGCGTGCTCGCCCGACCGGGCGCCGACCCGGTCGCGCTCCGCGCCGCGGTCGGGCAGGTGGCCGGCGACCACGAGGTGCTCACCGGTGCCGACCGGGTCCGGGCCGACCTGCCCGGCGCTCTGCCGGATTACATCGGCCCAATCTCGATCTTCGGTTTCGTCATCGGCATCACGGCGTTCGCGGCCGTCTTCGTCCTCACCGGCACGGTGACGCTCGGCGTCCGCCAGCGGCTGCGCGAACTGGCACTGCTGCGCACCGCCGGCGCGACCCCCGGTCAGCTGCGCCGCCTTCTCGGCGTGGAGAGCCTCCTGCTCGCCGGGGCCGCCGCGCTGCCCGGCGCGCCGCTGGGAGTGCTGTTCGCCCACCTGGTCGCCGCCCGGTTCCGGGAGCTGGGCGCGGTGCCGGCCCAGTTCGTCGTACGGACCAACGTGCTCGTCCTCGTCGCGGCCGCGGCGGCCGGGATGGTGGTGACCTTCGTCGGTGCCCGGGTCGCCGGCCGCCGAGCGGTGCGGATCGCCCCGACGCAGGCACTCGCCGAGACCGCCGACGCACCCACCGGCGGGCTGGCCCCGCGGGTCGCCGTCGCGGTGGTGACCACCGCCGGTGCGATCGCCCTGCTCGTCTTCGTTCCGCTCGACGGGCCACTGGGGATGGGCATGAGTTTCGTGTCGTCCGCCCTGCTGCTGTGCACGGTCGCCGCCCTCGGCCCACTGCTGGTCCGGGCGCTGACGACACCGGTGTCCCGCCTCGTCGGCGTCGGCGGCCCGACCGGTTGGCTGGCTGGCCTGGTCACCAGGGCCGAGCGGCGACGGGTCGCGGCGATCGCTGTCCCGCTCGTGCTGATGTTCGCGATCAACGCCACCATGCTGCTCAACAGTGCCCTGCTGGGCCAGTTGGCCCAGCGGGAGCAGCAGGACCGGACGGCGGCCGCGACGGCACAGGTGACGGCACCCGGCGGCCTTCCGCTCGACACCGTCGAACGACTCGTCGCCCTGGACGGGGTGACCGGTGCGGCGGCGACGCTGCCGACCCGGGCGATCGTGGAGCAGGGCGGCAAGCCCGAGGACTTCGCCAGCCAGGGTCTGCTGGTCGCCGGCTCCGAGGCGGCGCTCGACCTCGATCTGCGCTCCGGGACGCTGCCAGGCCCCGGCGCGTTCGCCGCCAGCGCGTACGTGGCCGGCCAGTACGGCTGGCGGGTGGGCGACGACGTGCGGGTATGGCTCGCCGACGGCCATCAGGTCGACCTCCGCCTGGCCGGGGTGTACGCCCGGGCCCGTGGCTTCGGCGACCTCGTTCTGCCGGCGGCGCTGGTAGCCGCACACGACCCGCGCGGGCTGGTCAGCACGGTCGGGCTGCGCTACGGCGGCGACGTCCCGGACCGGATCGCCGCGTCGTGGCCCGGCCTGCGGTTGGCTCCGACGCTCGGCGCGGCGCCAGCCGGTGATGCCCAGAACCAGCAGGGTGCGTGGGAACTCATGGTGGTCATCTCCCTCGGCTTCACGGCGATCGCCGTCGTCAACACGTTCGCCATCGCCACCGCCGCGCGGCGCCGCGAGTTCGCCGATCTGCGGCTGGCCGGTGCGACGACCGGGCAGCTGCACCGGCTCGTCGACCGCGAGGCGACGATCACGGTTGCCGTCGGGCTGGTGCTGGGCGCACTGGTCACCGCGATCGTGGTCGGCGCGTTCAGCGCGGCGCAGGACGGCACCGTGCGGGTCGTCGTCGACGCCGGCACGTACGCGGGGATGCTCGGCGGTGTCGCGGCGCTCGGGCTGGTCGCGGGCGCCGTACCGGCCCGGGTTCTGTTGCGTCGGCGCGGCCTGCCGGCCCTGGGCGACGGGCGCTGAGGGTGCTTCCGACCGGACCGCCGCTCGGGCTCGTCGTCCGGATCCTCCGGGGCCGAGTCCGGTCGGCGGTCCGGGGCGGTGCCGCCGATAGGATCGCCGCGATGATCCGCACAACGGCTTCAGCGCTGGCGTACCTGCTCAGCAGCCTCGTCGCGGGCGTCGTCGGCCTCGGCTGGAGCCTGGCGTCCACCATCGGGGTCGGCCTGCTGTCGATCACGCAGCTCGGTGGCCCGGCCTTCCTCGGCGCGACCTGGGTGACCCGGCGCCTCGCGGACCTGGAGCGCCGCCGGGCAGGTTGGGTGCTCGGCGCTGCCATCGCCGCGCCGTACCTGCCGATCGAGGGTGCCACCATCCGGCAGCGGGTCCGTGCGGTCGCCGTGCAGCCCGCCACCTGGCGCGACCTGGCCTGGCTGGTCGCGGTGTTCCCGCTGGGCCTGGCCGGCGGAATCGCCGCCCTCGTGGTCACCGTCGTCGATCTCGCCGCCGTCGTGGCGCCGCTGTGGGCGTGGGCGGTGCCGAACCCGCACGCGCCCTTCCCGATGCGTCCGCTCATGACGACGGTGCCGGGTCGGTTCGGCCTGACCGTGCTCGGCGTGCTGTTGTTGCCGGTCACCGCGTGGTTGCTACGGACCGCCGGGCGGGCCCAGGCCCGCATCGCCCGAGGTTTGTTGGCGCCCGGCGCGCACCGGCAGTTGGTCGAGGAGGCCGCGCGCCTCGCGCAGACCCGCCGTCGGGTCGTCGACGCCCAGGCGGCGGAGCTACGTCGGATCGAACGGGACCTGCACGACGGCGCCCAGGCCCGGATCGTGGCCGCCGGCATGACACTGGCGCTGGCCGCCCGCAAGCTTCCCACCGGCGCGACCGCCGCGTCCGATGTGGACCTCGCCCGTCGGCAACTCGACGACGCCCTCACCGAGCTACGCCGGCTGGTGCGTGGCATCCATCCGCCGATCCTCACCGACCGGGGGCTGCACGCCGCGGTCGCCGCCCTGGCCGGCGACAGCCCGCTCGCCGTCGAGATCCGGGGCGACCCGGAGCAGCGGTATCCGCCAGCGGTCGAGTCGGCGGCCTACTTCGTCATCGCCGAGGGTCTCGCCAACGCGGGCAAACACGCCGAAGCCCAGACCTGCGTGGTCACCCTCGTCCGAGGCGCCGGTGCGGTCACCGTCACGCTCACCGACGACGGACAGGGCGGCGCCGACCCGGCCGGGTCCGGGCTCGACGGCCTGCGCCGCCGGGTCGAGGCACTCGACGGCCGGCTCACCATCACCAGTCCACCCGGCGGTCCCACCGTCCTGTCCGCGGAGCTGCCCCACTGATGCGCATCGTGATCGCCGAGGACCTGCTGCTGCTCCGGGACGGCCTGGTGCGGCTGCTGACCGACACCGGCCACACCGTCGTCGCCGCCGTCGACACCGCACCCGCCCTGCTGGCGGCCGTCACCGAGCACCGGCCCGACCTGTCCCTCGTCGACGTGCGGCTGCCACCCGGCTTCCGGGACGAGGGGCTGCGCGCCGCCCTGACGCTGCGCGCCGCGGACCCGGACACGAAGGTGCTCATCGTCTCCCAGTACGTCGAACGGGCCTACGCCGTGGAACTGCTCGCCGACGGCCGAGGCGGTGTCGGTTACCTCCTCAAGGACCGGGTCACCGCCCTCGACGACTTCCTCGACGCGGTGACGCGGGTGGCCAACGGGGGCACCGCCCTCGACCCCGAGGTGGTACGCCAACTGTTCACCCGCAACAGCCGTAACCACGGCATCGACGGGCTCACCGCACGGGAGCGGGAGGTACTCGGCCTCATGGCCCAGGGCCTGTCCAACGCGGCCATCTGCGCGGCGCTCGTCCTGGCGCCGGTGTCGGTGGAGAAGCACATCACCAACATCTTCGCCAAGCTCGACCTGCCGCCCGCCGAGGACGCCAACCGGCGTGTCCGCGCGGTCCTCGCCTACCTCAATCACTAGAAACCCCGGTCGACACCCGACTCCTGCTCCCGGTCGGTACATCGAGCGTTCGGGCCACGGTCACACTGGATTGATCATGAATTCGGGCGTGCTTCGTACCGTCGCGACCATGACTGTCCTACCCGCACCACCGTCGCCTCGCCGCGCCGGGTCGCGCCTCGGCGCCCTGGGTACCCGGGCCGCTGCCGCCGTCGCCGCCCTCGCCGTCACCGGCGCTGCCGTCGCGGTCGCCGTCGCGACCTCGTCGCCCGCCACCGCCGAAGCGGGCAGCGTCGTCGTCTCGGAGAACTTCTCGACCGGTTCGCTGCCCGCCGGTTGGCACGCGGTCGACGGCGCCTGGAAGGTCGAGAACGGCCGACTGTACGGAACCTCCGCCAGCTCCAGCGACAACAACAAGATCACTTTCGGCCGACACCTGAACGACTTCCGCCTCGAGGCGACCATGCGCTTCGAATCGGTCTCGGCCGCCACCCGCTGGGCCTCGCTCGGCATCGACGTCCCCGCCAGTGGCGCGACCCCCTGGTGGATCGCCACCATGCGCAGCGGCACCACCGCCGCCAACGGGCTCGAATTCGCCCAGCGGACCACTGCCAACGCCTGGGTCGTGACGAACACCGCCTCCGCCCCGTCCGCCGCCGGCACCGGCCGGGACGTGCGCGTCGCCGTCGAGGTGCACGGCAACCAGGCCCGCTGGATCTTCGACGGGCGGGAGGCGATGCGGACCAGCAGCCTCCAGCGTTCCGCCGACGGCGTCCAGGGGCTCTTCGTCAACGGCGCGACCGTGTCGTACGACGACGTCACCGTCACCGAGCTGGCGCCGAACGGCTACCTCCGCCCGGAGGGCAGCCCGTTCACCGTGATCGCCCACCGGGGAGCGTCCGCCGCCGCACCGGAGAACACTCTCGTCGCCCAGGAGATCGCCCGTAAGGGCGGCGCCGACTGGATCGAGAACGACGTCCAGCCGAGCAAGGACGGCATCCCGTTCATCCTGCACGACGGCACCGTCGACCGGACCACCGACGGCACCGGCAACATCCGGGACCTGACCGCCGCGCAGATCAAGGCACTCGACGCCGGCTCCTGGTTCGGCCCCCAGTACGTCGGCGAGCGGGTGCCCACCCTCGCCGAGCAGCTCGCCGACCTGCGGACCCGGGGCGGCAACCTGCTCGTGGAGATCAAGGGCAAGCACACCCGCGACGAGGTCGCCACGATCATCCAGGTGATCCGGGACGAGCAGATGATGGGCCGGGTCTTCATCCAGAGCTTCGAGGTCGACGCCCTGAAGTACACCTACGAGATCGCCCCCGAGCTACCGCTCGGCCTGCTCCGCAGCACCCTGGACGCCGACCCGGTGGCGATCGCGAAGGAGCTGCACCTGACCGCGTACAACCCGGACGGAAACGCGCTGTTGGCCAAGCCGGAGGTCGTCGCCCCGCTGCACGCCGCCGGGGTCGCCGTGATGGCCTGGACGATGGACTCCGCCGGCCTGTGGCAGCGGCTGGAGCGGATCGGCACCGACGCGATCATCACCAACCGGGCGGCGGAGCTGGTCGGCTGGAACTCGGCGTTCGTCCAGCGGCCCTCCGCCGACCCGACCGTGCAGATCACGTCGCCGACCAACGGGGCTCGGCTGGACCGGGCGCAGTCCCCGGTGATCGCGGTAGCCGCGACCAACGCGGACACCGTCACCGTCACGCTGGACGGTAAGAAGTCGGCCGCCGGGCGCAAGCTCGACCTGGCCACGCTGACCGCCGGCCGACACACCATCTCCACCGAGGCCATCGGGCCGGAGGGCACCGCCACCGCGACCAGCACCTTCACCGTGACGGTGAGCCAGGCCGGCCTCGGCTACCTGATCCTCACCTCGGGCGCGGACCCGGCCGCCGTCACCGCGATGACCACCAAGCTGGCCCACGCCCAGTACGCCGAGCTGGCCACCTACGCCGACCGGCAGGCCGGCAAGCTGGTGCCGGCGGAGGTCGCCAGCGTCATCGCCGCCGACGCCCGTACCCTCGCGCTGAAGTAGCGGCTCTCCGGGTGGCGCGGGCCCGCGCCACCCGGGGTCCTCAGTGGACGGCGACGGGCGATTCGGCCCGCTCTCGCAGCAGCGGCAGCGCCGGGGCCAGCGCCATCGCCATGCACAGGCCGCCGATGGGGAGCAGGTCGAGGGTGACCGCCGGCAGGACGATGCCGGCGAGGAGCAGCGGCACACTCCACCACGGCAGCCGCCGTCGCACCGCGAGCATCACCGCCAGAACGAGCAGGCCGAGGAAGAAGAGCTGGGGTACGACGTCGTAGAAGGCCACCTCGACGCCGGGGATGTCCTTGAAGTCCGCGCCGAGCCTCGACATCTCTGCCCGGTCCTCGGCCAGGAGCCCTTCCACGATGTCCGCGCCGAACTGCACCATCGTCGCGGCGAGGCCGACAAACGTGCCGGCCACCACCCCGGTGCGCCACGGACTGCGGGGCAGCAGGCGGGACAACGCGAGCACACCCGGGACGAAACACACCATGCCGGCGAGAGCGACCAGGTGCGCGGCCTGCCAGTCGAGCCCGGGGCCGTACACCCCGTCGGATTTCCCCCACAGCCGGACCAGGCCGTAGGCCACGATGCCGACCGGCCCGGCGATCACGTAGAGCGCAGCGCGTTTCATGCCAGCCATCATCTGGCCGCCGACGCCTGCCGACCTCCGGGAGCTTCCCTCGGGTCGCCCTGGATTTCGTCTCAGGTCTTCCACGGAGCAACCCCGAGGCCCCGCCAACCGTCGCGGGTCGCCGTCAGGGGCGGAAGGGCTTGCCGGTCAGCGCGGATTCCTCCGGGAAGGCCAGCGAGCTGAAGAACTTCTCCGTCTCGGCACTGCGGAGGCCTTCGATCTTGGCCAGCAGCGCCTCCGTCGCCGCGTAGGCGCGCTGCTCCCGTTCTGTCGGGTCGGCTGTCGCCTCGGCGCGACCGAAAGCGAGCTTCCACTGGTTGCTCGCCTCGATGAGCCCGAAATGGGTACGCCGCAGCAGCGCCCACATCTGATCCCACTGATAAAAGGTGCGAAGTGCGGTGGCCGTGGCGATGACGACGCCCGATACCGCGATTACGAGGTTCTTACCCGGGTAGCTGAAGCCGGCGAGCAGTGGCAGCGACGCACTGACGACGATGACCAGGATGCCGGTGGAACGAAACAGTCGACGGTGCCATTTCGCCCGCCAGTCGTAATGGTCCCTGAGCTTGTTGACGCTGTCTTCGGCCAAGGCGCGGTAGACCTGCAAGGGATCGCCGGGAGCCCCGTTCTGCGACTCGGCGAGCAGACCGCTCTGTCCTTGGTCAACAGACACGTCACGATGCTAGATGCTGGCCCTGCGACGGTCTATAGCCCGAGAAAACGATGTTGTCGGAGTATTGACGGGCGAACATCTCCCGCTCCGGCGAAGCGACCGGCCAGGCAATCACCGGAACACCGCGTCGACGCCACCAGGCCGTCAGACCTGACGGAAATGCGTCCACCTCGTAGGCCAGGAAATCGGGTCGAGTGACCAGGTTGCTGACCATACTGCGGCCCACCATCCGGGTCAGCGGCCCGGCGGTGCGCAGCAGCCCGCAGATGCGCCCCACCGGCACCCGGCGGTGCGGCGGCAGCTTCCGCACCGCGATCCGCAGCGCCGCCACGAGCAACGGGTCGAAGGACTCGACCGCGTACCGTCCCGGGTAGTCGGCGGTCTGCCGCAGCACCTCGTCGACGAGGTCGAAGTTGAGGGCGGGCGTCGGCCGTTTCAGCTCGATCAGCAGGGGCACCCGACCGGCGACCCGGTCCAGCACCTGCGACAGGGTGGGAATCGGCTGGTCGGTGCCCTGCAACCGGAGCCGCTGCCGATCGGCCGGGGTCAGCTCCGCGGTGGCGATCGGCGCACCGGTGAGCGCCGTCAAGTCGTAGTCGTGGACGACGACGAGCTCGCCGGAGCGGGTGAGCTGCACGTCCAGTTCGCAGGCGTAGCCAGCATCGGCGGCTGCCTCGAACGCCGCGAGCGAGTTGGCGGGTCGATTGTCGCCGGTCAGCCCGCGGTGCGCGATCGGGGTGTCGAGCAGCCAACGGTCGTCGGACGACACGCGATCCTCCTGAGTCTCCGGGACCGGGCTACCGCCTCCGGAGCACGCCGTGGAAGGGTTTTCGCGTACCTTACAGCGGCCGGCCCCGGGGCGGCGGTGGGCGACGTCGTCGACTCGCTTCCGCCATTGCCGGTGGCGAGCATGTTTCATGCTGGAGTGGTGATTCGTTTCGTACTGAATGTGCTGTGGCTCGTCTTCGGCGGTGGCCTCGTGCTGGCGGTCGGCTACGGCATCGCCGCGCTGATCTGCTTCGTCCTGGTCATCACCATCCCGTTCGGCGTCGCGTCGCTGCGCCTCGCGGTCTACTCGCTGTGGCCCTTCGGCCGCACCCTGGTGCCCAAGCCGGGCGCGGGCGTCGGCTCCGGGCTGGCGAACATCCTCTGGGTGGTGCTGGCGGGATGGTGGCTCGCGCTCTCCCACATCGTCGCGGGCATCGCCCTCTGCGTCACGATCATCGGGATCCCGTTCGGCATCGCCAACTTCAAGCTCGTGCCGGCCGCGTTCTGGCCCCTCGGCCGTGAGGTCGTCGAGGCACCGTGACCCGCTCCGGGTCACTCCACAACGGACCTCGCCCGGCCACCCGCAGCACACACCGCAGCTAACCCTCATCCGACGCTAAGACCGCCGTCACGGGCGGTTCCTAGCGTGTGCGGGCATGGCGACACCACCCGTCGTCGCCGTGCTGAGCAGGAACGGGGTTCGCATGCCACCGCCGACGACCGCCACCCGACCGACCGGTGCCGCCGCCTGGTTGAGCTGCGCCGCGCCACGCCCGACCGCCCGGCTGCGGCTGGTCTGTCTTCCGTACGCCGGCGCCGGCGCCGGGGCGTACCGGCCCTGGTCGAGGCTGCTGGGCGACGACGTGGAGGTGTGGACCGCGCAGCTGCCCGGCCGGGAACGGCGGCTGGCCGACCCGCCGCTGAGCACGATGGCCGACCTAGCGCCGCCGCTTGTCGACGCGATCGTCGAGCGGGTTCCGCCCCCGTACGCGATCTTCGGGCACAGCATGGGCGCCCTCATCGGGTACGAGGTGGCCACCCGCCTGCTCGCCCGGGGCGGCCCGGCACCGCAGCGGCTGGTGGTCTCCGCGGCCCGCCCACCACAGGACAGCGCACCGGTGGGCTCGGCGTACCACCTCGACGACGCGGCGCTGACCCGGTGGCTGCGTGAGCTCGGCGGGGTGTCCGACGAGGTGCTCGCCGACGCCGGCCTGCTGGCTCTGATCCTGCCCACCGTACGGGCCGACCTGGCCGTCGTCGCGTCGTACCGACCGACCACGGTGACGCCACTGCCGCTGCCCGTGGACGCGGTGGCGGCGGCCGACGACCCCCTGATCAGGCCGGACGAGATGGCCGGCTGGGCCGCCTGCACCGCCGCCGGCTTCTCGCTGACCGTCGTGCCCGGCGGCCACCTCTACCTGCACGACTCCCCTCCCCCGCTGGCCCGCCTGTTGAGCGGTTCGCCGGTGGGCGCGGACGTCGAGGGGGGCACCCGGTGAGCCAGGACCTGCACCCGGACCTCGCCGCCCTCACCCCCGAGCAGCGGGAGCTGCTGGCGCTGCGACTGCGCCAGGCTCGTCCGCAGCGCCCGGACGCCGCCACCACCTACCCGCTCTCCTTCACGCAGGAGCAACTCTGGTTCCTGGACCGCCTGGAGCCCGGCACCCCGGTCTACAACGTGCCGTTCGCCGAGCGGATCACCGGCCGGCTGGACGTCGCGGCGCTGCACCGGGCGGTGAACGCGGTGGTGGCCCGGCACGACGCGCTGCGGATCGTCTTCGTGCCGGCCGACGGTAACGGCCGGGATGGAGTCGCCGTCACCCAGCGGGTCCGCGACGCCATCGAGGTGCCGCTGCCGGTGGTCGACCTGACGGCGCTGCCGCCGGCGCAACGGCGGGACGCCGCCGACCGGGAGAGCGCCGCCCACGCGGCGATCCGCTTCGACCTCACCACCGGCCCGCTGCTCGCCGTCCGGCTGCTCGCGCTGGCCGAGGACGAGCACCTGCTGCTGGTCGCCGCGCACCACATCGTCTTCGACGCCTGGTCGGCCGGCGTGTTCGTCGAGGAGGTGGTGAGCTGGTACGGCGAGTTCGCCGGTGACGTGCCGGCCGGGCTGCTGGCACTGCCCACCCGGTTCGTCACCCACGTCGCCGCCCGCCGCCGGCCCGAAGCCGAACGGGAACTCGCCGGGCACCTGGCGCACTGGCGGGAGCGGCTGGCCAGCGCGCCGGCCCGCTCGACGCTGCCGCCGGACCGCCCCCGGCCGCCGGTGCAGACCCACCGCGGCCGCAGCCTGCCCTTCACTGTCGACGCCGCGACGACGGCGGCCCTGGGCGGGCTGGCCCGGTCGGCCGGCGCGACAGTCAACGCGGTCGTCCTGGCCGGGCTCAGCGCCCTGTTGCGTCAGGCCACCGGCCAGGACGACCTGCTGCTCGGCATGCCGGCCGCCGGTCGGGCGAGCACCGACCTGGAGCCGCTGATCGGCTGCTTCGCCAGCATGGTGGTGCTGCGGGTGGACGCGAGCGGCGACCCGACGGCGCGCGAACTGGTGCGCCGGGTCCACCGCACGGTCAGCGAGGCGTACGCGCACCAGGAGGCCCCGTACGCGCGGGTGGTGGAGGAGGTCCGCCCGGTCCGCGACCCGAGCGTGAACCCGCTGTTCCAGGTGTTGGCCACGATGACCGACGGTGGTGTGGCGCAGCGGCAGGCGGCCGGCGTCACCTTCACGCCGGTGGCCGCCGAGAACGGCCTCACCGACTTCGACCTCTTCGTCAGCCTGACCGCGCACGGCGACCGGATCGAGGGCGCGGTCGACTTCAACGCCGACCTGTACCTGGACGAGACGATCGCCGCGACGGTGGGCCGGCTGCCGGAGCTGCTGCGCGCCCTGGCGGACGCCCCGGAGCGGCCGTTGTCGCAGGTGCCGGGGTTGCACCGGCAGCGAATCGCGCTGGCGGCCACCTTCACCGTCGACCCGGTGCGCGACCCGGTGGACTTCTGGCTGCGCTTCCTGCGGGTGCCCGCCTCGATCGAGCTGGTCGGGTACGGACAACTGGTGGCGCATCTGCTCGCCGGGCCGCCGGCCGACGCCACCGTGTGCCTGCTGCGCTGGGAGGACTGGTTGCGCCGGCAGGACCGCAGCGTTGGCGAGACGGCCCTCGACGCCGCCATGGACGACCTGGCGGCGGCGGTGGCGGCGTACCGGCGGCGCAGTGACGCCCCGCTGCTGCTGGTGGTCTGCCCCGCGTCGCCGGGCGTCGACCGGCGACCGGCCGACAGTCGGCTCGACGACCGGCTGACCGCACTGGCCGCGCGTACCCCGGGCGTGCACGCGGTCTGGGCCGCCGACCACGCCGCCACCTACCCGGTCAGCGAGGTCGGCGACGAACGCGCCGACGAACTGGGGCACGTGCCGTACACCGGCGAGTACTTCGCGGCCCTCGGCACGCTCGTGGTGCGCGAGCTGCGCCGGGCCGCCGGTCAGCCAGGCCGGCAGGTGCTTGTCGACGGCGAACGACTGCCGGTCGACCGGCTCACCGAGGCGCTGCCCGGCCACGAGGTACGGGCCTGCCCGCCCGACGGTCTGGCCGTCGCGCTGGCCGCCGCCGACCCGGCGACGACTGTGGTGCTCGACACCGACCCGGAGACGGTGGCGGCGCTCCGGCGCGACCACCCGGGCCTGCTGGCGCTGGCGGTGCCCGCCGGCTGGGACGACGCGCGCCGATTCCTCGCCCACGTCTGGCCGCTGGACCCGCCCGGGCCGCGGACCGGCGCCGGACTGGCCGCGCCCGACCCGAGGACCGGCGCCGGACTGGCCGCGCCCGGGCCGCGGACCGGCGCCGGACTGGCCGCGCCGATCGGGCCGGAGCGGGCCGCGTACCTGGCCGAGGAGTTGAGCACGGCCGCCGCCGTCGCCGAGCGGAGCCGACCCGCGCCGACCCGGACGGCCGGGCCGGACGTCGCGGAGACGGTCGCGCCGCGCACCCCGACCGAACGACGACTCGCCGACCTGTGGGCCACCGCGCTCGGCGTCGAGCAGGTGGGTGTCACCAGCGACTTCTTCGGCCTCGGCGGCCACTCGTTGCTCGCCACCCACCTGCTGTCCCGGGTGCAGGCCGAGTTCGGTCGGGAGGTGTCGCTCTACACGCTGTTCACCAACCCGACAGTGGCCGGGCTCGCCGCGCTGCTGGACGCCGACACCGACGCCACCGCCCTCGCGCCGCTGACCTCCGCCGCACCCGGCGCACCCGCCGTCGCGTCGTCGGCGCAGGTCCGACTCTGGGCCCTCGACCAGCTCGGCCACGACGTGGTCCGGCACAACACCACCGCCGCCCTGGAGCTGCGCGGCGACCTGGACGAGGCGGCGCTGCGCCAGGCCCTGGACGACGTGCTGGCCCGGCACGAGGTGCTGCGGACCACCTTCCGGGACCGGGGTGGCGAGCCCGAGCCGGTGGTACGGCCGTACCTGGACCCGTGGCTGGAGACGCTGGACCTGACCGCGTTGCCGACGTCGAAGCAGGCCCGCGCGTTGCGGCGGGCGGCCGGTGACCTGGCCGCCCACCGGTACGACCTGGCCGCCGGCCCGCTGCTGCGGGCCCGCCTGGTCCGGCTGCCCGAGCACCGCTGGCACCTGCTGCTCGGCATGCACCACATCGTCTGCGACAACACCTCGTGGAGCATCCTGCTCGACGAGGTCGCCACCCGGTACGCGCACCACGCCACAGGCGTCGACGGGCCGCTGACGCCGCTGCCGGTGCAGTTCGCCGACTACGCCCGCCACCAGCGCGACTGGTTGGCCTCGACCGCCGTCGAGCCACACCTCACGTACTGGCGGGATCGGCTGCGGGACGCGCCGACCCTGTTGGAACTGCCCACCGACCACCCGCGTCCCGAGGAGCGCTCCGACGTCGCCGGGTACCAGTCGCAGCGACTCGCCACCGGTCTCGGTGCGGCCGTACGGGAGCTGGCCCGCGCCGAGGGCGTCACCCCGTTCGCCGTCCTGCTGGCCGGTTTCGCCGCCCTGCTGCACGCCGAGAGCGGCAAGTCGGACCTGGTGCTCGGGGTACCCACGGCGGGCCGGGAACGGGCCGAACTCGCGCCGCTGATCGGGTGCTTCGCCGACCTGCTGCCACTGCGGGTCGACGTGGCCGGTCGGCCCACGTTCCGCCAGCTGGTGGCCCGGGCGTACCGGACGGCGCGGGAGGCGTACCGGCACCAGGGATTGCCGTTCGCGTCCATCGTGGAGGCGTTGGGGCTGCCCCGGCAGGCCGCGCACCACCCGCTGTTCCAGTGCGTGCTGAACGTCATCGACGGCCCCGACGAGGTGCCAGAGTTCGCTGGGCTGACCGCCACCGGGGTGGAGGTGCCGAGCGTCGGGGTCGACTTCGACCTGTTCCTCAGTCTCACCTGGCAGGGCGACGAGTTGCACGCCGACCTGGCGTACCGCGCCGACCTGTTCGTCCCGGAGCGGATGGTCCGACTGCTGAGCGGGCTGGGGCGGGTGCTCGACGACGGGGTGCGGCGCCCGGACGAGCCGGTCGGCGGCGCGACACGACCCGCGGCGACCCCGCGCAGGCCCGCGCCGGCGACGCCCCGCCTGGTGGTCGGCGGCACTGTCGAGCTGCCCGAGCTGGCGGCGACGGTCCGCTTCTGGGCGCAGCTGCTCGGCCTGCCGTACACCCTCGGCCAGTTGCCGTCCGGGGCGCTGCTGCGGCTGCTCCGTGACCCGGCCGCCGGCCTGGCGACCACCGCCCGGGACCGCAACGTGCTGGTGCTGCGCTGGGACGACCGGCTGGTGCCCGGCCCGCTCGGCGCGGCGGCCGTCGCGCTGCGCGACTTCCACGGTGAGCTGCTGGCGGCGGTGGACGTCTACCGCGCCCGGAGCGAAGCCCCACTGACCATCGTGGTCTGCCCCGCCGCACCGGCCTACCGGACGCCACCGTGGGAGGCGCTCTTCGCCGAGCTGACCGGGCGGCTGCGCGACGCCCGGCCCGATCTCGACGTCGTGTCGGTGCAGGCGTGGGCGCGGCGCTACCGGGTGCGGGAGCTGAACGCGAGCGACGAGTGGTCACCGGAGCTGGCCGCGGTCGCCGGGACCCTGGTGGTGCGGCGCGCGGTGCGGCATTCGGCGGTCGGCCGGCTGGTCGTACCGGCCGGGCCGGTGTCACACCAGGCGGAGCTGGCCCGGCTGCTCGCGACCCAGGCCGGGACCGGGCGCGAGGTGCTGCTCAGCTCGGCGCCGCTGGCCCCGGAGCTGTCCGCGCTGGTCGCCGCCGGGATCATCGGGTACGCCCCGACCCCGCCGGTCGACGCCACGACGCTGCTCCTGCACCCGGCCACCGAGCCCGGCCCCGCGGACACCCCGGCGCTGCCCTTCGACCCGGAGACCGGGCCGGCGCCGCTGCTGCGCGGCCTCTGGTCACTCGACGCGGCCAGCTCGACGGACCCCGACGAACCGGTCGACGCGCTCGCGCCCGGTCTGCTGGCCGAGGTGGCCACCGAGCTGGCCGACGCGGCGGCCGTGCGGGTCGCCGTCGCCGACGGGTACCGGCGGTCGGCCGACCGGGCTGCCGCCGCCCCCCGCACCGAACGGGAACACCAGCTCGTGGCGATCTGGTCGGAGCTGCTGCGCACCAACCAGCTCGGCATCCACGACGACTTCTTCGCCGTCGGCGGCGACTCGCTGCTCGCCATGCAGCTGGTGGCCCGCTGCGCGACGGCCGGCATCGACGTCACACCCCGCCAGCTCGTCCGCCACCCCACCGTCGCCGACCTGGCCGCCAGCCTCGGCGAGCCGGCGGCGACCGCGTTCGACGCCGAGCAGGGCGAGGTGCGCGGCGAGGTGCCGCTGACCGGAGCGCAACGCTGGTTCACCGACCTGCTCGCCCCCACGATGACCCGGCCGGCCCTCTTCAACCACCCCTACTACCTGGAGCTGGCCCGTCCGCTCCCGCCCGAGCTGCTCCGCGAGGCGGTACGCCGGCTGGTCGCCCAGCACGACGCGCTGCGGCTGCGGTTCACCCGGCTCGCCGACGGGAGCTGGCGGCAGCACCACGCCGACCCGACCGACGCCGTGCCGTTCGTCAGCCACGACCTGACCGGCGTGCCGGTCCAGGAGCGGGAGGCGGCGGTTCAGGCGCGCTGCGCCGAGGCGCAGACCTCGTTGGATCTCGGCCTCGGCCCACTGACCCGGGTGGCGCACTTCCGGCTCGGGCCGGAACTGCCCGACCGGCTGCTGATCGTCAATCACCACCTGGTGGTGGACGCCGTCTCCCGCGGTCTGCTCCTGGCCGACCTGGAAACCCTCTGCGGCCAACTGGAACGCGCCGAGGACCCGGCACTGCCGGCGAAGACCACGTCCTACCGCGCCTGGGCGCGGCGGCTGGCCGAGTACGCCGGTTCGACGCGGCTCGCCGAACAGCTGCCGTTCTGGCTCGCCCAGGCCGACGACGGTGTGCTGCGCCGACTCGCCGACGAGCCGGAGGCCGGGCCGTTCCGCCTCGGCGACCTGGGGTTGGCCACCGTGACGCTGGACGAGGTGGCCACCAGCGGGGTGCACGCCGCCGCACGGCGGCTGCGGGCCAGCGTGCGGGACCTGCTGGTGTGGGCGGTGGCGGACACCATCGCCGGACGCACCGATGGCGGCGCGGTGACCGTGGCCACCACCGGCCACGGCCGCGAGGCGCTCTTCGACGACCTGGACGTGAGCCGCACGACCGGCTGGTTCCAGGTGCTCTACCCGCTGCGGTTGCAGCTGCCCTCCACCGCCGACCCGACCCGCTCGGTGCGCTCGGTGATCCGGCAGCTCGCCCGGGTGCCGGACAACGGCATCGGCTACGGGCTGCTGCGCCACCTCTGCCCCGACGAGGAGGTACGCACCAGGCTGGCCGCGACCGCACCGCCGATGGTCGCGGTGAACTACATGGGTGGCTTCGGGTTCGACGACGTCGCCCCGGCCAACCAACTCCTCGACGTCTGCGCGGCGCCGTTCGGGCCGACCGAGGACAGCGACGGGCACTGGCCCTTCCCCTTCGACGTGACCGGGTCGCTCACCGGCCCCCGGCTCCGCGTCGACCTGAGTTACGCCACCCCGGCCTTCCGGTCGGGGTCCGCTGAACACCTGCTCGACGGCATCCGGACCAGCCTGCTGCGCCTGGCCGGAAACCACGGGCAACCGCCACGGCAGTAGGAGGAGACCCCATGGCGTTCCGACGCCCGACCCGGTTCGCCGGGTTCACCACGATCTGGTTCGGCCAGCTGCTGTCGGCGCTCGGCACCCGGATGACGAACTTCGCCCTGAGCATCTGGGTGTGGGACGCCACCGGCCGGGCCTTCGACCTGACCATGCTGATGGCGTGCGCGTTCGGCGCGACAGTCATCTTCAGCCCGATCGCCGGCGCGCTTGTGGACCGGTGGGGGCGGCGACTGACCATCGTGCTCAGCGACATCGGGTCCGCCGTCACCACCGCCGTCGTGCTGCTGCTCTTCCTCAGCGGCTCGGTCGAGGTGTGGCATCTCTACCTGGTCAACCTGGTCACCGGAGCGTTCCTCGCGTTCCAGCTGCCGGCGTATCAGGCGACCATCACGGTGATGATGGAGAAGGGCCAGTACCCGCGGGCCAACGCGATGATGTTCGCGGTCCGGACCATCCCGGTGATCTTCGCCCCCGGCTTCGCCGCCGCGCTGCTCGGCCTGATGGACATCAAGGTCATTCTGTTCATCGACGCGCTGTCCTACGTGGTGGCGATCGGCGCGGTGCTGCTGGTGCAACTGCCGCCGGTGCCCCGCTCGGCCCAGCCGGACGACGGCGGCTTCTGGTCCGACACGGTCTACGGCTTCCGCTACATCCTGGCCAGCCGGGCCTTCACCGGGCTGGAGGCGATCATGTTCGCCATCAACGTGCTCGCGGCGGTCGGCTTCGCCCTGCTGGTGCCCCAGATCCTCGCCCGCACCGACAGCAGCACCAACGCGGTCGGGTTGGTGCAGACCATCGGCGCGGTCGGCGGCGTGGCCGGCGCCCTGCTGCTGGGGCTGCTACCGAACACCCGGCACAAGATCCGCCGGATGCTCATCGCCATCCTGGTCTTCAGCGTCCTCGGTCGGATCATCTACGGCGTCGGGGACAGCATCATCGTCTGGTCGGTCGCCCTGCTCTTCCTGCACCTGTCCATCCCCTTCATCGACGGGTACGCCCAGTCCGTCTGGCAGGAGAAGGTGGAACCGTCGCACCAGGGCCGGGTCTTCGCCGCACGGCAGTTCATCGAGGACCTGGCGTACCCGGGTGGCACCGCGCTGGCCGGCATCGCCGCGGACCGCTGGTTCGAGCCGATGATGCGCGACGGCGGGCCCGGGGTGCCGTACTTCGGTTGGTTGGTGGGGAGCGGGCCGGGCGCCGGCATGGGCCTGATCTTCGTGATCGTCGGCCTGTTCGGCATCGGCGTCGCGGCGGCCGGCTTCGCCTCACCCAGCATCCGCCGGATGGAGGTCGACCTGCCCGACTACGACGAGACCCCCGCCGTGCCCGCGCCACTGCCGGCACCCACCGGCACCGACGAGCTGACCGACGACCGCGCGGTGGTGGCGAAGTGACGCTCACCGAGGTGGTCGCCGGGGTGCTGGAGGTCGACCCGGCCGAGGTCACCGACGACTCCGGACCGCAAACCATCGGCACCTGGACCAGCCTGCGGCACCTGCAACTCGTCGTGACCCTGGAGGAGGTCTACGGGCTCTCCTTCGCCTTCGAGGACATCCGCGACGTCCGCAGCGTCGCCGACCTGCGCGCCGTGCTGCGGGCCAAGGGCACGGTGGCGGCATGAGCGCCGACCTGCTCGCCCGGCGCACCCGCTGGCAGGCCGTCACCCGGCAGCGTCCGGAGCCGGTACTGCGCGTGGCGTTGCTGGCCAGCTACACGGTGGACCCGCTGGTGCCGTACCTGGGGTTGGGCCTGCACGACACCGGGCTGCCCGCCACCCTCAGCGTCGGCCCGTTCCAGCAGGTCGTGCAGCAGTGCCTGGCCACCGACGGCTTCCTCGCCGAGACCCGGCCGGACGTGCTGGTGGTGGCGCAACGCCTGGAGGAGGCCGGCGACCCCGGCCCGGCCGGCGCCGGCTGGGCGACCGAGCTGGTGGCCGGCGCGGAGGCGGCGGTCACCGCCGCGCGTCGCCACGGCGCACTGCTGGTGTACGTGCTGCCGGCCGTCCCCGCCATCCGCCCGCACGGCCCGGCCGACGGGATGCACGCCGACGGTGTGACGGCCAGCGCCACGGCGGTCCGGGAGCGACTGCGCGACCGGCTGGCCGGGGACCCGGGGGTGCTGCTCGTCGACGCCGACGAGGCGGTGCGGGCGGTGGGCGACGGGCGGGCGTACCACCCGGCGCTGTTCCGGTTCGCCAAGGTGCCGTACGTCGAGGAGGTCTTCGGGCGGCTCGGTGCCGCCGCGTCCACTCTGGTGGGTGGCTTCTTCGGCGCGGTCTGCCGGGCGCTGGTGCTCGACGGCGACGGGCTGGCCGGTGCGGCGCACCTGCTGCCGGCGCTGCGGGAGCTGCGCGAGGCGGGCGTACGCGTGGCGCTGCGCGCCAGCGGCCCCGGGTGCTGGTCGACCGGCGACGCCGTGGAGCTGCTGCCGGTGCTGGACGGCTGGGTCACCGACGACCGCCCGCTGGCCGACCAGCTCGCCGAGATCGCCGCCGAGCTGGACGTCGCGCCGAACCAGCTCGTGCTGGCCGGCGCCGGCCCCACCGAGGGGTACCGGGTGGCGCTCGGCGCCGATCCGCAGACCTGGTCGGACGAGCTACGCGCGGCGGGGCTCACCCATCGGCTGCCCAGCCGACGCTGGAGCGGTGGCACACCCGCACCGACCACCGCCTCGACCGCGCTGTCGCTTGACGACTTCGTGGCCGGCCTGGACGTCCAGGTCGACTACCGACCGGTGGCCGCCGACACCGTCGCCGAGGTCGCCGAGGTGGTCGCACGGGCGCACGACTTCGCCCTGGCCCCGGCCCCGCCGGCCGCCGTGCTGGCCGAGCGGGCCGGTGACCTGCTGGCGGTGCGGGTACGCGACCGGCTCGGCGACTACGGCACGTCGGGGCTCGTCGCGCTCGACCGGTCCGCTCAGATGTGGACTGTCGACGTGTTCTCGCTCTCCTGCCCGGTGCTCGGCAAGGGCGTCGAAGCGGCGGTGCTCCGGGAGCTGGCCCGGCGCGCCAAGCTGGACGGCGTCAACGAGGTGCTGGTCCGCTGGACCGACACCGGTCGTAACGGCACCGCCCGACGTTTCCTGGCCGACCTGGACGCCGTCGTACCCGCCGATCCGGGGGTCCGGCTGCGCGCCGCCCGCGCCGACGAGGACGCCGAGACGGCGGCGGCGGACCGGGTCACGGCGGTGCGGCGATGAGCGCGCCGCCGCCGGTCGGCGTCGGGGTGGCCGCCCTGGCGCACGTTCTCGGCGAGCAGGTCGACGTGGCGGCGGCCGCCGCCGCGTACACCGAGGACCTGGACCGGGTGCGGTCCTGGGAGTACCGGGGGTTTCACCGGGCCGGGCCCGGCGTCGGGGTCACCGACCTCGCGGTGGTGGCCGGCGGCACCGCGCTGGACCGGGCCGGTTTGTCCGCCGCCGACGTGGATCTGGTGGTGCTGGCCATTCCCGACCTGGCCGAGTACCTCTACTGGGATCCGGCCGCCCACACCCAGGCGCGGCTCGGGGCGCACCGGGCCGAGGCGGTGCTGCTCAACCAGGCCTGCGGCGGTGGGGTGGCCGCGTTCGACACGGTCGCCGGCCGGTTCGCCACCCACCCGGAGTACCGAACCGCCCTGCTGATCGGGGCGAACCGGGTCGCCGAGCCGTACTGGAACCGGATGGAGGTCAACACCAGCATCTTCTCCGACGGCGCCGCGGCGGCGGTGCTGGTCCGCGACCACGGCCGGTGCCGCTGGCTGGCCAGCGAGACGATCAGTGACGGCCGGTACGCGGGGTTCATGCGGATGCCGGTCGGCGGCGCGGCGCGGCCGTTCACCCCGGACGGCGACACTCCCCGCGTCGGTGACCCGGCGGACCGGCTCAACGAGTTCTTCGCCGGTGACGTGCGGAAGATGTTCGGCTTCGTCGCCACCATCCGGGAGCGCAACCGGCAGGTGGTGGAGGCGGCCTGCGGCCGGGCCGGCGTGACGCTTGCCGACGTCCGCCGGTTCCTGCACTTCCACGACAACGCCCGCCAGTTCGCCGAGTTGGCCAAGGACCTCGGCGTGGAGCTGGAGCGGACCAACGTCGAGCTAGCCCTCACGCACGGCCACGTCGGCTGCGCCGACCAACTGATCGGGCTGGAGCACCACCTCGGCACCGGCGAGCTGACCGACGGGGATCTCGTCGCCCTGACCAGCACCGGCAGTGGCATGCACTGGGTCTGCACCCTGCTGCGGGTCTGACCGGCCGTGTCCACCGACGGCGGCGCCGTGACCGGCGCGCCGACAACGACCCCGCCCGGCGGGGAGAGGAAGGAAGACGGAATGAGAGTCGAGGAGGTCCTCCTCCGGATCCGCCGGCTACGCCGTCCCGACGCGCCCGCAGACCCGGAGCTGGCACCCGGCCTGGTCCACCTGGACGACGCGGCGATCACCACCGTCGCGTCCGCCGGCAGACTGCTCGCCGACGTGCCCGCCGAGAAGCTGGCCAGCCCGAACTTCCCGCTCCGGCCGCTGCGGGTCGCCATCACCGGCACGTTCACCCCGGGCACGGTCGAGCCACTGCTGCGGGTGGCGTTGCTGCGCATCGGTATCGCCGCCGAGATCCACGTCTCCGGCTTCGACCAGGTGGTCCTCGACCTCAGCGACCCGGGCTCCGCGCTCGCCGAGTTCCGGCCGGACGTCACGCTCTGCCTGCTGCACGACGGCTGGTTCCTGCCCGCCGAGTGGGACCCCGGCGACCTGGGCGGCCTGGCCGACGCGCTGGGCGAGCGGGCGGCCGTACTGGAGGCCGCCGTTCGGGGCTACGCCGCCCGCAGTGACGGCGCGTTGCTGCTGCACACCGTGCCGCTGTCCCCGCTGGAGCACCGCAGCCTGGTCAGCTTCCGGGGTCGGGCCGCGCTGGGACGGGTCTGGCGGGAGCTGAACGGGCGACTGCTGGAGCTGGGCGAACGGGACGCGGCGTACACCCTCGACCTGGAGACGTTGCTGGTGGACCACGACGGCCCGGTGCGCGACGAGCGCCTGTACCGGTTCGCCAGCATGGCCTGGACGCCCACGGTGGAACGCCGCTACGCCCACGAGGCCGCCGCCTTCTGCCGGGCGGTCCTAGGCCGGACGGCGAAGGTGCTCGCGCTGGATCTGGACAACACGCTCTGGGCGGGCGTGCTGGGCGACGACGGGTTGGCCGGCATCATGCTGGGCACCGACTACCCCGGCAACTGCCACCGGGACGTGCAGCGACGTGCCCTGGCGCTGCGCCGGCAGGGCGTGCTGCTGGCGGTGTGCAGCAAGAACGACCCCGACCTGGTGACCGAGGCGTTCGCACAGCACCCGGATCTGCTGCTGCGGGCCGACGACTTCGTGGCGCAGGCGGTCAACTGGGGGCGTAAGGACGACAACCTGCGTCAGCTCGCCGGCACCCTCAACCTCGGCCTGGACGCCGTGGTGTTCGCCGACGACAGCCCCTTCGAGTGCGAGCTGGTACGCCACGAGTTACCCGCCGTACGGGTGGTGGAGCTGGCCGGCGACCCGGCCGGCTTCTCCGGCAGACTGCTCGCCGAGGGGCACTTCACCGTGCTGGCAACCGGCGCCACCGACCGCGAGCGCACCGAGCTGTACCGGGCCCGCAGCGGCCGGGAACGCTTCGCCGCCACCTTCGACTCGGCGACGGACTACCTGCACGAGCTGAAACTGCGGGTCACCGTCCGCCCGGTGGACGACCTCAGCCTGCCCCGGGTCACCCAGCTCGGGTTGCGCACCAACCAGTTCACCATGACCGAACGGGCGCACACCGAGGCGCAGACCCGCCAGCGCGCCGCCTCACCCGACCACCTGGTGCTCACCGTCGAGGTCACCGACCGGTTCGGCGCCGAAGGGCTGGTCGGCGGCGTGTGGCTCGACCGGAGCGACCCGGACGCCTGGGTGATCGAGAACTTCGTGCTCAGTTGCCGGGTCTTCTCCCGCGGCGTCGAACAGGCCGCGCTGCACCGGGTGGCGGAGCTGGCCGCCTCGACCGGCGCCACCCGGTTGGAGGCGCTGTTCCGACCCACCACCCGCAACAAGCCCGGCGGGGCGGTCTGGCCCGCCGCCGGTTTCACCGTGGCGTCCGAACAGGACGGCACCACCCGGCACGTGCTGCCACTGCACCCACCGCCCCGGCTGTTGCCGGCGTGGATCGCCCTGGAGGAGGGAGACGTCCGTGCCTGATCTGTTCACCACCGTCGCGGACCTCATCGAACAGGTCGCCGACGTACCGGCCGAGCGGCTCTCGCCCGATGTCCGGTTCGCGACGCTGACCAACTGGACCAGCCTGGAGGCGCTGCGGCTGCTCGCAGCCCTGGAGGACGAGCTCGGGGTCCGGCTGGACCTGCGGGCGTACCTGGCGGTGACCGCCGTCGGCGAGCTGGTCGGCCTGGTCGCCGGCGAGCTGGACGGGGCAGCCCGGTGACCGCCACCCGCACCGAGGCGCCGCCGACCGCGCCGACCCGGCTCGCCGACGTCGACCTGGACCTGCTGCTGCTGATCCGGCACTTCGAGCTGGCGCTGCTGGACATGTTCGGCCGGGGCGAACTGCACGGCACCACGCACACCTGCCTCGGCCAGGAGTACGTGCCGGTCGCGCTGCGTCCCCTGCTCACCGACGGCGACTTCGTGTTCAGCAACCACCGGGGCCACGGCCACTACCTGGCCCGGTTCGACGACCCACACGGGCTGCTCGCCGAGGTGATGGGACGCGAGGGCGCGGTCTGCCACGGGGTCGGCGGCAGTCAGCACATCCTACGCGACCGTTACCTGTCGACCGGGGTGCAGGGCGAGAGCGCGCCGGTGGCCGCCGGGGTCGCGCTGCACCTCAAGCGCGCCGAGCCGGGCCGGCTGGCGCTGGTCTACCTCGGCGACGGCACCTGGGGCGAGGGCGCGGTCTACGAGGCGCTGAACATGGCGGCGCTGTGGGGGTTGCCGCTGCTGCTGGTGGTGGAGAACAACGGCATCGCCCAGTCCACGCCGACCACCGCGCAGCTCGCCGGCAGCATCGGCGGGCGGGCCCGGGCGTTCGGGGTGGACCACCTCCGGGTCACCTCCACCGACACCGCGGTGGTCCGGTCCGCGCTGGGGCCGGTGCTGCGCCGGGTCCGGGAACGCTGCACGCCGTACGTGGTGGAACTGCTCACCCACCGCGTGGGGCCGCACAGCAAGGGCGACGACAACCGCCGCCCCGACGAGCTGGCGTACGCGAAGGCGCACGACTGGTACGTCCGGTACGCCGAGGCGTACCCGGAGCAGTTCACCGCGCACGACGAGGGGCAACGCGCGTACGTGGCGCAGGTGGTCCGGGAGGTCACCGGTCGACCGGCGAGTCGCTGGGCGGAGGCGGACCGTGGCTGAGCGGGTGGTGGAGAACCTCAACCAGGCGTTGCACGCGTTGCTGGCCGACGATCCCGGGTTGACACTGCTCGGGGAGGACGTGGTCGACCCGTACGGCGGGGCGTTCAAGGTGACCCGGGGGCTGTCGACGCGCTGGCCGGACCGGGTGCGGTCCACCCCGTTGAGCGAGGGAGGCATCGTCGGCGTGGCCGGGGGCCTGGCGCTGGCGGGGCAGAGCGCGATCGTCGAGATCATGTTCAGTGACTTCGTGGCGCTGGCGTTCGACCAGATCCTCAACTTCGCCAGCAAGTCGACCGCCATGTACGGCCGGCGGGTGCCGATCCGACTGGTGGTGCGCTGCCCCACCGGCGGCAACCGGGGGTACGGCCCGACGCACAGCCAGAGCCCGCAGAAACACTTCGTCGGCATCCCCGGTCTGAGCCTGCACGAGGTGTCGCCGTTCCACGACAACCGGACGGTCCTCGCCGGCATGCTCGCCGCCGGGCGGCCGGGGCTGCTCTTCGAGGACAAGGTTCTCTACACCACCCGCATGTACGCCGACGGCGTGGTCGACGAGCTGTTCCGCTACGACCTGATCGGTCCGGACGCCGACGTGGCCCGGGTCTGGGTGGACGACCCGGGGCAGGCCGACTGCGTGCTCGTCGTACCCGGCGGGTTGGCCGCGCGGGCCGTGTCGGTGGCCCGGGAGCTGCTGCTGCGCGACGACATCGTCTGCCAGGTGCTGGTGCCGTCACGCCTCTGGCCGCTGGACGCGGACACCCTGCTGCCGCCGATCGCCCGTGCCGGCCGGGTGGTGGTGGCCGAGGAGAGCACGGCCGGCGGCACCTGGGGCGCGGAGTTGGCGCACGTCGTGCACCAGCGGCTCTGGGGCGCCCTGCGGGCACCGGTGCGGCTCGTGCACTCCGCCGACAGCGTCATCCCGACCGCCGCGCATCTCGAACGCACAGTGCTGGTGCAGGACGCCGACATCCACCGGGCCGTGAAGGAGGTCGTCAGCGGTGACTGACCTGGTCGTTCCCAAGCTCAACAACAACGACACGACGTACGTGCTGATCGACTGGCTGGCCGCGGACGGCGAGCAGGTGCGGGCCGGTGAGCCGATCGCCGAGGTGGAGACCTCCAAGGCGGCCGAGGAGTTGCTCAGCGACTACACCGGCGTGCTGCACCGGGTCACCGAGGTCAACCAGGAGTGCGCCCCCGGTGACATCATCGGCCACGTCTTCGACAGCGAGGAGGCCCGACAGCGCTTCCTCGCCTCGACGGTCGCCCCGGCGGGGCAGTCTCCCGACGCCCACCCGGGCGGGCCGGTGCTCACCGACTCGGCCCGGGAATTGGCCGCCGCACACGGTCTCGGTGACGACGAGCTGCGCGCGCTCGGCAAGGCGGTGGTCCGGCGTACCGATGTGGAACGCCTGCTGGCCGACCGGTCGGCGGCGCCCGCGGTGACGACCGAGCCGGTGGTGGTGGCCGCGGCCGCCGCGCTCGCGGCCGGCGACGGCCCGGAGCCGGACGACCCCCGCCCGGTGCACGCGCTCTCCCGGGCCCAACGGGCGGTGGCCGCGGTGGTCACCGAGTCGCACCGGGAGGTGCCGGCCGCACTCGCCGTCATCAAGGTACGCGTCGACGCCGCCCTCGCGGTGGCCCGGCAGCTCACCCGTACCACCCGCACCCTGGTCGGTTTGCCGGAACTGCTGGTGAAGGCGATCGGTGAGCTGCGCGAGGAGCACCCGTTGCTGTTTGCCGCCCCCGGCGACGGCAGCAGCGTACGGCTCGCCGAGGCGGCGCACGTCGGCGTCACCATCGATGTCGGCACCGGGCTGTTCATCCCGGTGGTCCGGGACGTGGAGGAGCTGACCTGCGCGGAGATCGCCGAGACGCTCATGGACTTCCGCTCCCGGGCCGGCGGGACCGGCTTCCGCGCCGGCGAGCTGGCCGGTGGCACCATCGTGGTCTCCCTGCACACCGACCCGGACGTGGTGCTCGCCGGGCCGATCGTCTTCCCGGGCCAGACCTGCGTGGTGGCGATCGGCGGCACCCAGGACGAGCTGGCCCTGGACGGCGCCGGCCAGATCGTCACCCGCCGGTTCGTCAACCTCAGCGCCGTCTACGACCACCGGGTGGTCAACGGGCGGGAGGCGGTGGCCTTCCTCCAGGCGGTGAAGGCGGCGTTGGAGGCGCCGGCCCAACTGGCCGACGAACTGTTGTGAACACGAAAAACGGGAGACACCTGGTCTCCCGCCACTTCTAACTTATACCGCACTGGGGGGCTTGCGGCAAGACCCCGTTTATGACGCAGAATCGTCGGCCGAGGCCAGATTCTGCCGAAATGGACGTCATATTTTGCCTACCTCCGTGTTCGCACTTCCCGATCACCTCGCCCCCAAGGCCGACCCGGCGCTCATCGCCCACGACGAGCGGCACTTCACCGACATGGCGGCGAGTCTCGCGCAGCTGACCGCGGAGCTGTCCGACCGCCTCGACACCGCGCGCCGGGCGCCCGGCGGCAAGGGCCGGCAGGCCGTCGACCGGGACGAGGAGGTCCGCCGGCTGACCGCCCGCCTGCGCTCGCTGAGCCGCTACGGGCTGGACCTGTGCCTCGGCCACGTGGTCGAGGCGGACAACCCCGAGCCCGTGTACGTCGGACGTCGCGGCCTCACCGACAGCACGGGCCGACGGCTGCTGCTCGACTGGCGCTCACCCGCCGCCGAGCCGTTCTTCGGCGCGACCCACGCCAACCCGATGGGCCTGGCGAGCCGCCGCCGGTACCGCTGGACCCGCGGCCGGATCAGCGACTACTGGGACGAGGTGTTCACCCCGGACGGGTTCGTGGGGCACGCCGTCTCGCTCGACGACCAGTCCGCGTTCATCGCGAGCCTGGGCAGCGCCCGGTCGGCCCGGATGCGCGACGTGCTCAGCACGATCCAGGCGGACCAGGACGCCATCATCCGGGCGGGTTCGGCTGGCGCCCTCGTGGTCGACGGCGGTCCGGGCACCGGTAAGACGGTCGTCGCCCTGCACCGCACCGCGTACCTGCTCTACTCCGACCCGCGCCTCGGTCAGCGCCGGGGTGGGGTGCTCTTCGTGGGGCCGCACCAGCCCTACCTGGCCTACGTCTCCGACGTGCTGCCCAGCCTCGGAGAGGAGGACGTGCAGACCTGCACCCTGCGCGACCTCGTGCCCGAGGGGGCCACGGCAACCGTCGACACCGACCCGGAGGTGGCCCGGCTGAAGTCCTCGGCCGAGCTGGTCCGGGCGGTCGACGCGGCCGTCCGGTTCTACGAGGAACCGCCGGTCACCCCGATGACGATCACGGTCGGCGACGCTGACGTCCGGCTGAGCGCCGACGACTGGGCTGACGCGTTCCGGGCGCCCGGTCCGGGCACCCCGCACAACGAGGCGCGCGAGGAGATCTGGGAGGAGTTGCTCACCATCCTCATCGACCGCTACGACGGCGAGGAGCCGGACGACGTGCTGCGCGACTCGCTGCTGCGCAACCGGGGACTGCGGGCGACTGTCAACCGCGCCTGGCCGTTGCTCGACGCGGCCGAACTCGTCGGTGACCTGTGGTCGGTGCCCGCGTACCTGCGCAGGTGCGCGCCGTGGCTCAGCCCGGCGGAGGTCCGCACGCTGCAACGCGACGAGCCCCGGGCCTGGACCGTGTCCGACCTGCCGCTGCTGGACGCGGCACGGCAGCGACTCGGCGACGCGGAACGCGCGGGGCGCAGCCGTCGGCACGACCCGGCCGCCGCCGTCGAACGCGAGCACATGGCCCGGGTCGTCGACGAACTGCTCGCCGCCGACACCTACGACGACGGCGAGGGCCTGCTGTCGATGCTGCGCCAACCCGACCTGCGCGACGTCCTGGTCGACGACTCCGCGCTGCCGGACGCCGACCCGGACCTGCTGGCCGGCCCGTTCGCGCACATCGTCGTCGACGAGGCGCAGGAGCTGACCGACGCCCAGTGGCAGATGCTGCTGGCGCGCTGCCCGTCGCGCAGCTTCACCATCGTGGGAGACCGCGCCCAGGCCCGGCACGGGTTCACCGAGTCGTGGCAGGAACGCCTCAAGCGGGTCGGGCTGGACCGGGTCACAGTGGCCTCGTTGAGCATCAACTACCGGACGCCGGCGGAGGTCATGGCGGAGGCCGAGCCGGTCATCCGGGCCGTGCTCCCCGACGCCAACGTGCCGACCTCGATCCGCGGCAACGGGCTCCCCGTCGTCCACGGCTCGGTCGCCGACCTGGGGTCGATCCTCGACACCTGGCTCGCCGCGCACACCGACGGGATCGCCTGCGTCATCGGCGACCCGACGTTCCCGCCCACGGCCCGCGTCCGGTCACTGAGCCCGGAGCAGGCCAAGGGGCTGGAGTTCGACCTGGTCGTCCTCATCGACCCGGAGACCTTCGGCACCGGCATCGAAGGGGCTGTCGACCGCTACGTCGCGATGACCCGGGCGACCCAGCAACTCGTACTGCTGACCAGCGGTTGAGGGTGCTCAGCCCGGCGGTGCTTCGGGGTTTCGCTCTTGACGGCTATACCACTGAGGAATATCTATACCTCAGTGGTATAGCGCTCTCCAGGCCATGGCTGCGCCCCGCCGGGCGTGGACCGGATCACTGTGGCGTGTCGCCAACTCAACCGGTAGCGTCGTGCTCTTCGGCTGCCGCGCGCCGCCGGAGTCCGCGAAGGCGCGTCTCCATGACACAACCCACGCCTCCACGGCGTCGGCTCGACGCCGCACTGGCCCATCTCGCCACCACCTTCCGTGGCATGGCCGCCCACCCCGACGACGGCAACTGCGAGTGCCACTGGGGCAGCGCCGAGGAACTTGCTCTGCTCAAGACCCCGGACGTCGAGCTGGACCCGGATCTGCTGCGCCGTACCTACCGGGCCGGCGACTGGGACTTTCCCGCCGCCATGCTGCGCCGGATTCTGCCGCAACTAGCCACGGCGCTGGTCAACGGCGAGGTGGAGCGTCTGGGCAGCATGGAGTTTGCCGGACGGGCGTTCGCGCTCGGCCGCTGGCAGCAGTGGCCCGCCGAGCAGTCGACGGCGATTCGCGAGTTCCTGGACGCCTGGTGGGTCGTCACGCTCACCGACCCGGACGCCGCAGTCCCGGCGTACGCGGTGCTGGCCATGCTCACGGAAGCCTCCGGCGCGCTCGACCGTTGGCTTGGCGCCTGGGCGGCTGAGAACAGCCCCGTGGCGAATCAACGGCTCGCCGAGGCTTTCGGAGAGTGGGACTACGACCTGCTCTGCGACGACCTGCCGTGGAGCACCTGGGAGTTGACGGACGACGAGGAGGAGAACCTCCGCGCGGAGCTCACCGCCTGGCTGCTCCAGCATGCCCCGGCCCGGCTGCGGATGGTCGATACCGACCCGGAACTACTGCACCGGATCAGGCTGCTCGGCATCCCGGACCCGGCCCGCTGGGACGAGCCGCACTGGCCGACCTACACCCACTGACCGGGGTTTCGGCGAGGCAGCCCAGGCCGGCGGGCGCTGGACCGGGCCGCGCTGCCGCTCAGCCCAGCCGGGCGGTCTCGGCGGCCAGGTGTTCGCGGACGCTGCGGGGGCGCATGTCGGTCCAGGTCCGGGCCACGAAGTCCAGGCACTCCTGGCGGCTGCCGGCGCAACCGGCGTCCCGCCAGCCGTCCGGGATTTCCTTGTGGCGGGGCCAGAGGGCGTACTGCTCCTCGTCGTTGACCAGAACGCGCTGCTCGTCAGCCATCACGGTTTCCTTCCTCGTGTCGGGCCAGGTGCAGCTCGCGGGCGAGACTCTCCGGGGACAACGCCCGGATCTCCGCGAGCAGGTCGGCCAGGTCGCCGTCCGTGGGTGGGGCAACCGCCGGGGGTACGTCGGCGGTCGGTCGTGCCAGCGCGGCGACGGTACGGGCCAGCGCGGTAGGGGTGGGTGACTCGAAGATCGCGGCCGGTGGCAGGTCCACGCCGAGCGCGTCGCGCAGCCGGGCCACCACCCGGGTGCCGAGCAGTGAGTGCCCGCCCAGCTCGAAGAAGTCGTCGTGCGGGCCGATCTCGTCCACCCCGAGCAGGTCCATCCAGATCCGCCGCACCACCTCGTACGGCTCGTCGACCGGCGCGGGTGGCGAGGCCGCCGGGGTAGGCTCCGGCGCGAGGTCGCCGGTGTCGAGGGGTGCCGACCGCTGTGGCTGGAACCGCTCGACCCAGTGCCGTTGCCGGGCGAACGGGTACGTGGGCAGGGGCACCCGCCGTCGTCCGTCGTTGCCGCCGTCGGGCCAGCGCACCGGCACCCCGGCCAGCCAGAGCCGGCCGACCGCCAGGGCGACAATGGCCTCCTCGCCGGCCGGTGTGCGGTCGGCGGGCAGGGTGGTCGACACCGGGACGCCGCGCGCCGCCTCGTGTTGGCGGGCGAGGGTGGCCAGGGTGCGTCCGGGGCCGACCTCCAGCAACGCGAAGCGCTGGCGCAGCAGCAGGTCGGCGCCGGCGGTGAAGTTGACCGGTCGGCGCAGCTGCCGCACCCAGTAGGCGGGGTCGGTGGCCTCGTCGTCGGTGAGCCAGCCGCCCGTCACGTTCGACACCACGGGCACTGTGGGCGGGCGCAGCGGCACCTCGCGCAGGTGCGCGGCGAAGCCGGCGAGGGCCGGTTCCATCATGGCCGAGTGGAAGGCGTGTGAGGTGCGTACCTCCCGGCAGGCCACCCCGCGCTCGCGCAGTTCGACGGCGAGCGCGGCGACGGCGGCGGTCGTGCCGGACACGGTGGTGAGCCGGGGCGCGTTGGCGGCGGCCACCTCGACCCCGGCGGGCAGCAGGGGCGCGACCTCGTCGGCGGGGAGGTCCACCGAGAGCATCGACCCGGGCGCCTGTGCCTGCATGAGCCGGCCGCGTACGGCGACGGTGGCGAGCGCGTCCGGGAGGGTGAAGACGCCGGCCCGGCACGCGGCCACGTACTCGCCGAGGCTGTGGCCGGCCAGGGCCGCCGGGCGTACGCCGTGGTGGTGCAAAAGCTCGGCGAGCGCGTACTCGACGGCGAAGAGGGCCGGTTGGGTGAGCCAGGTCTCGTCCAGCTCCGGCGCGGCGGGCACCGGGTCACCGGGTGGGCAGAGCAGGGTACGCAGGTCCACGTCGAGGTGCGGGCGGAGCAGGTCCGCGCAGCGGTCGAAGGCGGCCCGGTAGACGGGTTCGGTGCGGTACAGGGTGCGGCCCATCCCGGCGTACTGCGCGCCCTGGCCGGGGAAGAGCAGCGCCACTCCCGCCGGGGCGCCGGCGGCGACGCCGGTACGGACCAGCGCCGAGTCCCGGTCCGCGAGTTGGGCGGCGGCGACCGCCGCGGTGGCGGCGACGGTGACCAGCCGGTGCCCGAGCTCCGGCCGGGACCCGCGCAGGGTGTACGCGACGTCGGCCAGCGGGAGGTCGGGGTCCTCGGCCAGGTGGGTCGCGAGCTGCGCGCGAGCGCGGTCGAGCGCGTCGTCGTCCCTGGCGGAGAGCACCAGCAGGTGGGAGGCGTCGGTGTCGGCGGGCTCGACGGGCTCGACGGCCTCGACGGCCTCGAGGACCACGTGGGCGTTGGTCCCGCCGATGCCGAAGGAGCTGACCGCGGCGCGGGGCGGCGTGTCGAGGTCGGGCCAGGGCTGCGCGGCGATGGGTACCCGGAACGGGCCGCCGGTCAACTCGGGATGCGGCTCGGTGCAGTACGGGCTGGGTGGCACGACGCGGTGGTGCAGCGCCAGCGCCGCCTTGATCAGGCCGGTCACCCCGGCCGCGACGTCGAGGTGCCCGAGGATCGACTTGACCGAGCCGAGCGCGCACCGGCCGTCGGCGGTGCCCCGGAACGCCTCGGCGAGGGCCCGCAGCTCGATCTGGTCGCCCAGCTCGGTGCCGGTGCCGTGCGCCTCGACGTACCCGATGCTCGCCGGTTCGACCTCGGCCAGCTCCTGGGCGGCCCGGATCACCGCGACCTGGCCGTCCACCCCGGGCGCGGTGAAACCGACCTTCACCCGGCCGTCGTTGTTGATCGCCGAGCCGCGGATCACCGCGTACACGGTGTCGCCGTCGCGGCGGGCGTCCGCCAGCCGGCGCAGCACGACCACTGCGACGCCGTCGCCGCCGACGGTTCCGCTGGCCCGCACGTCGAACGGTCGACAGTGCCCGTCGCGGGACATAATGCCGCCGACCTCGTGGCGGTAGCCGGTGCCGGTCGGCAGCAGCACGTGCGCGCCGCCGGCGAGCGCGACGTCGCACTCCCGGGCCAGCAGCGCCTGCGCGGCGAGGTGCACCGCGACCAGCGAGGACGAGCAGGCCGTCTGCACCGCCATGGCCGGGCCGCGCAGGTCCAGGTGGTACGCCACCCGGGTGGGCAGCGAATCCTTGTCGTTGGCGAGCATCAGCTCGTACTCGCTGACCGAGTCGAGGTGCGGGTTGCGGAACAGGTGGTGCAGCAGGTAGCCGCTGGCCGCGGCGGCGGCGTACACCCCGACCAGCCGGTCCGGGTCCCCGGTGAGGTGACCGGAGCGCTCCAGCGCGGCCCAGGCGCACTCCAGGAAGAGTCGTTGTTGCGGGTCGAGCAGCCGGGCGTCGCGGGGCGAGTAGCCGAAGAAGCCGGCGTCGAACCGGTCGACGTCCGACAGCGCGCCATGCGCCGGTACGTGGTCGGGGTGGCGCCGCTCGTCCTCGGGCACCCCGGCGGCGGCCAGTTCCGCGTCGGTGAAGCGGGTGATGGTCTCCGCACCGGCGAGGACCCGCCGCCACAGCTCGTCCACGTCGGCGGCGCCGGGGAACCGGCCGCCCATCCCGACGATGGCGATCTCCAGTCCGGTCTCCTGATCGGTCATGCTCGTCCCTCCCCTGCCGGCACCGGACGGGCACGTCGGGCCCGCTCGGCGAGGGCCTGCTTGCGTTCGTCGCGGCGGCGCCCGGCGGCCGGATCCGCGGGTGGCGAGACCACCGACGGTCCGCCATCCAGGAACCGGGCCAGCAGCGCGATGGTCGGGTACCGGAACAGCTCGACGGCGGGCACCGGGCGGCCCAGCCGGTCGGTGAGCCGGACCTGGGCCCGGGCCAGCAGCAGTGAGGTGCCACCCAGGTCGAAGAAGTTGTCGTGCACGCCGACGTCGGCGAGCCCGAGCACGTCGCGCCACACCTCGGCGACGGCCCGCTCGATGTCCCCGTTCGGTGCCACGTACGCGGCACCGAGGTCGGCGCGGGTCACGGCGGGGGCGGGCAGCCGGGACGGGTCGAGTTTGCCGCTGGCGTTCACCGGCAGGTCGTCGACCACCACGAAGGCCGTCGGCACCAGATATCGGGGCAGCTGCCGGAGCAGGTCCTGGCGCAGCTCGTCCACCCGCAGGTCGTCACCGACGAGGTAGCCGACCAGCCGCCGCCCGCCGGGCGAGTCGGTGCGGACCACGGCGGCGGCGCGGCGCACACCGGCGCACTGCCTCAGCCGGGCCTCCACCTCGCCCAACTCGATCCGGTAGCCGTTGATTTTGACCTGGTTGTCGGCCCGGCCCAGGAAGACCAGTTGCCCGTCGGCACGCCAGCGGACCAGGTCGCCGGTGGCGTACATCCGCGACCCGCGCGTCGGGGCGTACGGGTCGGGCCGGAAGCGCCGCGCGGTGAGGGCCGGGTCGCCGTGGTAGCCACGGGCAACCCCGACGCCGCCGAGGTGCAGTTCACCGGGGACGCCGGGAGGCACCGGCCGCAGCTCGGCATCGAGCACGTAGGCGCGTACCCCGGTCAGGGGTCGGCCGATGGGCAGTTCGGTGCCGTCCGGGGCGCAGCGCGCGGCGGTGGCGGTCACCGTGGCCTCGGTCGGGCCGTACCCGTTGATCAGGAGCCGGCCGCGCGACCAGGCAGCGGCGACGTCCGGCGCGCAGGGTTCGCCGCCGACGGTGAGCACCCGCAGGTCCGGCACCCCGGCCGGGTCCAGGGCGTCGAGCACCACCGGGGGCAGGTCGGCCACGGTGACGCCGTGCCGGACGAGCGCGGCGGCCAGGTCGGGGCCGGGGGTGCGCTCGTCCGGGCCGAGCAGGCGCAGCGTCGCACCCACGGTGAACGCGGTGACCACATCGGACAGTGACACGTCGAAGCTGATCGAGTGGAACTGGAGGACGCGGTCGTCGGCGCGGACACCGACCAGCCGGGCCTGCGCCTCGGCGAGGTTGCACAGCCCGCGATGAGTGCCGATGACGCCCTTGGGCAGCCCCGTCGAGCCGGACGTGTAGATCAGGTAGGCGGCGGCGTCCGGGTGGACCGTTCCCGGCAGCGGGCCGGCGGTGGGCGGCAGCGGCTCGTCGAGTCGCAGCAGCGGCACGTCGCTGGCGGGCAGCGCGAGCTGCGCGTCGGCCCCGGTGAGCACCAGGGCGGCGTCGGAGTCGGTGAGCAGGTAGGCCAGCCGGGCCGCCGGCAACTGTGGATCCAGGGGCAGGTAGACCGCGCCGGCCCGAAGCGTGGCGAGCAGGGCGACCACCCAGTCCGGGCCGGCGGGCAGGCAGACCCCGACCGTGGTCTCGGGCCGTACCCCCCGGGCCACCAGGGCGCGGGCCAGCCGGTCCGCCCGCACGTCCAGCTCCCGGTAGGTAAGCGTCTGCTCCCGGTACGCCACGGCAACCGCGTCGGGGCGGGCGACGGCCTGCCGGGTCACCAACTCGGGAAGCAGTGGCTGCTGTGCCGACGCGGTGGCGGTGGCGGCCCACCGGTCGACCAGGTCCCGACCGGCGTCCGGGTGCAGCAGCGGCAACCCGGCCACCGGGGTGTCCGGGTCGGCGAGGGCGGCGGTGAGCAGCGTGGCGAGCTGGTCGGCGAGCCCTCGGGCGGTGGCCTCGTCGAAGAGCCGGGTCCGGTACTCGATCCGCCCGTCGATCCGACCCTCGTACGGGATGACGGTAAGCGTCAGGTCGAACATGGAGGTGCCGGTGTGTGTCTCGCCGCTGGCCAGCACGGTGGCCCCGGGCAGGGTCAGGCGCTGCTCCCAGCCGTCCTCGACGGCGAACATCACCTGGGCGAGCGGGTGCCGGCCGGGGTCGCGGACCGGTCGGATCTCCTGCACCAGCGCGTCGAAGGGCACCGGGTCGGTCAGCGCGGTCAGCGCCGTGTCGCGCAGCTGGTCCAGCAGCCCGGCGAAGGTCAGCTCCCCGTCGACCCGGCTGCGCAGCACCAGCGTGTTGACGAAGAAGCCGACCGCCGTCTCGCTGTCGAGGGTCTGCCGGTTCGCCACCGGGGTGGCGAGCAACAGGTCCGGCTGTTGGCTGTGCCGGTGCAGCAGCGCCGCCCAGGCCGCCGCGAAGATCATGTACGGGGTGGCGCCGGTGCGTCGCCCCGCCTCGGCGACCCGGCCGGCCAGCTCAGGCGGCCAGGAGAACTCGATCTCGTGACCGGCGTCCTCCAGCTCCGCCGGTCGGGGCCGGTCGGTGGGCAGGTCGAGTCCCGGCGGCGCACCCGCGAGGGCGTCGCGCCACCAGCCCAGCCGCCGGGCCAGCTCGGCCGGGGCGAGCAGCCGGTCCTGGGCCAGGGCGACCGGCACGTCGCGCGGCACCGGCGGCAGCGCCGCGACCCGTCCGTCCCGCGCCGCCGCGTACGCCGCCGACAACTCCTCGAAGAGCAGGCCCATGCTCCAGCCGTCGCAGACCACGTGGTGCAGGGAGAGCAGCAGCGACCAGTCGGCCGGGCCGGTACGGCACAGCGTGGCGCGCAGCAGCGGGCCCCGGGCCAGGTCGAACGGGCGGACCGCCTCGGCGGCGGCGTACTCGTCGATGCGGTCGGCCGCGACGTCGCGTACCTCGAGGGGCACGCCGTTCGGCGGCAGGACCAGTTGGTACGGCTCCCCGTCCAACGGGACGAACACCGTGCGCAGCGCCTCGTGCCGCGCCACCACCAGGTCGAGCGCGGCGCGCAGGGCCGCCACGTCCAGGTCGCCACGCAGGTCCACCCGGTACGGGACGTGGTAGGCCGGGCTCTCCGGGTGGAGTTGGGCCAGCAGCAGCATCCACTCCTGGGCGGCGGTGAGCGGGTGGATCCCGTACCGGTCACCGTCGGCGCGCAGAGCGGCGAGGAAGGCCCGCCGCCGCTCGGGCGGCAACGCGTCCACGCGCTGTCGCAGCCCGGTCGGGGTGAGGGCGGCACTCATCTCGCGCTCCCGTGCTCGTACTGGTCGAGCAGGCCGGCGAGGTCGGCGGGCGGTGCGGCGTCCGGCGGGAGCGCGTCGACCGGCCCGGAGGGCTGGACCGCCGCCTCGCGGGCACCGGTGATCTCGTCCGCCGCGGCGGCCAGAGCCGCGACGGTCGGGTGGTCGAAGATCAGTCGCAACGGCACCTCCGCGCCGATCGCGGCGGACAGCCGGGACCGCACCCGGGTCGCCTTCAACGACCGGCCGCCGAGGTCGAAGAAGTCGTCGTCGCGTCGACGCACCGGCACACCGAGCACCTCCCGCCAGATCTCGGCCACGGTCCGCTCGGTCCCGGCCCGCGGGCCGGCGTCCTCGTCGTCGGTCCGGGCCGCCTCGGGAGCGGGCGGCACGTCGGAGGCCGGCCTGTCGTCCGGTACGACCAGCGCGTCGGGTGCGGGCAGCGCCTTGGTGTCCACCTTGCCGTTGCGGTTGAGCGGCAGCCGGGGCAGCGCCACGAACACGGCCGGCACCAGGTGATCGGGCAACAGCTCCCGGGCACGTTCCCGGACCGCCTCGACGTCCACCCCGTCGGCGGGCACCACGTACGCGACCAGTCGGGCGTCGCCCGCCCCGTCGCGGTCGGCGCGCACGATGGCGTCGCGCAGCAGCCCGCTGCCGCGGAGCACCTCGGTCACCTCGCCCGGCTCCACCCGGTAACCACGGATCTTGACCTGGTGGTCCAACCGCCCGACGAACTCGATCAACCCGTCGACGCGTTGCCGGACCAGGTCGCCGGTGCGGTACAGCCGACCCCCGCCGCGCGGCCCGAACGGGTCCGGCACGAACCGGTCGGCGGTGGCCTCCGGACGGCCGAGATACCCCCGAGCCACCCCGTCCCCACCGATGAACAGCTCACCGAGCACGCCGGGCGGCACCGGCTGGAGGAACCGGTCCAGCACGTACACCCGAGTGTTCGCGACCGGGCCACCGATCGGCACCACCCGGTCGTCGGCGGTGAGCCGGGCGCAGTCGTACGTCGTGGTGTAGGTGGTGCCCTCGGTCGGGCCGTACCCGTTGACAAGTGTCGTGTCCGGGCAGGCGGCCCGCAGCCGGCTGACCGCCACCCGGTCGGCCTGTTCCCCGCCGAAGGTCAGGTAACGCAACCCGGCCAGGGCTTCCGGGGCCTCCGTCGCCAACTGTCGGGACACGGAGGTGGCCAGGAACATCATCGTCACGCCGGTGGCGCGTAGCCGCTCGCGCAGCCGGTCCGGCACGATCACGTCGTTGATGTCCAGGTCGGCCAGGCAGGCGCCGTTGAGCAGCGCCCCCCACACCTCCAGGGTGGCGGCGTCGAAGGACATCGTGGCGGCCTGCCCCATCACGTCGTCGGGGCGTACGTCGACGAAGTTCGTGTCGCGGACCAACCGGACGATGTTGCGGTGGCTGACCCCGGTGCCCTTGGGCCGGCCGGTCGAGCCGGAGGTGTACATGACGTACGCGAGTTGGTCGGGGTGGATGCTCACCTCCGGCGGACCGGCCGGGTCGGCGGCGGCCGGCAGCCGGTCCAGGACGATGCGCGGTGTCCCGTCGTCCGGCAGCCGGTCGGCCAGCGCGGCGGTGTGCAGGATCGCTCCCGGCGCGGCGTCGCGGCACATCAGTGCCAGCCGTTGCGGCGGATACCCGGGGTCCAGCGGCAGGTACGCGGCACCGACCTTGAGCGTCGCCAGGGCGGCGATCACCCACCCGGCGGTGTCGGTGAGGCAGAGTCCGACAAGCGCCTCGGGGCCGATGCCCAGTCGCCGCAGGTGCCCCGCCAACTGGTTGGCACGCCGGTCCAGTTCCCGGTAGCTGAGCACCTCGTCGCCGTGGCGCAGCGCCGGCGCGTCCGGCGTCTCCCGGGCCCACTGGGCGAACAGGTCGGGCACCGACCGGTCGCGGGGGTAGGCGGTGTCGGTGGCGTTCCACTCGGCCAGCACCCGCCGTTCCGTCACCGGGTCGAGCAGCGGCAGGTCGGACAGGCGCGCCTCGGGCCGCTCCCCGGCCCGTGCGAGCAGGACGGTCAGCGTGGCCCCGATCAGCGCCGCGTTCGGATGGGTCAGGGTGACCGTCGGCGATCCGGCGTCGTCGACCAGCAGCCGCAGCACGCCCCGCGCCCCCGGCGGCAGCGCCCCGACGCCCACCGACACCACCGGTCGATGCTCCGTCGCGGGCAGCCCCGACTCGTGGGCCCGCGCCTCGCGCAACGCCGTCCGGACCAGGTTCCGCAGCTCCGTCCAGGTGGGATTCTCGGGGACCCGCACTCGCACGGGCAGCCATCGTCCCGGCGCGGCCGGGCCGGCCGGTGTCTCGGCGAGCAGGTCGCCGCCCCCGGTCCAGCGGTGCAGCAACCCGAACACACCGGCCAGCGCGTCGACCAGCACCTCGGACGAGCCACCCGGCAGCGTCACGCCGGCCGCCGTCGTTCCGGGCACGGGCGGGAAGGGCAGGTCCGGTGGCTCCGGAAGGGCGTCGAGTTGTCGCTGCCAGAAGGCGACGAGGTCGGGCGCGACGATCTGTTCGGACATCGGATCTCAGCTCCGATCGGGCAGGCGAAACGCAATGCCCGGAATTCTGCGGCGGACCCGTGCCGGTTGCTTGTACGGGCCGTGCACGTGCTGTGGGGGCTGCCTGAGGGAATCCTGAGGGCGGCATTATGCCGATACCGCATAGCAGTCAGTAAGTACACCGACTCTTTTGGTTATGGCGATGATGCTCAATGAAGACAATGATCGTGCCGGGGGGAAGCCACGCCGGGCGTCGGCTACGGACGACCGGTTGTCTCTTCACTCACCTGAGCCTCCACGAGAGAAAACAGGAGTGGTGGATGTCCGGAGACAGACTCAACCATGCCTTGCGCCCGTCAACGCCCATTCGCGACCACCGCGGGGGCGAGGCATCGGCACCGGGTCAACCGCACCGAGGCGGTGATCCGGGGCGTGCGCTGCGCCGCCTCGCCGACATCGGCGACCGCACGGCCGCGCACCTGTGGCTCACCATCCAGCCGGACCTGCTCACCGCCACACCCGACCCGGCGGACGCCCCGCTCGCTGACATCTGGCGCGTGGCGCTCCAGCACCACCTCGACGGCGAACCGCAGTTGGCCGCCGCCCGGTTGGCGATGATCCCGATCGACGCGGCCGGCCCACACGCCGTCCAGGTGCACTGCCACGCCGCCGTGCACCACCTGATCGAGGGCGACATCGAACGGGCCACCACCGACGCCGAGGAGGCCGCCCAGGCCGCGCACGGGTGCGACTCCCCCGCCGCCCACGAGGCGTACGCCCGGCTGGCCATGCTGCTGGACGCCGCGACCGGCGACGCGTCGGCGGCACGGCGGCGAGCGCAGCCGGCGGAGGGGCTGCGCCACGCCGACGTCGGCCTGTTCCGGCTGATGGTCCATCTGGACCTCGCCGGCTACCTGCTCGGTGTCGGTGACGCCTCCGACGCACTGCGGCACGCCGAGGCGGCCGTCCGGCTGGCCGAGGTGACCGGGGACACCGGTTACGAGCCCTACGCGCTGGCCCTCACCGCCTCGGCGAAGTGCCTGCTGGGCCGACTGGAGGAGGCGCTCGCCGACAGCGCCGCCGGCCAACGCCTCCGGGAGCTGGCCGGGATCGGCGCCGACGAGGCGTTCTCCCTCACCACGCTCGGGATGGTGCACCGCCGCCGACGTGAGCCGCGCCAGGCCCGCAAGGCGTTGGAGAGCGCCCTGGCCATCCTCGGCAACGGGCAGCACCGGCCGATGTCCCGCGCCCTGATCCTCGCCGAGTTGGCGCGGATCCGGGCCGCCGACGACCTGCGCGCCGCCCGGGACCTGGCCGAACGAGCGGTCACCATGGCCCGCGAACCCGACCGGCCGTACGCGCTGCTGGCCCGCGGCTGGGTGGCGCTGCTGCGCGGCGACACCGACGCGGCCCACTTCGACGCCGCCGAGGCCCGTACCGGCGCCACCGTCGGGCGGCGGCGAGCGACCCTGATCGAGGCGCTGCAACTCACCGTCCTGGCGGCGGAGGACCCCCGGGCCGCCGCGGGCCTGCTCGACGACGCCGCCGCGCTCTGCCGGGATCTCGGCGACCCGGCCCAGGAGGCCGCGGTCCGACTGATCGCGGCCCGACTGCAGGGCCGGCAGGCTCGGCGCGGCGCGGAGGGGGCCGAGCAGAAGCTGCGCCGCTGCGGGGTACGCCTCGACCCGGGCGTCGCCGACGGGCTCACCGCCATCACGCTGCGCGTACCGGCGGTGGTCATCCACACCCTCGGCGACTTCCGGGTGTTCCGGGCCGGTGCCGTGGTGCCGTACGGCGAATGGCAGTCCAAGAAGGCCCGGGACCTGTTGAAGATCCTCGTCGCACATCGCGGCCGGGCGGTGCCGCGCGCCCGGCTGATGGAGCTGCTCTGGCCGGACGAGTCGCCGTCGCGGACCGCGAACCGGCTCTCGGTGCTGTTGTCCACCCTGCGTCGCGTGCTCGGCACCGGGCAACGCACCAGCGGGCGGGGGGCGGTGCTGGCCGACCGGGGCTCGGTGGCGATCGACCTCGACGTGATCGACGTGGACGTCGAGTCGTTCCTCACCGCCGCCGAGGAGGCGCAGGCCGCGCAGCGCGCCGGGCACCCGACCGCCGCCGGGATGTTGATCCGCGCCGACGAGCTGTACGGCGGGGACTTCCTCGCCGACGACCCGTACGAGGACTGGGCGCAACCGCTGCGCGAGGAGGCACAGGTGGCGCACACCCGCGTGTTGCGGGCCCTGGCACAACACACCTCGGACACCGATCAGAAGCTCGTCTACCTGATGCGGCTCGTGCACCGGGACCAGTACGACGAGGACGCGCACCTGGAGTTGGTGGAGGTGTTACGCGCCGCCGGCCGGCACGGTGAGGCACAGCGGCGCTACCGCGCGTACGTCGAGCGGATGCGGGAGCTGGGCATCGACCCGGCGCACACCGACGCCCCGGGCACGTCGGCCGGGTCCGGTTCGCGCGCCGACTCGTCGGCCGGCCCGGGGTCGCGGGTGGCCCGGTGGCGGGCGCCGGCCATGCTGTCCCGGCCCTGGACGACGGAGTTCGGGGATGCCGAGATCCCCACCCAGCGGGCACTGAGCTTCCAGAGTCTGAGCAAGCACCCGGTCTGACCCGCGCCCCACCAGGGCCGCCCGGAGGCGGCCCCGCGGGGGACGTCGGAACTAGTTGCCGAGAGTGACGTGGAGGACCCTCTCGTTGCTGTTGTTCGGGGTGCTGTCCTTGTCGCCGACGTTGGTGGTGGTCAGCCACAACCCTCCATCAGGAGCCGGCTCCACCGTCCGCAACCGACCGTAGGTGCCACTGAAGTACGTCTGCACGTTCGTCAGGCTGCTGCCGCTGATCACCGCGCGGTACATCCGAGCACCCCGGGCACAGGCCACGTAGAGCGCGTCGCGCACGATCGTGATGCCGGAGCAGGACCCTTCGGCGGTGGGATAGGTGCGCGCCGGCGCGATGAACCCGGCGGTACCGCAGGTGCCACTGGTGCCCTCGCACGCCGGCCAGCCGTAGTTTCCGCCCTTGGTGATCAGGTTGGTCTCGTCCATGATCGAGTTGCCGAACTCCTGCTCCCACAGCCGGCCCTGCGAGTCGAACGCCAGCCCCTGCGGGTTGCGGTGGCCGTAGCTCCAGACGTAGTTGCCGAACGGGTTGTCCGAGGGGACGGTGCCGTCCGGGTTGAGTCGCAGGATCTTGCCTTCGAGGCTGGACCGGTCCTGGGCGTAGTTGCCGTTCTGGGCGTCGCCGGTGCTGGCGTACAGCTTGCCGTCCGGGCCGAACCGCAGGCGACCACCGTCGTGGTACTTGTTCCGCCGGATACCGGTGAGGAGGACCTGCTCGCTGGCGGTGTTGAGTCGCCCGTTCTCCAGCCTGATCCGGACGATGCGGTTGTCGCTCGGCGAGGTGTGCATGATGTACAGCCAGCGGTCGCTGGAGTAGCTGGCCGAGATGGCGAGCCCCAGCAGGCCACCCTCACCGTCGGTGCTCTGCACGTTCGGCACCGTGCCCAGGTTGGTCTTGGCCCCGGTGGTCGGGTTGAGCTGGATGATGTCGTGCGCGTCGCGGCGGTTGTAGAGGACGCTGCCGTCCGGCAACGTCACCAGACCCCACGGGATGTCGGTGTCGGTGGTGACCTGCCGCACTCCGCAGACCGGGTTGGCGCACGCCGCGCCGGTGGTCACCGTCGCGGTGCCGCTTCGCGACGAGGCGTTGTCCTGCGCGTCCCGGGCCACCACGTAGTACTGGTACGCGGTGTTCGCCGCCAGACCGCTGTCGGTGAACGTGGTCGCCGGCGGCGCGCCGGTGACCGTGCCCACCTTCGCGCCGGCCCGGTAGATGTCGTACGCCCGCACGCCGATGTTGTCGGTGGACGCTGTCCAGCGCAGTGTCACAGTGGTGCCCGACGCGGTGCCGGTGAGCTGTTGCGGCGCCGTCGGTGGTTGGCTGTCGGCCTGGCAGGGCGGCGGAGTGATCGAGACGGTGGCACTCGCCTGCGACACGTTGCCGGCGGCGTCGCGGGCGTTGACGTACAGGCCCCAGGTCGCCCCGGCCACGACCGTCAGGTTGGTGGAGAGCGTCGTGCCACTCACCGACGTCATCAGCTGGCCGTCGTGGTAGATGTCGTAGAAGGCCACCGCCACGTTGTCCGTCGAGGCGTTCCACGCGAACGTCACCGAGTTGCAGGTCAGGCCGCTGACCCGCGGGCTGCCCGGCGCCGTCGGCGGCTGGCTGTCGGCGCTGCCGAGAGACGTCGTCCACCGCTGGTTGGACTGCCCGTTGCAGGTCCAGAGACCGACGGTGGTGCTGTTGGCGGTGCCCGCGCCGCTGACGTCCAGGCACAGGGCGGACTGGACGCCGACGATCGTCCCGGAGGTGGTGATGCGCCAGCGTTGGTTGGCGCCGCCGTTGCAGCCGTTGATCTGCAGCGCCGCCGGGGCGGTGGTGTCCTGGCCGACGACGTCCAGGCACATGGTGTCGTCGTAGACCCGTAGTTCACCACTTGAGGTGAGGGTCCACGCCTGGTTGGCCTGCCCGTTGCAGTCGTAGATGTTGATGCCGGCACCGGCGGTCCTGACGTTGCCGACCACGTCCAGGCAACGACCGCTGGCCACACCGACGACTGTCGACGGTGCCGCGGCGGCCGCCGGCACTCCGACGGCCAGGCTCAGCAGCGTCACCGCAACCATCGCCACCGGCAACAGCCGCCGTCGTGGGCGACGAGAATTTCTCAGCGCGACGACTCGCATCCGTCCTCCAGGCTCGGGGCGTCGACGGGCCACCCGGACGACGAAGCGTCCGACCACCCCGAACAAGTACATCGACCATCAAAGATGCGTTCGGCGCACATGTCAAACGATGTCCCCCGATCGGGGGGCGAACGGTGCAGACGCTTCTCCTCCTCAGGTCGTAGGCGCAGTGCCGTCCTGCGCCAGATGGATCAGCGCGATTCCTCGAACAGGCTTGTTCCAGGGCATCGGGTGACGCCGTACGGACCTGCTCCGGACACCCGTTCGCCTGGGAAGGCACTGGCAGACAATGCGCCCACTCTTTCTTCTCGCATCCCGGCGACACCAGCCTCTCGTCCGACTCGGCGCGGTGCTGGCGACCGCTGTCGTCCTCGCCGTGAGCGCCGCCGGCTGCGGCACACCGCAGCACAACCCCGCACCGCCCATCGCCGCTCCGGCGGCGCCCGTCGCGAGCGGGGCGGGTTCCGCCCTGACCGACACCGACGTCAACGCCTGGCTCGACGGGCTGCTGCCGGCCGCGCTCGACCGCACCGACATCGCGGGGGCCACGGTCGCCGTCGTCAACAACGGCAAGATCATCACGACCCGGGGGTACGGGTACGCCGACACCGGTGCCGGCGGCAAGGGGGCCGTACCGGTCGACCCGGACCGGCACCTGTTCCGGATGGGATCAGTGTCGAAGCTGGTCACCGCCACCGCGGTGCTGCAACTCGTACAGAGCGGGAAGCTCGACCTCGACGCCGACGTCGAGACGTACCTCGACTTCGAACTGCCCCGCCACTACGAGCGGGCCGTGACCCTGCGGCACCTGCTGACCCACACCGCCGGCTTCGAGGAGCGGATCGCCGGCCTCATCGGCACCCACGGCGGCGACCTCAACCTGCGTCGGGCCCTGATGACCGACCCACCGGAGCAGATCTACCAGCCCGGCACCGTCCCCGCCTACTCCAACTACGGCAACGCGCTCGCCGGCTACGTCGTCGAACGCGTCAGCGGGACACGCTTCGAGGAGTACGTCCAACGCGACATCCTGGACCGCGCCGGCATGCCGTCGTCGACCTTCGAGCAGCCCCTCCCGGCGGCGCTGCGCGACCGGATGTCCAACGGGTACGACACCTCCGCCGGGCCCGCCGCGCCGTTCGAGATCGTCGGCACGCCCCCGCCCGGTGCGCTGAGCGCCCCGGCGACGGACATGGCGCGTTTCATGCTCGCCCAGCTCGGCGAGCCGGTGGGCTTCGCGCCCCTGCTGGACCAACCGACCCGCGAGCTGATGCAGCGGCCGGCACTCGACGCGACGTCGCTGGGCACGCTGGCCGACGGGCCCCGGATGACCCTCGGATTCTTCGCCGAGGACCGCAACGGCCACCGGATCCTCGGTCACGGCGGCGACACCAAGTACTTCCACTCCCACCTGCAGATCTACCCCGACGACCGGGCCGGCATCTTCCTCTCCCTCAACAGCAACGGCTCCGGCGCCCTGGACAGCCACGAGCTTCGCGAGTCGGTCGTGAACGGCTTCGCCGACCGCTACTTCCCCGCCCGCGACGACCAGCCGACCGCCGGCGTGGACCCGACGACCACCGCCAAGCACGCCGCGCTGGCCGCCGGCACGTACGAGTCCTCGCGAGCGATTCAGAGCAACTTCCTGACGGCGATCGGTCTGGTGGGTCGGACCACGGTCAGCGTCACCGACGGTGACCGGTTGCTGGTGGAGCCGGGCCCGCTGTCGGACTCCCCCGCCCTCTACGAGGAGGTGGCGCCCTGGGTCTGGCGCGAGGTCGGCGGGCAGCGCACGATCGCCATGCGGGCGACCGACGACCGGGTCGAGGCGATCAGTTTCGACTCCGCGTTCGCGTTGCTGCCCGTCGAGCCGGCCCGCGCCTCCATGGTGGCCGTTCCGGTGCTGGCCCTGTCCACCGTCGTACTGCTGCTCGCCGTCCTGTCCTGGCCGGTCGGCGCGATCGTCCGCCGTCGGCTGGGCCGTGCTCCCCGGGAGCGGGCGGGGCGCACCGCGCGGATCCTGAGCCGGATCGCCGTCGCCGGCACGCTGCTCGCGTTCGCCGGCTGGGTGCTGAGCATCGGCAGCATCATGAGCTTGCAGGACGTTCCCGGGCCTGTCCTGCGCACCATTCAGGTGCTGCAACTGGTCGGTCTGCTCGGAGTACTGCCCGCCGCGGTCCGGCTGGTCGACGACGTGCGACGCCACCTCGGCTGGCGGCGGATCACCGCCAGCGGCCTGATCCTGTTGGCTCTCGCCGGCGCGGGCTGGTTCGCCGTGGAGTTCCACCTGCTCGCGCCTAGCATCTCCTACTGACCCGCCGACCCGGGACGATCCGGAGCAAGGATGCGCACCCCATGAGGGACCACGCCGACACCGAACCCGGCACACCACGACTGACGAAGTGGCTCGACGGACGGCTCACCCGGCTCGGGGTGACCGGAGTGTTCCCCCGGGACTGCCTGCTGGCCGCGGTGCTGACCGTCCTCACGTTCGTCCTGCTGACCGCGCTGTTCTGGTTCGTGGCACCTGAGGACGGGGTGTCGTTCGACCCGGCGCGGGCCTGGCTGCTCGTCGCCATCTGCTGCGCGCAGGCGATGCTGCTGTGCCTGCGTCGGGTCCGGCCACTGCTCTGCCTCGCGCTCGTCGTCGGCCTCCAACTGCCCATCATCGGCTTCTCCCTGCCCGAGGCGACCATCCGGGGCCTCGCCCCGTTCGTCGTGGCGTACACCGTCGGGTCGTTGCTGCCGGTTCGGCGTGCGCTGCTGGCCGTCGGCGCGGTCGTCGTGGCGGAGTCGGTCGGGGCGGCCGTCGTGGTGACCCCGGACCTGCTGACGGCCGTCGCGTACGTCTCGGCGAGCGCCCTGACCTACGCCAGCGCGACCTTCGTCGGCGGCTACGTGGCCACCTACCGGCGCTACGTCGAGTTGGTCCGGGTCCGGGCGGACGAGGCGATCCGGGAGCAGCACACGAAGGTCCAGGCGGCGATCGGCGCGGAGCGCTCCCGGATGGCCCGGGAGTTGCACGACGTGGCGGCCCACCACCTCTCCGGCATGGTCGTGCAGGCGGCGGCGGTCGAGCGGCTGATCGACCGGGATCCGGCGGCCGCGAAGGCCGGTGTGGCCTGGATCCGCAGCCAGGGCAAGGAGACCCTGGACAACCTGCGGCTGGTCGTCGGTGTGCTGCGCGGCAGGCCGGGGCACGATGGCGGCGACGGTGCCACCCCGGTGCCGGGGCTGGGCATGCTCGACGACCTCGTCCGCACCGCGGGCAACCTCGCCGGCCCGGTGGAGTTCGTCCGGGAGGGCGAGCAGCGCGAGGTGTCGCCGATCGCCGACGTCGCGCTCTACCGGATCGCGCAGGAGTCGCTCAGCAACGCCCGCCAGCACGCCCCGGGCGCGCCGGCGCGGGTGGTGCTCCGCTTCGAGCCCCGCTCGGTGTCGCTGGAGGTGGTGAACGAACCCGCCGCGCCGCGACGCGTACCGGCGGCACGGACCGGTGGCGTCGGCCTGGTGGGCATGCGCGAGCGCGCCCAGTTGATCGGGGCGACGTTCACCGCCGGCCCGACGGCGGCCGGTGGCTGGTCGGTCGCCGCCACCCTCCCGACGAACGGCCCCGCCATATCCCGGCCGAAGGAAGAGGCACCAGCATGATCAGAGTGATGCTCGTCGACGACCAGGCGGTCGTCCGCGCCGGCTTCCGCGTCATCCTGGAGCAGGACGGCGAGATCGAGGTCGTGGCCGAGGCGTCGAACGGGTCCGCCGCCGTCGAGCTGGCCCGCCGGCTGCAGCCGGACGTCATCTGCATGGACGTCCGGATGCCGCACGGCGACGGGCTCACCGCGACCCGGCAGATCGTCGCCGAGGCGACCGGGACGCCACCGGCGGTGCTGGTCGTGACGACCTTCGACCTCGACGAGTACGTATTCGGCGCGTTGGAGTCCGGCGCCAGCGGGTTCATCCTCAAGGACTGTGAGCCCGAGGAGCTGATCGAGGCGATCCGTCGCCTCGCGAGCGGGTACGGGCTCGTCGACCAGGCCGTCACCCGTCGGGTGATCTCGGAGTTCGCCAGGCGTACGCCCGCTCCCCGTTCGGACGCGGCGGCGGCGCACCAGTTGACCGCGCGGGAGACCGAGATCGTGGAGTTGCTCGCGCAGGGCCTGTCGAACGTCGAGATCGCCGAGCAGCTCTTCATCGAGACCAGCACGGTCAAGTCGCACCTCGGGCGCGCCATGGCGAAGATCGGCGCACGGGATCGGCTACAGACCGTCGTGTGGGCGTACCAGAACGGGGTCGTCCACCGGTGACAGCGACCCCGCACAGGTCTCGCCACGCGCACGTCGAGGCCATGCTGGCCAGGCCGCAAGTCCTATTGATTCAATAGGACTTGCCAACAAACGATTCGTAGGGAGGACCCGGGTGACGCTTTCCCTCCCGTCACGCGCCGCCACGACGATCGTCAAGCCGCTGTCCCCCCGACTGCTCACCCTCCGCGACGGCAACGCCGAGATGCGGTGGGAGGCCCTGGCGGGGCAGGGTTTCGCGGTCCCCACCGACCGGTTCTTCGTCCGCAACCACACCCGGAGTCCGTTGCTGGACGTCGACACGTGGCGTCTGCGCCTGTTCGGCACCGGCCTGCGGGGCTCGCCGACCCTCGCCGACGCGGTCGAGTTCGACTACGGCGACCTGCGCGCCATGCCCGCCGAGGAGACCGCGGCCCTGCTGGAGTGCGCGGGCAACGGTCGCCGCTTCTTCGCCTCCCAGCAGTCCGACCCCGCGCCGGGGGTGCCGTGGGGTCTGGGCGCGGTGGGGGTGGCGCGCTGGCGGGGCGTACGGCTGTCGACCGTCCTCCGCCATGCCGGGCTGACCGACGACGCGGTCGACGTGCAGCCCGAGGGCCTGGACCCGGACTTCGTGACCGGCGGGGAGAATCTCGGCCGGGTGCGCCGCCCGATACCGATCGCCAAGGCCCTCGACGACGTGCTGCTGGCGTACGAGATGAACGGGGAGACGCTGCCGGTCGACCACGGCTTCCCGGTGCGGGTGGTGGTGCCGGGCTGGATCGGCATCTCCTCGATCAAGTGGGTCGGCCCGATCGAGGTCTCGGCGACTCGCCTGTCCTCACCGTGGAACACCCGCTTCTACCGGATGTTCGGGCCCGGCCACCCGGTCGACGGCAGGCTCGTGACGACCCCGGTGGTCAAGAGCGCCTTCGAGCTGCCGTGGGACGTGCGCGTCCCGAGCGGCGAGCAGGTGCTGGTCGCCGGCCGGTCCTGGTCCGGCAATGGTCCGATCCGCATGGTCGACATCAGCACCGACGACGGGGCGACCTGGCGACCCGCCGACCTCGACCCCGACGACGAGGGCGGCGTCTGGCAGCGCTGGACGACGCTCTGGCGCCCGCCGCGGCCCGGCCGATGGACCCTGCGGGCGCGGGCCACCGACGTCACCGGGGCCGGCCAACCGGACCAGGCCCGCCCCAACGCGCTCGGGTACCTGTTCGACGGTGTCGTCCGGCACCCGGTGACGGTCTACTGACCACCGCCGCCCCACCCGTCCGGATCAGTCGTTCCACTCCTTGGCGAGCAGCTCGTAGGAGCTGACCCGGTCGGCGTGGGAGTGGGTGATCGTGGTGACGAGCAGCTCGTCGGCAGCGGTGACGTCCCGCAGGGTCCGTAGCCGCTCGGCCACCGTCGCGGGCGATCCGACGAACTGGGTGTCCACCCGGTCGGCGACGAGCTCGCGGTCGTCGTCGGTCCACGGCAACGCGACGGCCTGCTCCGGGCTCGGGAACGGGATCGCTCCCTCGCCACTGCGGATGCTGCGCACCCACGGGCCGTACGGTGCGGCCAGCCGTCGTGCGGCGTCGTCCGTCTCGCCCACGACCACGTCGGCGGAGACCACCACGTACGGCTCGGTGAGCGCGGCCGAAGGCTGGAACGCGGCCCGGTACGCGGCGACCGCGTCGAGCACCGAGGAGGGGCTGACGTGGTAGTTGGCCGCGAAGGGCAGGCCCAGCGCGCCAGCGAGTTGGGCGCTCTCCCCTCCGCTGCTGCCCAGCAGCCACACCTGCAGATCGGTGCCCTCCCCCGGCACGGCGTGCGCGTCCAGACCGTCGGCGTCGGTGTAGTCGCCGCGCAGCAGGGCCAGCACGTCGGCCACCTGTTCGGCGAAGGGTGGCGGCTGGGCACCCGGTTGATGCAGCAGGGCGCTGCTGAGGGCGAAGCGTGGTGAGGCGAGCACCTGGGCGTACGAGAACGGCGGCGGGATGAGCAGTCCGTCGACCACCCGGGCCTCGACCGGTGCGGGGGTGGGGGCGGCGATCTCCCGGGCTGCCTCGACGCGCCGCTGACCGGATCGACCGAGCCCGAGGTCGATCCGGTCGGGGTACAGCGCGGCGAGGGTGCCAAACTCCTCGACCACCGACAGGGCGGTGCGGTGACCGACCTGCACGGCCCCGGACCCGACGCGGATCGCGCTGGTGGCCGCGGCGACCTGCCCGATGAGCACGGCCGGCGCGGAGCTGGCCACCCCGGCGGCGAGGTGGTGCTCGGCCAGCCAGTAGCGGTGGTAGCCGGACTGCTCGGCCCGACGGGCCAGGTCGACGGTGTTGCGGAGCGCGTCGGTGACGGTGCCGCCGGCGGGCACCGGAGAGAGGTCGAGAATGGACAAAGGCGTGGAGGGCATGGTGGTCCCCGTTCTGGTCAGGCCGTGGCGGCCGCGGTCACCGGGTGGAAGGGACGGCTGGGGATCTCCCGGCGCAGCACCGGCGCCACCTCGGCCTGGAACAACTCCAGGCTCTCCCGGTGCTGCTTGTCGGTCAGCCCGTCGTGGTCGGCCTGAAGGTGGATGACCTCGTGGCCGAACTGTTCGTGGTAGCGCAACACCTTGTCGACGAGCTGCTGTGGGCTGCCGACCAGGATCGAGCTGCGGTCCAGGGCGTCCTCCAGGGTGTCGAAGACCGGCGGCACGCCAAGCCGCCGGAACGCCGCCAGCCGGGCGTCGAAGATCGGCCGGTACCGCTCGATCGCCTCCTGCGAGGTCCGGGCCACGTAGAAGCCCGCGGTGCCGGCGCCGACGAGGGCGTCAGCCGGGTCGTGCCCGTAGTGCGACCACCGTTCCCGGTAGTGGCGGATGAGTTCGGCGTACGGCTCGATGGGGTTGGTGACGTTGGCGGAGAAGATCGGGTCGCCGTACCGGGCGGCGAGGTCGACGGAGTCTCGGCTGGTGGCACTGCCGTGCCAGACCCGGATGGGCTGCTGGAGCGGGCGTGGCCACGTCTCGGCCTCGGTGAGCGACGGTCGGTACCTCCCGGACCAGGTGACCTTCTCCTCCCGCCAGAGCCGGCGGAACAGCTCGTAGCCCTCCCGGTTGCGGTCCCACTGGTCCTCGGCGGTGACGTGGAACAGTTGCGCCTGCGCGGCGCCGTTGCCCTTACCGATGATCAGTTCGAGTCGGCCGTCGGAGAGGTGGTCGAGGGTGGCGTAGTCCTCGTACGCGCGCACGGGGTCCAGCAGACTGAGCGTGGTGACCGCGGTGAACAACCGGATGGTGGAGGTGCGGGCCGCGATGTGGCTCAGCACCACCGGCGGCGACGACGAGATGAACGGGCGCTCGTGTCGTTCGCCGACGCCGTACCCGTCGAACCCGAGTTCCTCGGCGAGGACGGCCGTGTCGACCACCTCCCGGAACCGCTCGGTGGTGCTCCTCTGGTGGCCGGTGACCGGGTCGGGCAGGTGGGTGATGAGCGTTATCAGCAGGAACTTCACGCCGGGACCGTCACTTTCGCGGGCAGGGTCAGGGCCGGACGCATCACCAGGGCGAAGCAGCGGGAGTACGGCAACACGTCGTACGGGGCGAACACCGGGATCGGCCGGTAGCCGGCCATCTCGTACCGGCGGACCGCGTCGGGTTGGCGGTCACCGGTCTGTAGCACGATCCGCGCCGCGCCGAGCCGACCGGCGGTCTCCCGGATCGCGTCGAGAAGCGCCTGGGCGACGCCGCGCCCCCGGTGCGCGGGCAGCACGTACATCCGTTTGAGCTCCAGGTCGGCGCCGTGCCAGCGCAGCGCGGCGTGCCCGACCGGGGTGGCGTCCGCGGTGTACGCCACGCCGGTCCAGGCCACCGAGCTCGGGGCGATCGCCTGTGCGTCCGGCAGGTGGATCGGGTCGGCGAGTCGGTCCGCGTACCGCTGGCGCATCTCCGCGGTCATGGCGGCGCGCAGGGCGATGGCGTCCGGGTCGTTCCAGCGTCGCTGGCAGACGGTGGCCGGAGGGGTCACACCGCACCGACCTGGCTGACCGGGCGGGCAGGGCCGAGGCCCAGGTTGTCGCGCAGGGTGGTGCCGGTGTATTCGGCACGGAAGACGCCACGTTCCTGGAGCAGCGGAACCACCCGGTCGACGAAGTCGTCGAGCCCACCCGGGGTCAGGTGCGGCACCAGGATGAACCCGTCGGCGGCGTCCGACTGCACGAAGTGGTTCATCCGCTCGGCGACCTGCTGGGGGGTGCCGATGAAGGACTGCCGGCCGGTCACCTCGATGATCAGGTCGCGGATGCCCAGTCCCTTCTCCTCGGCCAGTGCCCGCCACTGCCGGGCGGTGGCGACCGGGTCGGGATACATGCCGGCCCGGCCTCGGCTGATCGCGTCACCGGAGACGTCCGGGTCCTCGGCGGGCAGCGGGCCGTCCGGGTCGTACCCGGACAGGTCCCGGTTCCAGAGCTGTTCCAGCAGCAGGATCGCGGTCTGTGGGCTGACCTGCTGCCGGCGGATGTGGTGGGCGCGTTCCTGCGCCTCGGCGTCGGTGTCGCCGAGCACGAACGTGACACCGGGGATGACCAACAGGTCGTCGGGTTGGCGGCCGTACCGGGCGAGCCGGGACTTCACGTCCCGGTAGAACTCCTGGCCGTCCTCCAGGGTGCCGTGCCGGGAGAAGATCGCGTCGGCGCTGGACGCGGCGAACTCGCGACCGTCGGGAGAGTCGCCGGCCTGCAGGATCACCGGGTGCACCTGGGGGCTGCGGGGCACCGTGAAGTGCCCGGCGATGTCGAACTGGTCGCCGTGGTGGGCGAAGGCGCCGGGCGCGGCCTCGGTGACGTACCGGCCGCCGTCCCGGTCGCCGGCGATCGCCTCGGCCGGCCACGACTCCCACAGCTGCCGCGCGGTACGCACGAACTCGGCGGCCCGGTCGTAGCGCAGCGCGCGGTCGAGGTAGCCGCCCCGACGGAAGTTCTCCCCTGTGAACGCGTCGGAGGTGGTGACGACGTTCCAGGCGGCCCGCCCGCCGGAGAGGTGGTCGAGGCTGGCCAACTGCCGGGCCAGCTCGTACGGCTCCCGGAAGGTGGCGTTGAGGGTGCCGGCCAGCCCGAGGTGGGTGGTGACCGCCGCGAGGGCGGCGAGCACGGTCAACGTGTCCGGGCGCCCGACCACGTCCAGGTCGTGGATGCGGCCCCGCTGCTCGCGCAGTCGCAGCCCCTCGGCGAGGAAGAAGAAGTCGAACTTGCCGCGCTCGGCGGTGCGGGCCAGGTGGACGAAGGACGAGAAGTCGATCTGACTGCCGGAGGCGGGGTCACTCCACACGGTGGTGTTGTTCACGCCGGGGAAGTGCGCGGCCAGGATGATCTGCTTGGGCATGATGGTCTCCAGTGCTCAGGCGGTCGCGACGGCGTAGCGGCTGGCCGGTCGGGGCAGACCGAGCAGGTCGCGCAGCGTCCCGGCGGGGTAGCCGGCCCGGAACAGGCCCCGGTCGCGCAGCGCCGGCACCAGTGCGCGGGTGATCGCGGTCAGGTCGTCCGGGAGCACGGCGGGCCGCAGCCGGAAACCGTCCACTCCGGCGCGGTGCCACTCGGCGAGTAGGTCGGCCAACTCGCCCGGCGTGCCGGTGACGATGGACGCGTCGGAGGTGAACTCCGCGCCGTGCAGCTCGTCGAGGCGGGTCCCGCGGTGCCGGGCCAGCGTCGACGTCTCGTCGAGCAGCACGACCAGGTCGGCGAGGACCCGCAGCGGCGGGCCCGCCCGGCCGACGGTCTCCTCGGTCGCCCGCACCTCGGCCACGATCGCGGCGGCGTGTTCCCGGTCGGTCGGGGTGACGAAGACGATGTCGGCGTGCCGGGCGGCGAACGCGTACGGCACCGACGAGTGGGCGAGCGCGGCGACGAGCGGTTGCCCCTGCGGGGACCGGGGCACGATGGACGGGCCCTTGACGGAGAACCACCGGCCGGTGAAGTCGACGTAGTGCAACCGCTCCCGGTCGACGAAGCGGCCGGTCGGCACGTCCCGGATCACGGCGTCGTCCTGCCAGCTGTCCCAGAGCCGGCGGACGGCCTCCACCGCGTCGCCAGCTTCGGCGAAGAGGTCACCGATGACCCGTACGGCTTCCGGTTCGTCGAGCCGGGCCAGGTCCAGGGGTGGGATGTCACGGCGACCGAAGTGCCCGGCCTCGGCCCTGCGCGCGGAGACCCGGGGCCGCCAACCGGCCCGCCCGCCGCTGATGTGGTCGAGGGTGGCTATCGCCGTGGAGAGGTGGAACGGTTCGGTGTGGGTGGTGCTGGTGGTCGGGATCAGCCCGATGTGCCGGGTCAACGGGGCGAGCCGGGACGCGATCTGCACCGCGTCGAGGCGGCCCCGGACCTCGTCGACGCGGTCGTCCGGGCCGTCGGGCCGCGACGACTGGAGGTCGAGGCTGTCCTCGATGGTGAGCAGGTCCAGTGCCGCGTGTTCGGCCTCGCCGGCGAGGGCGGTCCAGTAGCGGGCGGTCAGCGGCGCGGTCGCGTCGGCGTGTGAGAGCCGCCAGGCGGCGGGGTGCCAGCCGAGGCCGTCGAGGGCCACGGCCAGGTGCAGGCTCTTCTCGGTCATGGGTGTCTCTCTTCCGGTCGGCCGGCGGTGACCAGCGTGGGCAGCGCGTTCAGCAGGGACCGCGTGTAGTCGTGTCGGGGGTAGGTGAAGACGTCGCCGACCGGGCCCTGCTCGACCACCGCGCCCTGGTGCATGACCAGCACCCGGTCGCTGAGGTGGTGCACCACGCCCAGGTCGTGGGAGATGAAGAGCAGGGCGGTGCCGTCGCTGGCGCGCAGGTCGGCCAGCAGGTCGAGGACCTGGGCCTGCACGGAGACGTCGAGGGCGGAGACCGGTTCGTCGCAGACGATCAGGCTGGGTCGGGGAGCGATGGCGCGGGCGATGGCGACGCGCTGCCGCTGCCCGCCGGAGAGCTGCCGGGGATGCCTGTCGAACAGGTCCGCGCCGAGACCGACGCGACGCAGCAGGTCGACGACGTGCTCGCGACGGTCGGCGTGACCGACGCCGGGGTCGAGGTTCTCCGCGACGACCCGCCCCACCGTGTAGCGGGGGTCGAAGGAGCTCAGCGGGTCCTGCGAGATGAGCTGCAACCTGCGCCGCAGCGGGCGGCGGGCCCGCTCCGGCACGCCGGCCCACGGCGTCGCCTCGAAGGTGACGGTGCCCGCGTCGGCGTCGAGCAGACCGGCGACGATCCGGGCGACCGTGCTCTTGCCGGAGCCGGACTCCCCGACCAGGCCGAGCGTCTCGCCCCGCGCGATGGTGAAGGAGACGTCCCGCACGACTGTGTGCTCGCCGTACCTCTTGGTCAGGCCGGCCGCGTCGAGCACTGTGTCGTCGGCGCGGACCTGGGGCCGGGCGGGCAGCGCCGCCCGTGCGTCCCCGGCCGGCGACGTCGCGGCGAGCCGGCGGCCCCGCGAGGTCGCGGAGGGCACCGCGGCCAGCAACTGCCGGGTGTACGGGTGTGCCGGTGCCCGCAGCAGCCGCTCGGTGGGACCGTGCTCGACGATCCGACCGTCACGCAGCACCAGGACCCGGTCGGCGACCTGGGCGACGACCGCCAGATCGTGGCTGATCAGCAGCAGACTCACCCCGGCGGCGCGCCGCTCGGCGAGCAGCCGCAGGATCTGCGCCTGCACGGTGACGTCCAGCGCGGTGGTGGGCTCGTCGGCGATCAGCAGGGCCGGCTCCCCGGCGATCGCCGAGGCGATCAGCGCGCGCTGCCGCAGCCCACCGGAGAGCTGGTGCGGGTACTGCCGGGCCCGGCGCTCCGGCTCCGGCAGGTGGACCTCGTCGAGCAGGTGGGTGACCCGGCCGGCCCGTTCCCGGCGACCGACGATCTCGTGCGTGCTGAGCACCTCACCGATCTCGGCGCCCACGGTGCGCAACGGGTCGAGGGAGACCAGCGCGTCCTGCGACACCAGCCCGGCGAGGCGGCCACGGACCCGCCGCCAGTCCCGCGGCCGGTGGCCCCGCACGTCCTGGTCGGCCAGTTCGAGCCGGGCGGCGCGGATCCGCGCGCCCGGGCCGGCGAGACCGACCAGGGTACGAGCGGTGACGCTCTTGCCGGAGCCGGACTCCCCGACGACGGCCACGCACTCGCCCCGTTCGACGGTGAAGCTGATCCCGCGTACCGCGGCCACCGGGCCGGTCGGGGTGTCGAAGTCGACGTGCAGGTCCTCGACCGTGACCAGGGGTGCCATCAGCGCCTCCCGTCGAAGCGGGCCTGCCAGCGCCGGCCGACGACGGTCAGCGACACCACTGTGGCGGTGACCGCCAGACCGGGCAGGATGGTGATCCACCAGGCCACCTGGAGGTAGTTGCGGCCCTCGGAGAGCATCGCGCCCCATTCCGGCGACGGCGGCTGCGGACCCATGCCGAGGAAGCTGAGCCCGGCGGCGGCCAGGATCGCCTCACCGAGCCCGATCACCGCGAGCACCGGCACCGGGCCGACCACGTTGGGGAGCACGTGCCGCAGCACCAGCCGGGGCCGGGACCGGCCGAAGGTGACGGCCTGTTCGACATAGCCGGAACGGCGGACGACGAGCGTCTGACCACGGACCACGCGGGCGTGGTGCGGCAGGGTGGCGATGCCGATGGCGACGATCAGGCTGGCCGTGCCGGGGCCCGCGATGGCGATGAACAGCAGGGCCAGCAGCAGCATGGGAAATGCCGACAGCGCGTCGAACGTGCGGCTGAGCGCCTCGTCGGCGACCCGGTGCGTGAGACCGGCGAGCAGGCCGAGCAGCACCCCGCCGGTCACCGCGATGGCGGTGGCGGCGACACCGATGGTGAGCGAGTGGCCGGCGCCGTGCACCACCCGCGTCCAGACGTCGCGGCCGAGGTGGTCGGTGCCGAACCAGTGCGCTGCCTCGGGCGGGCTGAGCACGGCGAGCGGGTCGGCCGCGAGCGGGTCGCCGGGGGCGAGCACCGCCGGCCAGGCCGCGGCGACGACCAGCAGGGTGAGGTACGCCCCGGCGGCGAGCAGGCCGGGCCGGGGTCGGGGTCGTCGGCGTACGGCCCGCTTGGCCGGGTCGGCGAGGGTCGGCGCCGGGGCGTCGGTGAGTGGGGGCCCCAGGGTGACGGTCATCGTGGTCAGCTCCTTCGCAGACGCGGGTCGACCAGCAGGTAAGCCAGGTCGGCCGCGGTGTTGACCACGACGTAGCCGGCGGCGGAGAGGGTGACCACGGCCAGCACCACCGGCATGTCCCGGGTGGTGACCGCGGTGAGGGTGACCTGGCCGAGGCCGGGCCTGCCGAAGACCTGTTCGACGATGACGGTGCCACCGACCACGATGCCGAAGACCCAGCCGGCCAGGCTGACGGCCGCCAGGAGGGCGTGCCGCATCGCGTGTCGCACCAACACCGTTCGTTCCCGTAGGCCCCGGGAGCGGGCGGTGAGCACGAAGGGCTCGTCGAGGGCTCTGTCGATGCCGTCGCGCAGCACCTGGGCCAGCAGTCCGGCGATGGGCAGCGCGAGGGTGATGGCGGGGAGCACCAACGCGGCGATCCCCCGGTCACCGGAGACCGGGAAGAGCCCGAACCGGAACGACAGCACACTGAGCAGCAGGAGCCCGATCAGGAACGGTGGGGAGGAGACCAGCAGCAGTTCGGTGCCGGAGCTGACCCGGCGCAGCCACGGTCGCCGGTCACCGGCGGTGGCCACCGCGACGAGCAGGGCGAGCAGCACCCCGAGGCCGGCGGCGGCGACCGCGAGGGTGAGGGTCGGGGCGAGTTGTTCCCCGATCACCTCGGCGACGGGGCGTTGCAACAGGTACGAGCGGCCCAGGTCGCCGCCGCCGAGTCGCCCGAGGTAGTCGAGGTACTGCACGACGGCCGGCCGCTGCAGGCCCCACTCGGCGATGATCTCGGCACGGATCTGCGGGGTGTCGGCACCATCGCCGACGATGTTGTCCACGGTGTCGCCGGGGGCGGCCAGCAGCGCCAGGTAGGCGGCGGTGGCCGCGACCCAGAGAACCACCAGGCCGGCACCGAGCCGACGAACGACGGCACGTACGGGTGGGCGGCTCATGTCACTTGCCGATCCACAGGTCGTACGCGCTGGCGGGCACCCCGGCGGTGGGCTCGAAGCGCACTCCGCCGACGCCGGTGCTGGCGGCGATCTGGTCGGCCGGCGCGTACAGGGGCAGCAGGAGGGCCTGGTCGGCGACGACCTGTTGTTGCAGGTCGGCGTAGATGCCGGCGCGCTTCGTCGGGTCGGCGGCGGCCTGACCGGCCTCCAGGAGCCGGTCGATTCGCGGGTCGTTGACCTGGGTTCGGTTGATGCCGCCCTTCGAGTGCAGCAGCAGGTTGAGCGCGGCGCCGGCGTCGGTGTCGGCGCGGGAGTTGTCGAAGACCTCGTACTCGTTGCGTTGGAACGCGTCGGTGGCGGTGCCCTGGTCGACAAGCGACACCTTGAGGTCGATGCCCGCGCTCCGCTTGACGGCGGCCTGCACGGCCTGGGCCAGGACGTCGCGGCGGTCCCGGACGAAGGGTGCCGACTGCACGAGCCGTACGGTGAGCCGCTTGCCGGCCTTCACCCGGTAGCCGTCGGCGTCCCGGGCAGCCCAGCCGGCCTGGTCGAGCAGGGTGTTCGCCGTGGCGGTGTCGCCGCTGTAGCCGCCTTCGAGGCGCTTGTCGTAGAGCGGACTGGACGGGCTGATCACGCTCCAGGCGCGGGTGGCGGTGTCGCGGTAGACGGACCTGAGAACGGTCTCGACGTCGACGGCCTCCCGGAACGCCTGCCGGACCCGCAGGTCGTCGAAGGGCGCGTGCGAGGTGTTGAAGTAGTACGAGTAGGCGGAGCCGGAGTTGAGTTCGCGGCTCAGGCGCAGCGTCCGGTTGCCGGTGATCAGCGGCTGATCCGTGGCGGGCACCCCCTCGATGAGCTGCACCTGATTCGACGTGAGGGCGCCGACGCGCACCGACGACTCCTTGAGGAACCGGTAGGTGATCCCGTCGAGGTAGGCCGGGCCGGTGTGCGTCGCGGTGGGCGGCGCCCAGTCGTAGCTGGCGTTGCGCCGATAGCGCAGCTCCTGGCCGGGGACGTAGCGGTCCAGCACGAACGGCCCGGTGCCGACCACGTCGGTGCCGCCGGCCTTGAGGTTCTTGGCCTGACGTAGCGACGTCGGGGAGATCTGCGCGCCCTGCGGCGAGGCCAGGAAGTCGAGGATGAGCACGTCCGGCGCGCTGAGGACGAGCCGTACGGTGCGCGGGTCGACGGCTTCGACGGCCTTGAGGTTGCGCAGTTGGACGGCGGCGACGGCCGGGGCGTACCCGGGTTCCCGGAGCTTGTCGATGTTGGCCTTGACGGCGGCCGAGTCGAAGGGCGTGCCGTCGGAGAAGGTGACCCGGTCGCGCAGCGTCAGGGTGTAGGTCAGCCCGTCCGGCGCGACCGTCCAGCCGGTCGCGAGCCAGGGCACGAGCTTGCCCTGCTGGTCGTAGGTGAGCAGGGACTCGAAGGTGTTCCAGACCAGCAGCCGGGCCTTGGCCTGGGCGTACTGGTGGGGGTTGAGGGTGATCGGCTCGGTCTCCACGGCCCAGGTGAGGGTGCCGCCGGAGCGGGGTTGGCCGGCGGCCTCGGCGGCCGGGGCGGCACCGGTGGAGCAGCCGGCGACGACGGCGAGCAGTGCGGCGAGCGCGGGGGCGGCCAGGGTTCGCAGACGGTGTGCGGGCATGGTGAGTTCTCCTGTCCAGGCAGGCGGATGCGGGGATGCCGACACCCGGCCCCGCGCAGGGGGCATGGGCCGGTGCGGGTGTCGGTGCGGTGGCGGCGCGGCGGTGCGCCCCACCCCGGCGGGCCGGTGCGGCGGGCCGGGTTACGGGCGAGGGTGCCGGGTCAGGCCAGACAGGAACTCGACCACACTCGACCGAAGTCGATGTGGCCGCGGATCGTCAGCCGCAGCTCGCTGGACATGAGCCGAGTCCACCTCCAGAGCCCCGCGGTGTCAACGAATCCGGCGCCGGATGTCGGCTATCGCACGGGTGGACGTCGATTCGTTGACGCATAACCTACTAAGGCTATAGGATTTGCAGGGATTGCGCCTGACCGATGGGTCAAGGCCGGGAGCCACCGGCCTCAATCCAGGTCGAGCACGACCTTGCCGGCCACCCGGCGTCCCCGCAGCGCGTCGGCCGCCTCCCCGAGACGCTGCCACGAGCCGCGCCAGCCGACCGGCGGGCGCAGCACCTGACGTGCCACGAGATCCGCCAGGACCGCGAGATCCGGCCCCGCGGCGGTGGCGTCGCCGAAGGACCGCAGCGTCCGTGCCGGGCCGGGAGCGAACGTGGAGTTCACCGGGAAGGCCGCCGGCTCGCCGGACGCCCAGCCGATGCTGTGCAGCACCCCACCCGGGGCCAGCAGACCCCAGGCGGTCACCAGGGAGGGGCCGCCGACCGTCTCCAGCACCACGTCGACCGGGTCGGCGACCGCGCCGAGACCGACCACCACCTCGTCCGCGCCCAGCGCCGCCAGCCCGGCGCCACGAGCCGCAGAGCCCACCGCCGCGACCACGTACGCGCCGCCGTGCCGGGCAAGCTGGACGGCGACCCGACCCACGCCCCCGGACGCCCCCGTGATCAGCACCCGTCGACCGAGGAGCGCGCCCGACGACCGCAAGGTACGCAGCGCGGTCAGGCCGACCATGGGCAGTGCGGCCACCTCCGCCAGGTCGACGACGGCGGGGACCACCGCCACGCTGTCCACGTCGAACACCGCGAGGCGGGCCCACGCGCCCGCCCCGAAGGCGACCACCCGCTCGCCCTCGCGGGGGCCGGAGCCGTCGGTCGCGCCGCACGCCACGTAACCCGCGGCGTCGTGCCCGAGCACGCTCCCGGCCGGCCAGACGCCGAGGTGCCGGATCTCGCCGGCATTGACGGCGGCGTGCCGCACCTCGACCAGGACCTGCCCGGGGCCGGGGACGGGATCGGGCACCTCCGTCAGCCGGAACCCCTCAGGCGTGTCCGGAGCGGCGACGATCGCGCGCATGGCCTCCCCCTCATCGTGGATAGCGGGTGCGATACCGCTGGTCAGGCGGCGGGACGGCGGACCGCCGCGTTCTGGTCGCCGGCCAGCCCGGCGTAGCGCCCCCGGTGGTACAGCAGGGGTGAACCGACGTCGGCGTGCCGGAGCACCTCCGGCTCGGCCAGCACCACGGCGTGGTCGCCGACGGTCACCCGGTCGACGACCCGGCAGAACAGCCAGGCCAGGGTGTCGTCGAGGATCGGCACCCCCTCCGGGCCGGCCCGCCAGCGGGTGGGTGTCGCGAACCGGTCGATGCCGCTGGTCGCGAAGGTCCGGGCCAGTTCCTGCTGATGGTGGGCGAGCAGGTGCACGGCCACGTGGCGGGCACGGGCGACCGCGGGCCAACTCGACGACCCGAGGTTCAGGCAGAACGAGACGATCGGCGGCGCCAGCGACACCGAGGTGAACGAGGTGGCGGTGAAGCCGACCGCCGGCGAGCCGGGAGCGGTGACCACCGTGACGGTGCTGGCCTGGTGGCGCAGCAACGTCCGTAGGGCGTCGCCGTCGGCGTCGATCGGGGCGTCGGTGGACTGGGTCATGGCGATCCTCCCGAGGGGTTGGTCCACTGGGCCTACGAACGGTCGGCAGCCAGCCGCTCGTACGGGGTCTTCTCGCCGGCCTCGACGGCGATCGGCAGCCGGTTCTCCGCCGGGGGCAGCGGGCAGGTCGCGAAGTCGGTGTACGCGCACGGCAGGTTGGTGGCCCGGTTGAAGTCGAGGCTGAGCCGCCCCTGCTCGTCCGGTGCGCCGACCGTCAGGGACCGGTTGGCCCGATAGGTCGTGACGCCGGAGGTGGCGTCGGTGAACAGCACCGACAGGCTCCCGGGCACGTGGCCGTCGAACGCGGTCAGGCTCAGCGGCACCCCGTCGACGGCGAACTCGATCCGACCGGGGGCGTCGTAGACGTGCTTGAGCCCCTCCACGGCCGCGCCGACGGTGGTCGACCGAGGGTTGTCGAACGGCACGAAGCGCCCGCTCAGGACCCAGCGGCGGCTGGGCGGATAGGTCGGAGTGCCCCGGTAGGCGACACGGAGTGGGTGATCCGGGCGCCGGGGACGGAGGATGTCGTGCCCACCCCGGCGGGCCACCTCCAGCACCCCACCCTCGATGCCGACGGTGACGCCACCGCGCTCGGCGATCGGCCCGAACACGTGCCGGCCCCGAACCGGCTGGTCGTCGACGGTCAGTTCCTCGTCGTCGCCGAGAACCACCACCGGGCCGCCCTCGCCGGTGTGCCACTCCCCCGGCACGTCGGGGAAACGCTGAGGCTCCGAGGTGAGCCAGTGCAGACCGGTGACGGCGAGGAAGCCGTGCGGGTCGGCACGAGCCTCCTCGTGGCGTCGGTGCCACCGCCGCCATTCCTCGTCGAACTCGGGCCGCGGGTCCACGGCGGTGGGTGTTGGGGCGTCATTGATCGTCACAGGTCCTCCTCGACGGGGTGCACCTCCGCGCTCACGGGGTGCGGGATGACCGGTCGCGCGCCGGTCGCGGAGCCGGCAGCGGACACCGGGCAGGCGAGGGCCAAAGCCCGTTCAGGCGGGGATGGGCGCGCCTGGACAGAGCTGCGCGGCGACCCGCATCAGGTCGACGACCCGGCGGGAGGTGAACAACCGAACGAGCGGCATGCGATCGATTTTCCTACCAAGAAGGTAGGATTTCAAGCCCCACGGTCGAGCGAAGTGCCGTCAGCCGCCGACCCTACGTCGACAGTGGACCTTGGCCGAGTACGATCCCGGGCATACCGCTGTGATGACCTCCAGCTGACGACCCCCCGATAGGAGCCAGGCATGGCCGGCCCGGACCCCGAACTCTCCGCGAAGCTTCAGCCTGACGTGCCGCACGCGGCACGGATCTGGAACTACTGGATGGGCGGCAAGGACAACTTCCAGTCCGACCGGGCGGCCGGCGACGCCGTCGCCGAGGTCTACCCGGAGATCGTCCTCATGGCGCAGCAGTCGCGCGTGTTCCTGGTGCGGGCCGTGCGGTACCTCGCGGCCGAGGCGGGCATCCGGCAGTTCCTGGACATCGGCACCGGACTGCCCACCATGCAGAACACGCACGCGGTCGCCCAGGGCATCGCGCCCGACTCACGAATCGTCTACGTGGACAACGACCCGATGGTGCTGGTGCACGCGCGGGCGCTGCTGGCCAGCACCACGTCGGAGGGTGTCACCACCTACGTACCTGCCGACTACCACGACCCGGAGAAGATCCTCGCCGAGGCGGCGCAGACGCTCGACTTCGACCAGCCCATCGCCGTGATGTACATGGGCGTGATGGGCTACGAGCCCGACCTGGACGTGGTGCGCTCGATCGTCGGGCGCACGATGGACGTGGTGCCGTCCGGCTCCCACCTGGTGCTCTGGGACGGCACCAACACCAGCCCGGCGGTGGTCTCCGGTGCCGACCGGCTGGCGCAGAGCGGCGGAGTCCCGTACATCCTGCGCAGCCCGGAGGAGCTCGAGAGTTGCTTCGACGGGCTGACGATGGTGGAGCCGGGCCTGGTGCCGATTCCGCTGTGGCGACCGGAGGAGTCCGACGCCGTCGGGATCGACGCCTACGGCGCGGTGGCTCGCAAACCCTGACCGACATGACGTCCGCCCCGCTCCCGCCATCGCGCCGGAGCGGGGCGGACGTCGTTCACCGCTCGCAGGTCAGGGTCAGGCCCTCGGGCACCGCACTGCTTGCCACGAGCAGGCCGAAGGTCGTCGCCCCGTCCAGCGCCAACGTCCCGTTGTAGGAGGCGTTGCGAACGGTGACGTCGGCGCCGGCCGTCTCGGCCGCCCCGCCCCAGACCGTCTGGATGCGCTCGTCACCGGACCACCGCCAGGAGACGCGCCACCGGTCCAGCGGCAGCGACCCGGTGTTGCGGACCGTGACCGTCGCGACGAAGCCGCTGCCCCAGTGGGCGTCGACCGTGGCCGTCGCCCGGCACGAGGTCAGCGAGGTGGTGCGGGCCGAGGCGATCACGTACGGGTCCCGTCGGCCCTCGACGTCGGTGAAGCGGTACCAGTACTCCGTGCCGGGCGTCAGCCCGTCGATGGTCACCGAGCCGTTGCGCTCCGGCCCGGAGACGCCCTCGGCGACCGGGGCCCGCCACTGTTGGGCGTCCTCGCGGCTGGTGAACAGGCTGACGGTCATCGGCGGGTCGTAGCCGCAGGGCGGGCGGAAGAAGATGACGTACGAGATGGTCAGGCTGGTGGTGGTGGCCCCGGCCACGCTCGCGCTGATCGGTATCGCTGGTGGGCAGGTCGGTGTCGGCGTGGCCGACGGCGTGGGCGTGGGTGTCGCCTCGGCGGCGGTGGTCGTCCCGGTCCAGGCGGCCAGCGCCATGGTCGTGACAGCGAGGAACATGCGAAGCATCCGGTACCTCCGTGGTTACCGGGCACCGATGACCGAGGTGGTTGCCGGTGCCGCGCTCGGGTTTCCGGTCGCCGACGAGGCTGCCCGGCACGGGTGACATGGCCACCTCATGCGCCCCGTGGGCCGGAGGAGATCTGGTGCGCGCTGGCTCCCCGAGCACGACCGAACCACAGCATGGCAGTCGGCGGGCATCGATACAACCCGATCCCGATCCCGTCGAACATCGTCCGCTTTCTCGTCGCCGCAGGGACACCCGCCGGGCCCCCGAGCCCCGAATGATCTATTACGGTCTATTCATTCGGACACGGGAGCACACCATGCTCGACGCAAACAACGCGACCCGGCGACCCCGGGTGGTCAGGGCACTGGTCGCGGCAGGCGCTGCGGCGGTGCTGGCGGCTGCCGCGCTGGCCGCACCCACCCCCGCCAGTGCCGCCGTCAGCCGGGCCGAGCTGGCCCTCCGCTGGGCGCCCATCCACTACCAGGACGTCGATGCCACCGGCAGCCACGCCCTCAGCGGGCAGTCGGACTACCTCACCCGGGTCGACTTCGACGGCGACCTGAACGGACGCAACAACTGGGACCGGGCTGGCCAGGCCGGCACGGCACTCGCCGCGCACTTGTACTACTCCGTCGTGGAGACGAGCACCCACTGGTACATCACGTACTTCTTCTTCCACCCTCGCGACTGGACCGACCACCCCTTCTTCGAGACCGAGCACGAGAACGACGGTGAGGGCGCGCTGTTCGCGATCGAGCGCGACGGCTCCACGTACGGCGTTCTCCGCTCGGCCGTCACGGTCGCGCACAGCGACTTCTTCTCCTACACGCCGACCGGCAGCACCTGGACCAGCGGCGCGGAGAGCGTCGACGGCACCCTGGGGTTCCAGGCGTCACCGCACGACGCGTTCCAGCACCCGGTGACGGCGCAGGAGGCGCAGGGCCACGGCCTCAAGGCACACCCGCAGTACGACATCAACGGCGACGGCCTGGTCTACTACCCGTCCACCGTCGCCGAGACGCCGAGCAGCGGCAACGACCGCGACGTGCGGTACCAGCTGATCGACATCTTCGCCGCCGGCGGCCTGTGGGCGCAGCGGTCCAACCCGAGCCTGTTCGCCGGTCTGGGCACGTTCGCCGGTGACACGTCCGGCGACTGCGGCGTCGGCACCTGGAGCTGTTCGACCAACTCGGCCAACGCGCCCTGGGGCTGGGACGACGGCAACGACGCCCCGGCGCGGGGTGAGATCGCCAGCGACCCGGCGAAACTGTCGGCCGCGTACTTCACGGTGCCGACCGGCCTGGCCCGCACCTACAGCTACAACCCGTACGCCGGGGCGGCTGCGGCGCTCGCCGAGGCGGCGAGGACGGCACCCCCGACCGTCGACTGATCTCGTCGTCTCCCCGGGGTCGGACCGTCCTGGTCCGTCACCGGGGAGACGACCCCACCCGCACCCGATCGCTCTCGTTGTCGGAGAGGAAGGACGCCAGCGCCTGCCCCAGCTCGGTCACGGCGGCCCACCGGGCGGGGCGAATTCGAGCGGGTGCACCGATCAGTGCTTGCCCACGAAGATCCCGATGCCGTTGGCGACCATTCGCTCCGTACCGTCGGACGGGCTGTTGCGGGCGGTGGCCGCGGCCTGGCCCGGCTCGCGGACGGCGACCGTGCTCGAACCGCCGCCGTCGAGGTTCACGGCGGCGTCCGCGCCCAGCGAGCGCATCAGGTCGGCCAGTTCGGCGATCGTGAACCCGGCGCTGGCCGGGGCACGGCCGGCCAGGGCGACCAGGTAGACGGTCCGACCGTCGGGGCTGACTCCGGCCGCGCTGCGTACCGCGGCGGTCTTGGTGTCCAGGCCGGCCAGCGGCGCACCGTCGCGCAGGATCGGCGCGCCACCGACAGCGAAGGTCAGCTTCGGTTTGCCGGCGGAGACCAGCTTCTCGCGCACCTGCACCCGGTCACCGACGGCGAGGTCGTCGAGCGCGTCCGCGCCGCCCTCCCGACCGACGAGCACCTGGGTATCGGCCGGGATCGCGCCCGCGCCGGGCGTCTGACCCACCGCGGTCACCACACCGTCGCGGACGGTCACCTCGTAGGTGTGGGTGCTGCACGGGTCGCTGCGGCTCGTGTCGGTGCCGCAGGTGGACCGGACCCGGGAGGCGGTTCCCCAGTCGGCGGTGAACAGGCCGACGCCGCCGACCGGGAGGGCGTACTGGTTGAGGCCGCCCAGCGCGATCGTGCCCTTCCCGCTGCGCACCTCGCCGTCCAGGCTCAGGGTGTCGACGCGGGCCTTGCCGTTCACGCCGACGCCGAACACGTCGCGGGTCGAGGTGCCGGGGGCGAGGCCGGGGCCGAAACGCTGCGCGGTCGGCACCGCGAACTTCAACTCCTCGCCGTCGGCGATCTCCGGACCGGACGACGAGTAGGTCGGGGTGACGCCGGTGTGCGTCTCACTGTTGTTGAAGAAGTCGCCGTTGACACCGGCGACGGCACCCTGCTGGTTCGTCATCGCCGAGACGACAGTGCGCTGCGCCACCGCGTCGGGGTGCAGCAGGTCCAGGGAGACCGTGTTCTTCTTCAGGTCGGCCGTGAGCAGGTAACCGACGGTCACGCCCCGGGGCGTGGTCACCTCGAACGAGCCGTACGTGACGCCCGGGGCGAGCTGCTCGGTCGAGGTGATGGTGATCGGGGTGCCCGTCGCGGGTACCGTGGCGGTCGCGGCGTGGGCGACGCCGGCCGGCGTGACGAGCGTGGTCAGCCCTGCCGCGAGCAGCAGCGCCAGACGTGGGCGTACGAGGTGCGGTGACCTCATTGCCGCTCCTTTCCTGGTGCGTTCCTGGCCTGGGCCGGGATGGTCGAGCCGGGCCGGCGGTTGACCGGGCCGGCGATGATCTTCCTGGTCAGCCGATCACCCGGGGGTGAACGCGGGAGGCTGCGGACGTGAACCGCCCGCACCGTCCTGATCAACTGCCGGAGCGGCCGGGTCGGGTCGACGGAGGTCGGCGCGGTCCCGGGGGTGCCAAAAAGTTTTGTGCACTTCCTACAACTGAGGGACGGTGGGTTCGGTGGTTGCGCCATAGCGCTGGCCGCCGCCACGCGGAAAGGTGATCACTGCTGGGAGCCGTCGTCTCTCGGCACGCAGGGTCGAGGTCTAGCTAAGGGGTTCTTCGGGTGTTCAACCGTGTCGCCATCGTCAACCGTGGTGAAGCCGCCATGCGGCTCATCCACGCGGTCCGCGAGCTGGCCGCGGAGACCGGCATCCAGCTCGAAACCGTGGCTCTCTACACCGATGTCGACCGCAACGCCACGTTCGTCCGCGAAGCGGACATCGCCTACGACCTCGGCCCGGCATCTGCCCGCCCCTACCTGAACCTGGCGGTGCTGGAGCGCGCCCTGACCGAGACCGGGGCCGACGCCGCGTGGGTCGGTTGGGGCTTCGTCGCCGAGGATCCGGCGTTCGCCGAGCTGTGCGAGAAGATCGGCGTCACCTTCGTCGGGCCGAGCCCGCACGCCATGCGCCAACTCGGCGACAAGATCGGCTCGAAGCTGATCGCCGAGGAGGTCGGCGTGCCGGTCGCGCCGTGGAGCCGTGGCGCCGTCGAGACCCTGGACGCCGCACGTGCCTCGGCGGCCGAGGTCGGCTACCCGCTGATGCTGAAGGCGACCGCGGGCGGCGGCGGGCGCGGCATCCGCGTGATCAGGAACGAAGCCGAGCTGGTCGACGCGTACGAGCGCACCAGCCAGGAGGCGGCGCGGGCCTTCGGCAGCGGCATCGTGTTCCTGGAGCGCCTGGTCACCGGGGCTCGGCACGTCGAGGTCCAGGTGATCGCCGACGGACAGGGCACCGCGTGGGCGCTCGGCGTCCGCGACTGTTCGGTGCAACGACGCAACCAGAAGGTCATCGAGGAGTCGGCGTCGCCGGTGCTCGACCCGGCGCAGGCCGCCGAGCTGAAGACGTCGGCCGAGCGGCTGGCCGTGGCGGTCGGTTACCGCGGCGCGGCGACCGTCGAGTTCCTCTACCACCCCGGCGACCGGTTGTTCGCGTTCCTCGAGGTCAACACCCGCCTGCAGGTCGAGCACCCGATCACCGAGCTGACCACCGGGTTCGACCTGGTCAAGGCACAGCTGCACGTCGCCGCCGGCGGGCGGCTCGAAGGTGCGCCGCCGGCCGAACGCGGGCACGCCATCGAGGCGCGGCTCAACGCCGAGGACCCCGACCGCGACTTCGCGCCGTCGCCCGGCCGTATCGCCCGGCTGGACCTGCCCAGCGGCCCCGGCATCCGGGTGGACACCGGCGTCAGCGAGGGCGACACCATCCCGGCCGACTTCGACTCGATGATTGCGAAGATCATCGCCTACGGCCGGGACCGCGACGAGGCGCTCGGCAAGCTGCGCCGGGCGATGGCGAACACCACGGTGATCATCGAGGGTGGGGCGACGAACAAGAGCTTCGTGCTCGACCTGCTCGACCAGCCCGAGGTGATCGACGCCAGCGCGGACACCGGCTGGATCGACCGCGTCCGCGGCGAGGGCCGGCTCGTCACGCACCGCCACTCCGCGGTCGCCCTGGCCGCCGCCGCCATCGAGGCGTACGAGGAGGAGGAGCGCGTCGAGCGGCAGCGGCTGCTGTCGACGGCGGCCGGCGGACGCCCGCAGGTGCAGCACGCCAGCGGCCGACCGTTGGACCTCAAGCTGCGCGGCGTCGGCTACCGCACGCGGGTGGCGCGCGTCGGCGCGCACCGGTTCCGGGTCGGCATCGAGACCGGCCCGGTGGTGCGCACCGCCGACGTCGAACTCGACCGCTTCGACAGGCACACCGGTCAGATCGTCGTCAACGGCATCCGCTACCGCCTGCTCACCGGCACGTACGGGCCGACCCACCTGGTCGAGGTGGACGGCGTGACGCACCGGGTCAGCCGGGACGAGGGTGGCGTCCTGCGCTCCCCGATGCCCGCGCTGGTCGTCGCCACGCCACTGGAGGTCGGCGCCGAGGTCGAGGCGGGCGCGCCGGTGCTGGTGCTGGAAGCGATGAAGATGGAGACGGTGCTGCGGGCGCCGTTCCGGGCGCGGCTCAAGGAGTGCGCCGTCTCGGTGGGCAGCCAGGTGGAGGCCGGTGCGCCGCTGCTGCGCCTGGAGCCGCTCGCGGACGACGCCGAGGAGACCACGGACGACCCGAGCACCGAGACCGTCGAACTGGACCTGCCCACCGCCACCACGGACATCCCGGCGGACGAGCGCAGCAGGCGCGGTCAGGAGGACCTTCGCGGTCTGCTGCTCGGCTTCGACGTCGACCCGCACGACGACCGCCGGGTGCTCGACGACTACCTCACCGCACGGCGGGCGGCCACCGAAGCCGGTCAGCGGCCCCTGGCCGCCGAACTCGACCTCATCGACGTGTTCGCCGACCTCGCCGAGCTGAGCCGCAACCGGCCGACGGGCGAGGACGGCGGCGCCGCGCACGTGCACAGCGCCCGGGAGTACTTCCACACCTACCTGCAGAGCCTCGACGTCGAGCGGGCCGGGCTGCCGGAGGCCTTCCAGACCAGGCTCGGCAAGGCGCTCGGCCGGTACGGCGTCACCGACCTGGACCGCACTCCCGCCCTCGAAGCCGCCGTCTTCCGGATCTTCCTCGCCCAGCAGCGTGCGTCCGCGGACGCGCAGGTCGTCGCGGCGCTGTTGCGGGCCTGGCTGCGGGAGACCCCGCCGGACGAGACGCTGCGCGAGCCGGCCGGTCTCGCCCTGGAGCGGCTGATCGCCGCGACGCAGGTCCGCTTCCCCGTGGTCGCGGACCTCGCCCGCGGCGTGGTGTTCGCCTGGTTCGCCCAGCCGCTGCTGCGCCGCAACCGCGCCCGCGTCTACGCCGAGGTCCGTGGGCACCTGCGGCACCTGGACGCGCACCCGGACGCGGCGGACCGCGCCGAGCGCATCGCCGAGATGGTGCGCAGCACCGAGCCGCTGGTCCGGCTGCTCGGGCAGCGGCTCGTCCGCGACCACCTCGACAACGCGGTGATGTTGGAGGTGCTGACCCGGCGGTACTACGGCAACCGGTCGCTCACCAGCGTGCGTACCCGCGCGGTCGGCGACTGCACGTTCGTGGTCGCCGAGCGCGCCGACTCGAGCGTGGTCTCCGCCGCGGTGAGCTTCGACGCGCTGGGCAGCGCACTGCGCGGGCTGGCCGAGCTGGCCACCGGCGAGGACTCCGTGGACGCCGACATCTACCTCGGCTGGGAGAACCAGCCGGAGGACTTCGACGCGATGGCGGCGGCGCTGGCCGAGGTCGTCGCCGCGCACCCGCTGCCGCCCCAGGTCCGTCGGGTGACCACCACCGTCGCGGGTCGCGGCGGGGCGGTCATGCACCACCACTTCACCTTCCGCCCGTCGGGCGCCCAGTTGACCGAGGACCGACTGATCCGTGGGCTGCACCCGTACATCGCGCAGCGGATGCAACTGGAGCGGCTGCACAAGTTCGACCTGACCCGGCTGCCGTCGTCGGACGAGGAGGTCTACCTCTTCCAGTGCGTGGCGCGGGAGAACCGGGCCGACGAGCGCCTCGTCGCGTTCGCGCAGGTGCGTGACCTGACCGAGCTTCGCGAGCAGGACGGCCGTCTGGTCGCGCTGCCGACGGCCGAGGACGCCATCGCGACCTGCCTCGACTCGATCCGCCGCGCCCAGTCGCGGCGGCCGTCGAAGACGCGCTTCAACACCAACCGCATCGTGGTCTACGTGTGGCCGCCGAGCGAGCTGACCCGCGAGGAGATGGAGATGATCGCCGGGCGGGTCCGCCCGACGACCGCGGGCGCCGGCCTGGAGGAGATCCTGTTCATCGCGCGGCAGCGCGACCGCCGGACCGGCGAGCTGACCAGGATCGCCGTACGGATCTCGTTCGACGCCGCGGGCGGCGCCGAGCTGGCCGTCGGGGAGCCGCCGGTCGAGCCGATCGAGCCCCTCGACGAGTACCGGCTCAAGGTGCTGCGGGCCAGCAGCCGCAACACCGTGTACCCGTACGAGCTGACCGGCCGGCTCGGTGACTTCGTCGAGTACGACCTCGACGACCACCACGTGCTGGTGCCGGTGGACCGGCCGAAGGGGCGCAACGGCGCCGCCATCGTGGCCGGGGTGGTCACCACGCCGACCGAGCGCTACCCGCAGGGTGTCACCCGGGTGGTGCTGCTCGGCGACCCGACGAAGTCGCTGGGCGCCCTGTCCGAGCCGGAGTGCCGGCGCGTGATCGCCGCACTGGACCTGGCCGAGCGGATGCAGGTGCCGCTGGAGTGGTGGGCGCTCTCCGCCGGCGCGCGGATCTCGATGACCTCCGGTACGGAGAACATGGACTGGGTGGCCGCGGCGCTCAAGCGGATCGTCGAGTTCACCCAGGCCGGCGGTGAGATCAACATCGTGGTCGCGGGCATCAACGTCGGGGCGCAGCCGTACTGGAACGCGGAGGCGACGATGCTCATGCACACCAAGGGCATCCTGGTGATGACGCCCGACTCGGCGATGGTGCTCACCGGCAAGCAGTCGCTCGACTTCTCCGGCGGTGTGTCGGCCGAGGACAACTTCGGCATCGGCGGCTACGACCGGGTGATGGGGCCGAACGGGCAGGCGCAGTACTGGGCGCCGAACCTGACGGCCGCACGGGACGTGGTGATGGCGCACTACGACCACACGTACGTCGCGCCCGGCGAGGACGCGCCCCGACGGGCGGTCACCACCGACCCGACCGACCGCGACATCTCCGACTTCCCGCACGACGTGGCGGGCAGCGCCTTCGCCACCGTCGGGGAGATCTTCTCCGTCGAGTCCAACCCGGACCGCAAGAAGCCGTTCGACATCCGTACGGTGATGCGGGCCCTCTCCGACCAGGACCACCCGGTGCTGGAGCGCTGGGCCGGCATGGCGGACGCGGACACCGCGGTCGTGCAGGACGTCCACCTCGGTGGCATTCCGGTCTGCCTGCTCGGCATCGAGTCCCGGTCGGTGCCGCGGCACGGCTTCCCGCCCACCGACGGCCCGGACACGTACACGGCGGGCACGCTGTTCCCCCGCTCGTCGAAGAAGGCCGCGCGGGCGATCAACGCGGCCAGCGGCAACCGGCCGCTCGTCGTGCTGGCGAACCTGTCCGGCTTCGACGGCTCACCGGAGTCGATGCGCAAGCTGCAACTGGAGTACGGCGCCGAGATCGGCCGGGCGATCGTCAACTTCCGGGGACCCATCGTCTTCTGCGTGATCTCGCGCTACCACGGCGGTGCGTTCGTGGTGTTCTCGAAGGCGTTGAACCCGAACATGACGGTGCTGGCGCTGGAGGGCTCGTTCGCCTCGGTGCTCGGTGGAGCACCCGCCGCCGCGGTGGTGTTCTCCGCCGACGTCAACGCCCGTACCGCGGCCGACCCCCGGGTACGGGACCTGGAGGCCCGCACCGCCGCCGCGACCGGCACCGAACGCGCCGCGCTGACCGCGGAGCTCGACGAGCTGCGCTCGTCGGTGCGCGCGGAGAAACTCAGCGAGGTGGCCGCGGAGTTCGACCGGGTGCACAACATCCACCGCGCCGTCGAGGTCGGCTCGGTGGACGCGGTCATCCGCGCCGCCGAGCTGCGTCCGCGCATCATCGAGGCCATCGAAACCCGGCTGGGTTAGCGCGGGCGGTACGCCCACACCAACGTCAGCGCCACCGGTCGTCGACCGGTGGCGCTGACCGTTAGGGGGTGGTCCGCTGAGCGGTCTAGCTGAGCGCCGCGTTCAGCGCGACGGCGACGACGAGCCAGACGATGACCGTGGCGATACCGACGCCGACCATGACGAGCGCCTTGACGGCGGGTGCCATCCGGGTGCGGGCAACTGTCAGGTTCGCCAGGACGCCGAACGCCCCGACCAGTCCACCGATGATCCCGCCGACGGTGAACAGCAGGATCGGTAGCAGGGCGAGGATGCGCAGGAGGACCGGTATCGAGGGCCCGGTCCGGTGCTGCACACCGTTGACCTCCACGGTCGGGTAAGGGTCGGCGACGGCGGTGCGTACCGTGGCCTGGACGACACCACCGTCCGCTGTCGGCAACGCGTAGCGTTTGCCAATCCTGGGGGCCGGCACCCCGGCCACGGTGACGGCAGGGCGCCCCCCGAAGGCTTTGGTGGTGACGACAATCGGGCCGGCTACGCCCGCGACGTGCAGAGGTTCGGTGTTCACCGGCGTGATCTTAGGAAGCGCGGCGCACCTCGTCCATTCCGTTGATCGAGCGGGTCAATCCCACTGGTTCTGGTTGAGGAACCGGGCGAAGCCCCGCCACGAGTTCGGCCCCATCGCCCCGTCGATCGGGCCGGTGTAGCCCCACCCCGAGGCGAGCCGCTGAACGGCCTTCCAGGTGTTCGTCCCCGGCACGCCGTCGAGAGGACCGGTGTAGCCGTACCCGCGCATGGCCTGCTGCAGGGCCGCGTAGGTCCCCGCACCGGGAACGCCGTCGATCGGGCCCGTGTAGCCGGAGGTGATCCGCAACCAGTTCTGCATCCGCTTGTAGAAGACGGTGCCGGGGATGCCGTCCTGTTCGGTGGACGTCTTCGGCAGGCCGCCGCCACCCGGGTTCTGGCCGATGTAGGTCAGCGGGTTGATGCGGACGCCGCTCGGGTTGATCATGTGCCAGTGCAGGTGCGGGCCGGTGGAGCTGCCTGATCCGGGTGCGCCCACCGCGCCACCGGACCGCCCGACGATCGCGCCCGCGCTCACGGCGGTGCCGTTGGCCAGCAGGAACTGGGACAGGTGCAGGTACTGACTGCGGTAGCCGTCCGCGTGCTGGATGGTGACGGTGTGGCCGCCCGTACCGTTGTTCGGGATGTTCTGGATCGTGCCGGCGCCACAGGCCGGCAGGTTGGTCCCGACGCCCATCCCGAAGTCGATACCGCCGAGCGAACCGCTGTTGAGGTGGTCCTGCCAGGTGCCGGTGATCCGGTAGCCGGCGAACGGGTTGTAGATCACGGGTGCGGCGGACGCGATCCCCGGCAGGCCGACGACACCGCCGACAGCCAGGGCACCGGTGGTCAACACGGTGCCGCGCAGCAGCCTGCGACGGCTCAACCCGGTCGGCGGCCGTTCCCCGTCGCCGCCACAGCAGACGGGTGGATGTTCGTGGTTCATCGCCGGCCTCCGTACGGTCGCAGTTGACCATGGACCAGCCGAGGGTAGCCGCCGCAGTGGCACGGATCAATGTCAGGTGGCGTGGCGCAGCAGCTCGTGGAGGAACGTGACGACCTCGTCCGGGGCGAGGTCCATGGCGTTCTCCCCGACGCTGACCTCGAACGAGCACCTGTCCGGGGCCGGCGCGGACCGTACCCGCCCGAACAACTCCACCCCGTCCGCGGCGAGCAGGGCGTCGGCGGCCCGCATCGCGGCGTCCGGGCCGACCGGGAGGTGGACGTGGAAGATCGGCGTCTGCGGTGGGTCCGGGAAGGCGCGGGCCACCCCGTCGGCGTTGATGGCCGCCGCGATCGCCACCGCATGCTCCCGGTGCGCCGGCAGCCGGGGCACCACTGTGTCCAGGCCGTGCAGTGCGGTGAGCGCCAGCGGCCACGCGTCGTAGACGTCGCCGCCGAGCCGCCGGCGCCACACCCGGGCCTCGGCCACCAGGGCGGCGTCCCCGGCCAACGCGGCACCGCCGACGCCCTGCAGTCCCTTGTAGAACGAGACGTACGCGGTGTCGAACAGCGCGGCGATCTCGGCGAACGGCCGCTGGTAGTACGTCTGGGCCTCCCACAGGCGCGCGCCGTCGAGGTGAACGGCCGCGCCGCGCTCACGCATCGCTTCGGTCTGCGTGACGAGGTCGTCCCACTCCGGCAGCAGCCCACCGATGTCCCGTTGCGGCAGCTCCCAGACCGCCGCCGCGAGCGGTTCGGCGACGGAGGCGAGATCGGCCAGGGTCATCAGCCGGTGGCGGTCGCCGACGGGCTGGAAGCGCAACCCGTGCACGACGGCGTACCCCTGCTGCTCCCAGGCCTCCAGGTGACACTGCGGATGGGCGGCGAAGGCCCGCCGGCCGCGGCGGTCGGCGTGGATGCGCAGGGCCACCTGCTGCGCCATCGTCCCGGACGGGAAGAAGAGGGCTTCGTCAGTGCCGAGCAGGGACGCCACGCGCCGTTCGAGGACGGCCACCGGCCCGTCCGGTCCGTTCGGCGGCGTGGCCGGGTCGACCTGGGCCAGCATCGACCGCAGCAGGTCGTACGGTCGGCGGCGCAGCTCGGAGTGCAGGAACAGGGAACGCCGCACACTCATTGCGGCAGTATCCACCTTCAGCCGGTTCGTCGCCCGTGGCCCGGGTCGGTGTCGGCCTGCCAGGCGGCGACGAGATCCTCGCGCGCCCGGGCGACCCGGGATCGGATCGTGCCGACGGGGCACTGGCAGACGTCCGCCGCCTCGGCGTAGGACAGGCCGAGCACCTGGGTGGCGACGAACGCCTCGCGGCGCTCCCGGGTCAGGCCGGCGATCAGCTGGTGCAGGGTCACGCCCTCGTCGGCACCGCCGGTGATCGCACCGGCGGCCTCGGCCGCCGCCTGCCAGTCCGGCACCGACGCCGTCCTCGGCCGGGCCACCGCCGTCCGGACGTGGTCCACGGCAACGCGCCGGGCGATGGTGAACACCCAGGTACGGGCCGACGAGCGGCCGGCGAAGCCGGGCAGGTTGCGGATCGCCCGCAGGAACGTCTCCTGGGTCAGGTCGTCGGCCTCCCCCGGCCCGGCCAGGTGTGACAGGAACCGCCAGACCTGGTCCTGTAGTGCCCGGATGAACGCCGTGGCGGCCTGCCGGTCACCCTGGCCCGCCTCCCGCGCCCACCGGGTCACCTGGTCGTCGTCAGCGACGCCGTTTCGCACAGACCACCGTCCTGTGTGCCACGGGCCGCTCCTCGATGCCGAGATGCCGCCGTCGGAACGCCGCCGGTCGGCCGCGCACTCTGGTGGTCGCCGACCGGTCCGGAAAAGTTCCCGGGGTTCCCACGTTCGACTGATTTCGCGGATGTCCGAGGGGACGGGAACCGGGGCCGCTCAGCTCGGGACGGGCTGGTCCGCGTTCTCGCGTTCGCGCGGGACCACGAGGTCGGGCACGCTCCACGAGCGCCACAGCTGGCTGTACCCGCCCCCGGCCCTGAGCAGCTCGGCGTGGGTGCCGTGCTCGGCGACCCGCCCCTGGTCGAGGACGACGACGCGGTCAGCGGTGGCCGCCTGGCTGAGTCGGTGGGCCACGATCAGCGTGGTACGGCCCTCGGTGGCCGCCACGGCGGCGCGGTCGAGGTCGCGCGCCCCCGCGCTGCCCGCCTCGGCGGTGGCCTCGTCGAGGACCGCGACGGCCGGGTCGGCGAGAGCGAGGCGGGCCAGCGCGAGCTGCTGGGCCTGGGCCGAGGTGAGCTGCCGCCCACCCTCCCCCACCGCGGTGGCGAGACCGTCCGGCAGGGTCCGCACCCACTCGGTGGCGCCGACGAGGTCGAGGGCGGCGGCGATCTCGGCGTCGGTGGCGTCCGGGTCGGCGAGGCGCAGGTCGTCGGCGAGCGGCCCGGCGAAGACGTGCACCTCCTGGCTGATCAGGGCGATCTCGCGACGGAGGCGGTGCTCGTCGAGCTGTGTCAGCGGCACGCCGCGCAGGGTCACCGCGCCGTCGGTGGGCGCGATGATGCCGGCGATGATGCCGGCGAGGGTGCTCTTGCCCGCGCCGCTCGCGCCGACCAGGGCGACGCGCTCCCCCGGTGCGAGACGCAGGGCGATGTCCCGCAGCACCACCGGCCCGTCGTCGTAGCGGTGCTGCGCGACGGTCACCTCCAGTGCCGCCGGTACGGCCCGGTCGGGACGGGCGGGCTCGGTGCCGGCGGGGGCCGCGGTGTCCGGCAGGGTGGTGACCCCGACGAGTCGGGCCAGGCTGGCCCCGGCCTGCAACACCGAGTCCGACTCGAACAGCAGCAGGCCGATGGGGTTGAAGAGGCGGTGGAAGTAGAGCGCGGCCGTGGTGGCGGCTCCGACGGTGGCCAGGTCGCCGCGTACCAGCAGGAAGCCGGCGAGCAGCACGGCGGCGAGCCCCACGAACTCCGAGCGGTTGATGCGCAGCCCGAAGCGGGTGTAGAGACCGAAGATCTCCAGCGACAGGTCGCGGGCGACGCCGGAGCGCTCCGCGATCCGCGCGACGTGGGCGTCCTCCATCCGGTAGGCGCGCACGGTCGCCGCGCCCCGCAACGCCTCGGCCGTCGCCTGCGCGCGCTCGCCGGTCGCCACCCGCTCGCGGGCGTAGTAGGGCACCGAACGCTTGAGATACCAGCGCAGCGCCACCGCGTACGCCGGGGCCGCGGCCAACCCGGCGACGCCGAGTCGCCAGTCGAGGGCGAAGAGTCCCGCCGCGGTCAACACGACGGACAGCAGCGCGCCGAGGAAGGCCGGTCCGCTGGTGGCGATCACATTCGTCACCACGGCCACGTCGTCGCCGGCACGGGCCACCAGGTCCCCGGTCCCGGCCCGTTCCAGGGTGGCCGACGGCAGGTGCAGGGCACGGTCGAGGACCCGCTCCCGGAGTCTCGCCAGCACGGTCTCGCCGAGGCGCGCGGCGACCGCCGCTCCGACCGCGGTGAGGAGTCCCGCGAGTACGGCGGCGCCCGCGATCACACCGGCCCAGGCGATCACCCGTGGCGTGTCGGTCCCGGCGATGACGTCGTCGACGAGGCGGCCGAGCACCCAGGGGGCGACCAGCCCGGTCGCGGCGGCGGCGACCAGCAACGTGCCGGCGACGGCGCTGAGCCCGGGCAGGAGGGCCAGCTCGGTACGGAGGGCGGCCCAGGTCTGCCGGCCGGTGGCCGTCGGCAGCAGGTGCCGGGTGATCGGTTCGCACGTCATCGCAGGGTCTCCTCCCGGTAGCGGGCGTCGCTGGCGAGCAACCGCTCGTGCGGACCCTCGGCGACGACCCGTCCCCGGTCGATCACCGCGACCCGGTCGGTGATCCGCAGCAGCGCCGGGCTGGTGGTGATCAGCACCGTGCCGCGGGTGCCCGCCCCGCGAGCCTCGGTCAGCCTGGTGGCGAGCAACCCCTCGGTCACCGCGTCGACCGCCGTGGTGGGGTTGTGCAGCACCAGCACCGGCGGGTCCGCGACGAGCGCCCGCGCCAGCCCGATCCGTTGCCGCTGCCCGCCGGAGAGGTTCGCCCCGCGTTCGGTGAGCAGGCGGTCCAACCCGTGCGGGTGCGCGGCGAGCACGTCCTCCGCGGCGGCGGCCCGCACGGCAGCACGCAGGACCTCGTCGTCGACGGAGGCGCCGGCACTGAGGTTGGCGCGCAGCGTCCCCTCGAACAGCGCCACGTCATGCTGCTCGACCAAGACCACGGCGCGCGCGGCGTCGATGTGCAACTCGTCGGCGGGAACGCCGTCGACGCGGAGCGTCCCCCGGTGCTCCGCACGGGGCACCCGGCCGGCCAGCAGCGCGACCAGCGCCTCGGCCTCACTCGGGTCGTAGGCGAGCACGCCCAGGATCTCCCCGGCGCGGACGCGCAGGCTGACGTCGTCGAGGCCCGCGTACGAGACCCCGTCGAGGGCGAGCCGGGACGGGCTCGGGGCGGGCGGTCCGGCGTCACCCGGCTGCACCACCGGAGCGGCGCCGAGGACCCGGGCGACCCTCCCCGCCGAGGCTCGGGCCATGGCGAACAACTGGACGCAGTACCCGAGCGTCTGCACCGGCTCGGCGATGAACTGGGCCAGCCCGACCACGGCGACGAGTTCACCGATGGTGAGCCGGCCCTGCAGCGCGAGCCAGCCCGCGGCTCCGGCGACCGTCGCGAGGAAGAGTCCGTTGACGGTGGTGGTGAGCCCGAGGTGCAGGCCCTTGGTGGTGGCGGCGCGCAGGGTGACGTCGAGCGCGTGGCGGCTGGCCCCCGCGTACCGGCGGGCGGCGTGGTCCTGTGCGCCGATGCCGCGCAGCACGCGCAGGCCGGTGACGAGGTCGACGGCGAGGGCGGTGGTGGCGGCGAGCGCCTCCTGCTGCGACGCGCTGCGCCGGGTGAGCAGCGGCGCCATCCGCTGAAGGGCGACGACCAGCAGGGGTACGCCGATGAGCACCCCGAGGCCGAGGGGTACGTCGACGACGAGCAGCGCGACGGCCGCGACCACGATGGCGGTGAGCGCCGCGGCGGTGAGTCCCGCGACCCGCACGACGAGCGCGGACAGCTCGGCGTCGGAGGCCGTCACGGACAGTAGCTCGCCGTCGCGCAGGCCCGACCGGCGTCCACGCGGGTCGAGGGCGCTGCGGACGATCTCGACCCGCGTGGCGTGCGCCTCGTGTTCGACGGCGGCGAACGCCAGTCGCGCGCCGGCCCGGTAGGCGAAGGCGAGCACGGTGAACAGGGCGGCCAGGCCGGCCAGCGAGAGCAGCAGGGCGCGGACGTCCCCGGTGGCCACCGCACGGTCGATGACCACGCCGATGGCCACCGGGACGAGGGCTTCGGTGGCCTGGTGGGTGCAGAGCAGCGCGATGCCGGCGGCCACCCGGGCGCGCTGTCGACGCAGCGCGCGACGGAGCACCACAGCACCGGTGGTCTCGGCGACTGTCACGCTCGGATCGATGAGGGCACGGCGGGGACTCCACTTACGATTAGGGCAGGCTAACCTAACATGCCTCCGGAGCGCCTGCGGATGCGCGGTCCCGGTGCTCCCCCACCGGCACCGGACCAGGCAGGCCGAGGCCCGTGACGGCCGCCGCGACCAGGGCTTCCGGGGCCAACGAGACATCGAGGACGAGCACCGACTCGTCCGGCTCGGCCGGTTCCAGCGTGGCGAGCTGCGACTCCAGCAGACTGGCCGGCATGTAGTGCCCCTCGCGCCGGGCCAGCCGGGCTCGGATGACCTCCGCCGGCCCGTCCAGGTGCACGAAGTCCACCCGGAGCGGGCCCTGGCGGAGCACGTCCCGGTACGACCGCTTCAACGCCGAGCAGGCCAGCACCGTCGAGCGACCCTCCGCGCTGCGATCGGCGATCCACCCGGCGATGTCCCGCAGCCAGGGCCACCGGGTGGTGTCGTCCAGCGGTACGCCGGAGCGCATCCGCGCCACGTTCTCCGGGGAGTGGAACTCGTCCGCCTCGGCGAACGTCAGCCCGGTCGCGGCGCTGATCCCCCGCGCCACAGTGGTCTTGCCGGCCCCGGAGACGCCCATCACCACGACGTGTCGGGTGGGCCGGGGGCCGCGCCGCTCACCAGTCATGGACCGTGCCGTCCTTGAGCCGGTTGAACGGCAGGTACGCCGGCTCGTACGGGAACCGGGCCGCCACCTCCTCGTCGAGCTCCACCCCGAGCCCCGGTTGGTCGCCGGGGTGCAGGTAGCCGTCGGTGAAGGTGAACGACTGCCGGAACACCTCGTTGGCCAGCGGCGTGTGCTTCATGTACTCCTGGATGCCGAAGTTGTGGATGGCCAGGTCCAGGTGCAGCGCCGCGGCCATACCCACCGGGGAGATGTCGGTGGGGCCGTGGATGCCGGACTTGATCTGGTACTGGGCGGCGAAGTCGAGCAGCTTGCGCATGGCGGTGATGCCGCCGGTGTGGGTGACCGCGGACCGGACGTAGTCGATCAACTGTTCGCGGATCAGGGTCTGGTAGTCCCAGACCGTGTTGAAGACCTCACCGATGGCCAGCGGGGTGGTGGTGTGCTGGCGGACCAGCCGCAGCGCCTCCTGGTTCTCGGCCGGGGTGCAGTCCTCCAGCCAGAACAGGTCGTACGGTTCGAGGGCCTTGCCGAGCTTGGCGGCCTGGATCGGGGTCATCCGGTGGTGACCGTCGTGCAGCAGCGGCAGTTCCGGGCCGAACTCGCCACGCACCGCCTCGAAGACCGACGGCAGGTGGCGCAGGTACGCGCGAGTGTCCCAGTCCTCCTCGGCGGGCAGCGGGGTGCGCTGGGCGGGCTCGTAGTCGTAGCGCTGGCCGGTGGAGCTGGGCTGCGCGGCCACACCGTAGACCGCGTTGATCCCCGGCACCGAGGTCTGCACGCGGATCGACCGGAAGCCCTCGTCGAGGTGGCGGCGGATCGAGTCGAACAGCTCGGGGATGTCCCGCCCCGACGCGTGCCCGTACGCCATGATGCCGGTGCGGGACGCGCCGCCCAGCAGTTGGTACAGCGGCATGCCGGCGGCTTTGGCCTTGATGTCCCACAGCGCGACGTCCACGGCGGCGATGGCCGCCATGGTGACCGGGCCGCGCCGCCAGTACGCCGACCGGTACAGGAACTGCCAGGTGTCCTCGATCCGGTGCGGGTCCCGCCCCATCAGCAGCGGGGCGACGTGGTCGCGCAGGTACGAGGCGACGGAGAGCTCACGGCCGTTGAGCGTGGCGTCGCCCAGGCCGGTGATGCCCTCATCGGTGGTGATCTTGAGGGTGACGAAGTTCCGGTCGGGGCTGGACACGATGACGTCTGCTGCGACGATCTTCACGGGGTGCCTTTCGTTCTTACCGGTCGGGGTCTCACCACTCCGCGTAGGAGCCGTCGGGGTGCCGCCAGGTCGGGCTGCGCCAGGCGTGCCCGCGCTTGTCGGCCGTTCGCACCGCGTGTTCGTCGATCTCGATGCCGAGACCAGGCGCGGTCAACCGCTGCACGTACCCGTCCACGAAGGTCAGCGGGGTCTGGTCGAGGCAGTAGTCGAGCACCTCGGCGCCCTGGTTGTAGTGGATGCCGATGCTCTGCTCCTGGATCAGGAAGTTCGGTGTGGCGAAGCCGACCTGCAGGCAGGCGGCGAGGGCGATCGGCCCGAGCGGGCAGTGCGGGGCGAGCTGTACGTCGTACACCTCGGCCAACGTGGCGATCTTGCGAACCTCGGTGATGCCGCCGGCGTGCGCGAGGTCCGGCTGGGCCACGGCGATGCCGGCCTGCAACACGGGCAGGAACTCCTGCCGGCTGTAGAGCCGCTCCCCCGTCGAGACGGGGGTGCTCGTGCAACGGACGACCTCACCGATCAGGTGCGAGTTCTCCGGCACCACCGGTTCCTCCAGGAAGAACGGCCGGTACGGCTCCAGCAGCGGGGCGACCCGCCGGACGTTGGCGAGGGTGAACCGGCCGTGGAAGTCGACCGCGACGTCGCGGTCGTCGCCGAGGACCTCGCGGGCGACGGCCACCCGTCGCACCACCGCGTCGAGGTCGGCGACCGAGGCGAGCGGGCCCATCCGCCCGGACGCGTTCATCTTCACCGCGGTCAGGCCCGCCTCGATCCGGGCACTGATCTGGTCGCGGATCTCGGCGGGCTCGTCACCGCCGATCCAGCCGTAGACCCGGATCCGGTCCCGGACCGGCCCGCCGAGGAGCTGGTGCACGGGGGCGCCGTAGTGCTTGCCGGCGATGTCCCAGAGTGCCTGGTCCAGACCGGCGACCGCGCTGGCCAGGATCGGGCCACCCCGGTAGAAGGACCCCTTGGTCAGCACCTGCCAGTGGTCCTCTATGCGCAGCGCGTCCCGACCGGTGAGCAGCTCGCTGAGCTGGTGGACGGCCGTGCGCACGGTCTCGGACCGGCCCTCGCAGGTCGCCTCGCCCCAGCCGACGATGCCGGACTCCGTCTCGATCCGGACGAACAGCCAGCGGGGCGCGACCAGGAAAGTCTCTACCTTTGCGATCGTCGTCATGACCGGTCAGCCCTTCGTGGCACCGGCGGTGAGACCGGAGACGACGTACTTCTGCACGAACAGGGCGATCAGCATGATCGGCAGGGTGACCACGGTCGCCGCGGCCATCAGGCCGCCCCAGTCGATGCTGGCGTAGCCGACGAAGTCGAAGATCGCGACGGGCAGCGTCTTCGTGTCGGAGCCGGAGAGCACCAGGGCGAACATGAAGTTGTTCCAGGAGAAGATGAAGGAGAGGATCCCGGCGGTCGCCACGCCGGCCACCGACAGCGGCAGGGTGATCCGCCGGAACGCGCCGATGTGGGTCAGCCCGTCGACAAGCGCGGCCTCTTCCAACTCGGCCGGCAGGCCGTCGAAGTAGCCCATCATGATGTAGACGATCAGCGGCAGCGACACGAACATGTGGCTCAGGATCAGCACGGTGAAGCCGCCGACCATCTTCAGGTTCGAGAAGACGTAGTACCAGGGCACCAGGAGCGAGACGCCGGGGATCACCCGGGCCATGAGCACGACGAGCGCGGACTTCTTCATGCTGAACCGGCTCATCGAGTACGCGGCGGGCACCCCGAGCAGGAGCGAGAGCGTGGTGGCCGCGAACGCCACCCAGAGGCTGTTGCCGATGAACTCGAGATAGTTCGCCTGCTGGAGAACTGTCTCGTAGTTCTTCAGGCTGGGCGAGAAGGCGAACGCCTTGGCGGTGTCGTAGATGTCCACGTTGGTCTTGAACGACGCGGCGATCATCCAGAGCAACGGCGCCATCAACGCGAAGACCACGACGACCAGAGCCGACGTGCGGAACACCCGGTACGGCTTGCTCGGCTTCATCGGCCCAGCCCCTTCTTGCGATAGGTGAGGGCCCACATCACCCCGATGATGATCAGGAAGAAGATGATGAGGACTGTCGACGAGACGCCGTAGTCGTTGTAGTCGAAGCTGAGGCCGTACGCGTACACGTTGAGGGTCTCGACCTCGTGGAAGGACCCACCGCCGCGCCCCTTGGTGGCGTAGAGGATGTCGAACGTCTTCAGCGCGTCGATGCCGCGCAGCAGGATGGCGACGATCACCGTGGGCATCAGCAGCGGCAGGGTGACGTGCCGGAACCGCTGCCAGCTGCTGGCGCCGTCGATCCGGGCGGCCTCCTGGGGCTCGTCGGAGAGCGAGGTGAGCCCGGCGAGCAGGATCAGCACGACCATCGGGGTCCACTGCCAGATGTCGATGAACATCGTCGTCGGCAGGGCCGAGTGCTGCCCGGCCAGCCAGGGCTGGGGGCCGATGCCGATCCAGCCGAGCAGCTGGTTCGCCATCCCGATGTTCGGGTCGAAGATCAGGCGCCACATCATGCCGACCGCCACCGGAGTGGCCACCAGCGGCAGGAGGATCGCGACGCGGACCCACTTCTCACCGCGGAAGGGCCGCCACAGCAGTAGCGCGATCGCCATGCCGAGGACGACCTCGAAGAACAACACGACGCCGGTGAAGAGGACCGTTCGCCAGACCGCCGGCCAGAACCGGTCGGTGTCGGTGAGCACGTCGAGGTAGTTCTGGAAGCCGATGAACTCCGACTCGGCGCGCACCGAACCCTCGGCGTCGGTCAGGCTCAGGTACCCGGTCCACGCCACCGGAAAGATGATCAGCACGGCGACGAACGCCATGGCGGGTGCCGCGAAGAGCCACTTGCGGTGGTCGTTGGCCCAACGCGACCAGGCCGACGTCGTGTCCAGGGACGCCGCGGGGGCCTCGGGCGAATCGGTACGGGGGGTGAGAACGGCTGACATTGAGATCTCCGGGTTGGAGGGGTCAGGTCCCGGCGAGGCGGCGGAGCCGGTCGGCCCCGCCGCCCAGCGCGTGGGTTACTTCGCCTCGTCGTCGAGGAACTTCTGGAACGCCGCGTTTGCCGTGTCCGCCGAGCTGGCGGCGTCCTTGCCGGTGATCGCGTCGACGATCGGCTGGCCGACGATCTCCCGCGCCTGGGCCACCTTGACCACCAGCGGACGGTCGTGCCCGACGCCGTTGGCGGTGCTGACCGTGTTGGCCTCGGCAAGATCCTTGGGGTAGGAGGCGGTACCCGCCGGGTTCGCCCAGACCGAGGTACGGGCGCCGGGTACGCCGGCCGTCTGCTGCGCCAGCGCCTGCTCCTTGCCGGCGGCCCACTGGATGAACTTCCAGGCGTTGTCCTTGTTCTCCGAGCTGTCGTTCACCCCGAGGGCCCAGGACGGGATGTTGTACGGCTTCGACCCGGCCGGGCCGGCCGGGAAGGCGGCGAAGCCGACGGAGTCGACGACCTTGGACTTGGTCGGGTCGGTGGCGTTCTTGTAGAGCGAGTTGGCCTCGGTGTAGAAGGCGGCCTTGCCCTGCGTGAAGATCGCCATCGCCTCCGACCAGCTCATGTCGGTGCTGATGTTCTCCGGGCCGTGGTCCCGGAGCAGCCCGCCGTAGTAGGCGTACGCCTGCTTGGCCTGCTCGGTGTTGACGGTGGCCTTTCCGCTGGAGTCCACGAAGTCGCCGCCGAAGCTGAAGAGGAAGCTGGAGAACTGCGTGACGGCGGCGGCCTTGCCGGTACGGGCGACGAAGCCGGCGACGCCCGGGTTGTCGGCCTCGATCTTCGCGGCCTGCGCCTTGAGCTCGTCGAGGGTCTTGGGCGGCGCGGTGAAGCCGGACTTCGTCAGCAGGTCCTTGCGGTAGTAGAGAACCTCCTGCTCGGTGATGATCGGCAGCCCGACGACCTTGTCCTCATAGGTCGTCGCCTGCACCGGCCCGGCCTGGAAGTCACCGAACTCGAAGGCGCTGTCGGACTTGACCCTCTCGCTCAGGTCGGCGAGGTACTTGTTCTTGCCGAACTGCTTCCCCTCCTGCAGGGGCCGGTACATCATCACGTCGAGGTCGGTGGACCCGGCGTTGAGCTTGACGTTGTACTGGTCGGAGAGCTGGTCCTCACCGAGCTGGGTGACCTCGACCTTGAGCCCGGACTGCTTCTCGAACTCCGGCAGGGCCTTCTTGATGTTCTCTGTCCACACGTGGTTGACAAGTGTCACGCGGACGGTCTTCGAGTCCTCGCCGCCGCCATCGCCGCCGCAGGCGGCCAGGCCCATGGCGGCGACCACAGCCAGAGAAGTGCCGATTATCGATCGACGTCGCACGCTTGTCTCTCCTTCTGTCGTGGCCGCCGCCCCCGAGAGAGCCGCTACCTCGGTGTTACATCCGCTTAACATCGGGATGCTAGGCCGAATAAGCTGATTACCTCAAGAGGTACATGCAAATGATATGATCTTTGGGTGGAACCGTCCTCACCAGAGGTTGCAGCCGCCCCGGCCCTTCCCGTCGAGTCCGGGCTGCACGCGCGCGTCCTCGAACACCTCGGCACCGCCATCTGCGGCGGCGAAGTGGCACCCGGATCGGTCCTCAACATCGACGAGCTGGTCGACCGGTACGCCGTGTCCCGCTCGGTCGTCCGCGAGGTGCTGCGGGTGCTGGCCTCGATCGGGTTCATCGAGGCGCGCCGACGGGTAGGTGTGATGATCCGGCCGGCGAGCGCGTGGAACGTCTTCGACCCGCAGGTGATCCGCTGGCGCCTCGCCTCGGCCGGCCGGATGGCCCAGCTCCGCTCGATCACCGAACTGCGCACCGCCGTCGAGCCACACGCGGCCTTCCTGGCCGCCAGCCGGATCGGCCATGACGAGGCGAGCGACCTCGTCGGGCTGGCGGCGAAGATGTGGGCGGCCGGCGAGGCCGGTGACGAGGAGCGCTTCCTGCACCTCGACATCGAGTTTCACCGGCGCGTCCTGCTCGCCTCCGGCAACGAGATGTTCGTCCGGCTCCAGGACCTGGTCGCGGAGGTGCTCACCGGCCGGCACAAGCACCACCTCATGCCACACCACCCGCACGAGCAGGCCCTCCAGATGCACGCCGACGTCGCCCAGGCGATCCAGCGGCGCGACGGTGAGCGTGCCCGGCAGGCGATGGTGCAGCTGATGGAGCAGGCCTTCGACGAGATGAAGTCGCTGTGGGAGCAGACCGCCCTACCCGACCGAAGCGCGTAGACCACAGGAGGGGGGGGCCCGCCGGGGGGGCCCCCCCGGGGGGGGGGGGGGGGGGGCGCCCCCCCCCCCCGGGGGGTTGGGGGGGGGGGGGCCGGGAACCGGTTTGGAGGAGGGGCCGGGGGGCGCGATTCGGGGGCCCGCAG